>CAUZCX010000044.1:0-11230 GCA_963578565.1 Anaerolineae bacterium
CCAACCACATGGTCGCATTGACCACCAGATGGCGCTCATGTGGAAAGGCCTGCGCTGCTCGGGCTAGCCCCCACACAGGCGCGAGCGCCCGCTCGTGCAGCGCCACCCGCGAGAGGATATAACGCACAGGGACTAAAAGCAGCACAGTCACCAGTAGCGCAGCCAGTAGCAGGCTGCGCCGGTTGCGTAAAGCGAGTACGCTCAGCGCCCCGCCCCACAGCAGCGCCGCGCCCGCAGCAGGCAAGACTGTCAGGCGCGGGCTGACCACCACGTACAGTTGCGGCAATGTCAATATCGCTGGAAGCGAGAGCGCCACGAAAAACCCTAATCCTGCCAGCAGCAGGCGTGTCTTTCCGGCACGCCACAACAGCAGTCCAGCACAGCCAATACCCAGCGCACCTACTATCGCCACCCAGAACACCTCGCCTCTCGGCGACCCTTGGGACAGGAGTTTCGCCAGAGGCTGCAGAGGAAAAGTGAGCGCATTGAAGAAAAAGACCGCATTGTGCCACAGCTCTACGAACGGCCGCAGCACGGGCAGACCACTTTCCGTGCGCATCTTATCCACCTGGCCCCACCAGAGTGGGAAGAGCGCATTAGCCACCAGGATAACCGCAAGAAACACCTGTCCTAACCCCGCTGTCGCCAGTCGGTTTTGTCGAGCTCTTGGTACCGAGAGGACGATCCAGAGCGCTGCCAGCGCCAGCCCCGCAGCAACGCCTGATTCGTGCGCGAACGGAGCCATCCCAGCAAACACTACCATCAACACACCCCAGCGCTTATGCCCTCCGTTCCGATAGCGCAGCATGGCAATCCCTGCCAGCAGCACCAGCGCGGTGACCAGCAGGTGAAAGAACGAGGCTACCAGCGGCACAACGATGGCCGCAAAAGGAAAAGCGCACAGCAGCGTGCTCGCCAGCCAGGCAAACAGGCCAGCTGGCGAGGTGTCATACCCGCCCCTACCGGTTGCTCTCTGCGGCTCCGTGGCTTCGTGCCACAGACGCAGCGCCAGCGCGCCCAGCAGCCATCCGTTGCAAACCAGCATGAGTACATTCAGTGCGTGGAATGCTGCCGTATTCGTAGCTCCGAATATAGACTGCCAGACACGAAAAAGAGAGAATCCCAATGGACGATAATAGGGAAAACCGGCTGCCGAAAACCAGAAGGACGCCAGCGAGCGCCCTTGCATGAAGGTAAAGTTAGCTACGTCGTCCCAGAAGAAAGGCAGCCGCAGCACCGGCACGTAGAGCGCCAGCGCCAGCGCCGGTGGCGTAAGAACCCGGAGCCACCACAACAGCATCCGGGCACCGATGGTACGCTGCGCCCCGGCCTTTTCACCCTCTGCCATCAATCCACTTCACAGCTGCCTCGGGCAGCAAGGATAGCTTTCCTCGCCTAACCTGGCATCCCGGCAACGAATCCATAAACAGACTGCCGTACCTCTTACTGACCACGCGCCGGTCGAAAACCACCACTACGCCGCGGTCAGTATGACTGCGGATCAGCCGACCGAAACCCTGCCGGAACCGCAGTACAGCCTCCGGTACGGAGTGATTAAGGAAGGGATTATCAAAGCTCTCACTGCGCGCGAGGGCAATTGGGTCGGAAGGAACATCAAACGGCAGCCGCACTATGACCAATACCGAAAGCGCCGGGCCCGGAACGTCCACCCCCTCCCAGAAGCTGCGCGCTCCCAGCAGCACTGCTTTATCCGCCTTACTGAATTTAACGAGCAGCTGGTGCCGCGAGGCGCTACCCATCTGGGCATACACCTCAATTCCCTCCCGCTCCAGCGTCCCCTGGATCGCCTGCGCCGTGTCACGAAGTTGCGCGTGCGAGGTGAAAAGCACAAGAGTGCGCCCACCAGTCGCGCGGCACAGTTGCACCAAACCTCGCTCCAATGCTCGCTGGTGGCCCTCCTTATCATACGGTTCCGGAATATCATCCGGAAGGTAAACTAGCGTGCTGTTCTCGTAGTCAAAAGAAGAACCAACCGTCAGCTCATCCGCATCATGAGCGCGCAAACGACCCCTAATATAATTGAATTCACCGGCAGTCGTGAGTGTAGCAGATGTCATGACCACCACGTCTTTCACGAACCACAGATGCTCTTCCACCAGCGGACCGACGTCGAGCGGCGCGCTGCGCAGCGCCAGCTTTTTGCCATCACTGGAAAGCTCAACCCAACAGATCTGTTCCTCTTCCACCTTAGTCACCAGCGCATTTACACGCGCGTCAAAATCCATCCCTCGCCGCGCAGCTGCACTCAGGCTAGCCGCCATCTCCTCGCGCTCACTGGATTCGAGAACCTCCAGCTCCGCCAGGCGGCGCGCAATCCCGTTCAGGTTGTCAATGACCGGGGTGAGCGTGTGGTGCAAATTATCCCAAGCGAGTTCCACTTGTTCCCATTCAGCGCTGGCCCGCGCCCCAGGCACCACTCGCACGCGCTTGTCATAGGCGGGGTTCCCGCCCTCATCAGCCTCGCGCGCAAAGGTTTCCAACGCGTCAAAGAAATTTCCAGAATGCAGCAGGGTCGTGGTGATGGCATCACCTGCGTGAGCGACCTTGCTCTCCAGGGTTTTGAACCTAGTCTTCGGCATGATGCTGGCACAACGCTTTAGCGCCTCGCCCAGCAGTCCGCCGGTCGGCCCGCCCAATTCCTTCAGGCGCAATTCGAACTCGCGCTGCCGGGCGACAAAACTGAGCCCCTCGGTGGTCGCCGCTTCCAGATGATGGGCCTCATCCAGCACCAGATAACGGTAATCAGGAAGTACCCGGTTTTCTGAGGCCACATCGGCGAGCAGCAAGGCATGATTAACTACGATCACATGGGCAGTCTCGGCAGCTCGACGCGCCCGATAAAACGGGCATATTCCGCCCATGTGCGCGGCACAGCGTTCGATGGTGCATCCCTCATCCTCGGCCGAAAGCCGCATCCAGACGCTATTTTCGGATGGTCCGGTCAGGGTAATTTCCGCGCGATCACCGCTCGAAGATTTGGGTAGCCAACTTAGCAATTTCGCCAGCACACGCATCTCGGCATCATCGCGGGGCCCGCGCCGGCGCAGGTTGTAAAACCTGCGTGGGCAGACATAATTCGCACGTCCCTTCAGCAGCGCCGCCCGGAAAGGCACATCCAGGATCTTGCGCACAGCAGGTAAATCCTTCTTCACTAGTTGGTCTTGTAGGTTGATTGTGTTGGTGGAGACCACCACGCGCAGGTCGTTCGACCACGCCCACTGGATGGCCGGGATGAGATATGCCAGGCTCTTGCCGGTGCCGGTGCCCGCCTCCACCAGCAGGTGACGCTGCCGCGTGAAGGCATTCGCGATTGCCTTCATCATTTCCACCTGTTCCGCGCGATGTTCGTACTGCGACAGATTGCGCGCTAGCGCCCCACCGGACAAAAACAGCGCCTGCAGCGCAGCCATGTCCAGCGGCTGCGGGTCATCTCTGGGCTGCAGGGCAGGGCCCTCCTGAGCGGGATCATCGAAGAACAGCCCTGGGGCTGGAGCTGGAGATGGAGCTGTTTTCTCGCCCTGTGGGTGCGTTTTAGCAGAGTGCACCTTCAGCAGCGCTTGCAACGGTATATTCGCACCCCACTCTGTTCCTTTGCCCAAGTGTACCAACTCCGCAAGGGTATCCACCGGCAACTCCCCTGCAAGGATAAGCAGCTCGAGATACACCGCATGGGTCACACGGGCATCTTCCAGAGCACGGTGAGTAGCCGGCAACTCGACCCCGAGCTCGGTGGCCAGCGCGCCCAGGCTGTAACGCCTATCCTGGGCCGGCGACAAGACAGCCGCAGCAAGGTCCATTGTGTCTATGTGCGCGTTCTTTTGCAGCGCGCCCTGCTTTCTAACAAATCCGAGGTCGAAGCCGACATTGTGGCCTAGCACCGGTGCTGTTCCCACGAAATCTGCCAGCTGCTGGATGACCGCGGTCAACGGGGGCGCCTCGGCTACCATGTCATTCGTGATCCCTGTTAACTGGCATACAAAGGCTGGTATTCGCCGCCCTGGATTCACCAACGCTTGAAACTCAGCCTCGACAAGTTCGTTGCTGAATTTTACGGCACCGATTTCGATGATGACATCGTTATCAGGGTCGAGGCCTGTAGTTTCGATATCGAGGGAGATCAGTGTTTCGGGCATGACCGCAACCAGAGCGGGAGGCAGAAAATGATTATATCATCAGGCCTGAGGGCGCATCCCCGCTTCCGTTGCCCTTGCGAGTTGCAGCGCACTCAGGTATCATCACTGTAGGCGGGTTGGGCACAACAGGCCGGCTCCCACGGGAGCGAGTTAAACAAAAAAGCCGCCGACTTAATTCTTTGGCAGCTTTTCAGGAGGTACCTGAGTGCCAGTCAGACTTTTGCCAGCGTCTTGATGCACTTGGCACACAGCACTTTCTGCAGGCGCCTACCCTGTTCCCACAGGGTTACCTTCTGAAGGTTTGGCTTGAAAGTGCGGCGCGTAGAGTGCATCGACTTGGGCACATTTCGCCCGAAACGAGTTCGTTTGCCGCAATGAGCACATTTAGCCATGATAATGATCCTTCGCACCAGCCTCGCCGGCGCGTAATTCTACCACACACCGGAGAGTCCGCGAACTGGAGTGAGCATTTATGAGAGCCGAACCCACGCATGACGACCGGATTGAAAGCGCTCCCACAGCCATCGCCAACATCTCTAAGACACGCGTTGCGGCGTACATACGGCGTCGTATCTACGGATACGCACCACGTGCCAAAATCAGTATGCTTTATGGTGGAACAGGCAACCTGCATAGCCGTGGCAGCCATGGAACCGTACACCCGTACGTGCAAGGTCTGTGCAAGGTCTGCGCATCGGGAACCCCGATCAGGTTACAGCATAAGCGCTTATGACCCAGCAACCTGATAACGCGCCGCTAACCCGTATCGACGGGTCCGCATTCTCTGAGATGGGCAGAGCAGCGCTATGCTGGCTGCGTGCCAATCACCAGATGGTGAATGCGCTCAATGTCTTCCCGATTCCGGATGGAGATACCGGAACCAACATGCTCCTCACCATGCAAGCGGCGTGCGCCGAGCTTGATACCGGGGACAGCAACAGCGCGGACAGAGTCGCACACCTGATGGCACACGGCGCTTTGATGGGCGCGCGGGGGAACTCTGGAGTGATCCTCTCACAGATATGGCGTGGGCTGGCGCGTGGCCTAGAAAACATGGAGCAATTCGGCGCGAAAGATTTCGCGAAGGCGATGCGGCATGCCACTGAAACTGCTTACCGCGGTGTAGTGCGGCCAGTGGAAGGTACCATCCTGACCGTGATAAAGGATGCCAGTGCCGCCGCCACCGCCGCCGCAGAACAAGAAGACGACCTGCGGAATTTCCTGCAGCAAGTCGTCGCCGCCTGTGAGCAATCGGTGGAGCGCACACCAGATCTGTTGCCAGTACTGGAACAGGCCGGCGTGGTCGATGCGGGCGGGTTTGGCCTACAGCTGCTTTTCGAGGGGATGCTGCGGCAGCTGCGTGGCGAACCGGTCGACGTGGCACCGGAGCGCAGCATCAAGCCGCTGGATCTGGCCAGCATCGACAGTGTGCTTGAAACCATCGAACCCGGCCAGGACTGGGAAGTGGTGCTGGATTTGCAACCAAAAGTCGGTCTCAATCTGGACGGCTTCTACAGGCAGCTTGATTCAATGGGGACTTCCATTCAGATTGGCGAAGGTGACGATATCGTCCGAGTGCACATCCACCTCCCGGAAGAAAATCGCTTCAAGACGATCCAGTCTGCAGAAACGTTGGGTACTGTGGTGAACGTGCACATGGAGAACCTGATGCACCAACTTGAACAACAGGCGAGGACTGCCGGGCGGCAGGTCGAGTTGCAGCCTGGGCAGATTCTGACCGTGGTTGTTTCTCCGGGGCCTGGGTTCACACATATTTTCGCTGCACCGGCGATTTCGGTGGTGCCCGGCCATCAAACCATGAATCCTAGCACTCAGGATTTACTGACAGCATTCGAAGACCTTCCGGCCCAACAAGTCATCATCTTGCCTAACAATGCCAACATAGTGATGGCTGCCGAACAGGCTGCCGAAGTGAGCACAAAACGAGTATACGTCATCCCCACTCACACCGTGCCGCAGGGCGTAGCCGCGCTTCTCTCTTTCGACCCCGATGGCGTGTTCGAGGAGGTCTGTACTGCCATGAGCGCGGGAGCAGCGGAAGTGGAAAGCGGAGAAATCACCACCGCCACACGCAGCGCAAATTTGAACGGTCACAACGTAACAGAGGGGCAGATAATCGGCCTGCACAACGGTAAAATTGCCTGCGTTGGCGAGACGGCCGTAGAATGCACTTTGGAGCTGTTGCGCGTCATCGGTGCTGAGAAATACGAGTTGGTGACGCTGTATTATGGCGAAGAAACCGACCCGGCTGCGGCCGAGAGTGTGCAGACAGAAATCGAGACTTGCTTCCCTCATGTGGAAGTGGAAAATTATCCGGGTGGGCAGCCGAATTACCATTACATTGTCTCCGTGGAGTAGAGAACAACCAACGAACGCTATGACGAAGACGCGAATCATAACCGACGGAAGCGCTCATTTTCCAAACCCGGAGGCCGCGCGCCGGTACAAAATCAGTGTGGTACCGCATTGCATCCGCATCGGCGAGCGCGTGCTAGCGGATGGACTAGGCAGCATTTCTCCGGAGCAATACCTAGAACAGTTGGCCAATGGAAACGGGCAGACACAGATCGTGGCACCTTCGGTGGAGGACTTTGCCGCCCATTTCCATAAGTCCGGACGCACCAGCACACAGATTATCTGCATATGCGCATCCCGCAAATTCAGTCCCGCATGGCAACATGCTGAGGAAGCAGCCAAACTGGTGAGAGGTAGGTTGGAAGTCATGGTAATGGATTCGCTCACGACTTCCACCGGGCTCGGTCTGCTGGCCGAAGCAGCCGCGGAAGCCGTCGCCACGGGTGCCTCTGCGGAGGAGGCCGCGCGCGTAGTGCGCATGCGCATATCCAATGTATATGCCATCTTTTTTCTGGAAACGATGAATTATTTGCAGCACAGCAACCGAGTAGACACATCCCAGGCAAAGCTAGCGACCATGCTCGGGGTAAAACCGATCATCGCGCTGGAGTCGGGCGAAATCATCCCTTTCGCAAAAGTGCGCTCGCGCACACAGGCGCTGGAAAGGCTGATAGAATTTGCGAGCGAATTTCCCCATATTGAACAAATGACGGTCTTGCGCGGTCGTGCCCGCGTGGCCGGCGCCGCACGCCAGTTGCGCTCACGGTTGGCTGATGCATACCCGGATGCGCGCGTCACAAACGCAATCTTCGGGCCAGCGCTGGCTGCCCTTATCGGTCCGGACGGCCTGGGTATCATCCTGTGCGAAGAAAGCGATTAACGCCAACGAGATGAGTGCCACAATGAGTGCCACAGCATGAGCACCGCGCACAATACCCTGCACAAGATTCTCCAGGCCGAAGCCGCCGGGGGGCATGCAGACAAGGCGGTAATCGGCGGTCTGCACAAGCTTGTACCAATGTGGGAAAAACAAGCGCGTGCCGCCAGTCTCAGTGACGATTTTATCGCGACCGTACTTCAAGAGATGCGGCGCTACGCCGCGCTGTCGCCTTCGGAACGTGAATCCACCGTGAGCAAGCTTATCGCCATGGTTGCAACTCAAGTGTCCCCGGAGCAAACCGACCACATTGAACAGAAAAAGGCGCCAACCAGTTCTGGGATCGTGCAGGCTCATCATCCTCCAGTCGCAAAAGAGTTGGGAGATATACTTCTACTGAACGCCCCTCTCACCGAAGTGAACGGCATCGGGCCTAACCACGCGGAAAAACTGAAGAAACTCGGGCTGATTTGTATCCAAGATGCGCTGCAGCATTTCCCTCATAGTTACGTGGATTACTCCGCGCTCAAGTGTATCAGCCGCCTGCGCTACCGCGACGAGGTGACCATCATCGGAAGCGTAGGGCACACGCGACTACGCCGAGTGCGCAGCGGGAATGTGCAAATAGTGGAGAGTGAACTTAGCGATGGCACTGGTTCAATCCAGTGCAGCTGGTTTAACCAGCCCTGGCTAGAAAAAGAGATATACCCCGGCCGGCAGATACAGGTCTCCGGGCGCATTGACTTGTTTCTCGGGCGCAAAGTTATCTCTAATCCTGAATGGGAGCCGGTGGACGAGAAGGCGTTGCACACCGGGCGAATCGTACCCACTTACGGTCTGACCACAGGCATCACTGCGAAAACCATGCGCCGCTGGATGCACAGCGTGGTCTCTCGCGCCTCGGAACAGGTGCCAGACCCTCTCACAGAGGAAATGCGCATACGCCTGAAGTTGCCGCCAGTGGACGTAGCCTTGCGCGGCGTACACTTTCCGGATTCGCAGCAACATCTTGCTGTTTCCCGCCGGCGGATGGCCTTCACCGAGCTGCTGACAATGCAACTGGGTATGCGCCGCCAGAAAAACCGCTGGAAGGCACACACGGGTCAAACACTTGCCTGTGATGACGACTGGCTAGTCTCGTCCATTGGCATGCTGCCGTTTAAGCTCACTGCAGCCCAAGAGCGCGCACTCACAGCGGTGCTCAACGACATCTCCATCCCCACCCCGATGTGCCGCCTGCTGCAGGGTGATGTCGGCTGCGGTAAAACAGTGGTTGCCGCTCTGGCCCTGGCTGTCGCTGCGCGCAACGGCGCGCAGGGCGCGTTGATGGCCCCGACCAGCATTCTTGCAGAGCAACATTTTCAGAGCGTCCGCACATTGCTTGGCAAGATTCCGGACCTTGATCTCGGCGGAGCAGGAATGCCGGCGGTCAGGTTATTGCTGGGCGCAACCCCTCAATCCGAGCGAAACGAGCTCGCTGCCGGTTTGGCCAACGGCACCGTCAAGATCCTCATCGGCACTCATGCGCTCATCCAGAAAACAGTTGAATTCTCCAATCTCGCGCTGGCCGTAGTGGATGAACAGCATCGCTTCGGGGTAGCACAGCGCGCCGCTCTGCGAGGAAAAGGCCAAGAACCACACTTACTGGTAATGACCGCCACCCCGATTCCGCGCACGCTGGCGCTCACCGCTTACGGCGACCTTGACCTGAGCGTGATCGACGAGATGCCTCCCGGACGGATTCCGGTAGAGACGCGCGTGATTTACCCGATCGAGCGCCAGCGTGCGTACAATTTCGTGCGCGCCCACATCAAAAAGGGGCGGCAGGCATTCCTGATTTTCCCACTGGTGGAAGAATCGGAAAAGCTGCAGGAGAAAGCAGCTGTGGAGGAACATGAGCGACTAGAAAAAGATATCTTTCCGGACTTACGCCTCGGGCTGCTCCACGGCAAAATGAAGGCGGCAGAGAAAGATGCCGTGATGAACAAGTTCCGCAACGGAGAAACCGATATCCTGGTTGCCACCACTGTGATTGAAGTCGGCGTCGACGTCTCCAACGCCTCTGTTATGATAGTAGAGGGCGCGGAACGCTTTGGGCTGGCACAGCTGCATCAGCTGCGGGGGCGCGTCGGTCGAGGCGATCAGAAATCGTATTGCCTGCTGGTGTCGGAGGGGAAAAACGGACGCGCGCCCCAGAGTAACGACCCTGTCAGTGAGCGCCTGAAAGCGATGGAATCTACTTCAGATGGATTCGTGCTTGCCGAAAAAGACCTGCAATTGCGCGGGCCTGGTGAATTTCTAGGCACCCGCCAAGCAGGCTTCAACCTGAAGTGGGCGCGCCTGAGCGACATGGCATTGATAGACCTGACCATCAACGAAGCAGACCGAATTCTGAAGCATGACCCGGAATTGGAGCAGCCCGAACACCGCCTGCTGGCCGAGCAAGCAGCTAGGAGCATGCAAAGTGGCGCGGGCGATATAAGTTGAAGTCATGGCCCTGAGAGCAGTCTTTCCCGGCACCTTCGACCCAATCCACTTCGGTCACATCGACATTGCACGCCGGGGTTGCGCGCTTTTTGACGAATTGGTGGTGGCCGTGTACGATCGCCCCTTGAAATCGTTGCTTTTCTCACCGGAAGAGCGTATCGAGCTGGTGCGCACCGCATTCGCAGACGATAAGAACATAACCGTCCATGGATATCGCATCCTGACGGTGCATTTCTGCGAATCTATCGGCGCAAAGGTACTGCTGCGGGGTCTGCGCGTGTTCTCCGATTTCGAGCAAGAATTCCGTATGGCACTGGCCAACCGCCGCCTAGATCCGGAGATTGATACCGTCTCGTTGATAACCAGTGAGCAGCACACATTCATGAATTCAACCACCGTGCGCGAGCTTGCCTCCCTGAACGGAGATGTGAGCTCGATGGTGCCAGAATTCGTCCAAAAAGCGTTAGAAGAAAAACTCTCTGCAGCCCGCACGTCAGGCGAAGGAGTGTACAATAGTCTGCGCGACTAAAGTGATCATGGACATATTGCATCTAGTAGACCGACTGGAGAACATTGTTCACGAGTCGCGGGCAATTCCGTTGTCACGCAAACTACTGCTGGACGAAGACAGGCTGATAGACATCATTGACCAAATGCGCGTGACCATTCCGGACGTGGTGAAAAACGCTCAAAAAGTCACTGCGGAACGGGACCGGCAGCTGGCGCAGGCGCAGGAGGAAGCGGACCGCATCCGGAAGTTGGCAAAGGCTGAAAGCCGCGCTATCCTCGAGAATGACCAAATAACCAAAGGGGCACGCATACGAGCCGAGCAAATCCTTGAAGATGCGAAACGTCAGGCAGCCAAGATCATGGCAGATGCAGACGATTATGTACTCGACAAGTTCGGGCGCATGGAGCACCAACTACTCAGCACAATCCAGCAGGTGCGCAATGGTATCCAGATTATGCAAGAACCGGATGGGCACGAGGACGCTCCGAAACCCGAGGATTCGGCTTGACAGGATTTTCAATCCGACTTTATAATTCCCCCTGCCACGGGAACGTGGTTATTATTGTGAGATAACCGGAAGCGACAAGTGACACCATTACCGAAACGCAAACTCTCCAAGGGTCGCCGAAACCGGCGACGCGCGCACGACTCACTGCAACCGCATCAGCTAGCGGTCTGCGCAAATTGCGGTGAACTACACCGCTCCCACCACGTTTGTGAGCATTGCGGTCACTACAGTGGGCGCGAGGTAATCGAGGTGGAACGCTAATCCCACCTTGTCCTCTGGTATAAAAGGCCGGCTCTAGCACGGCCTTGTTATTTGAG
>CAUZCX010000045.1:0-11131 GCA_963578565.1 Anaerolineae bacterium
CGCTGCGTCAGCGCCTGCAGCGCATCGCGCCCTTTTCCCACAGGGACAGCGCACGTCAGGCTGGTGAGAGCCAGCTCAATCTGTTCCCGCTCAACGTTCTCAGCGGCCGCGCGCGCACCGCATTCCTGCAGCAACGTGACAGCGTATCGCTCGTCCGCAACTCTGCGCGCGGACGAGCGATACAGTGCACGAAATCCAGATGATTGTTCCATTCCTATTACAACCGGTAGCGTTTTTTTTCGCGCCCGAATATCCGCCCCGGACGGTTTGCCGGTACGGCCACTTTCTCCCCAGATTCCGAGTATGTCATCGCGTACTTGGTACGCAAAGCCAAGCGCGTGCCCGAAGGCACGGTAATTTTCACGCCGTGCTGCAGAAGCACCAGCCGCCAGCGCCCCGAGTTCTGCTGCAGCAGCTATTAGCGCGGCCGTCTTCCCTGCCACCATTTCCTTATAAGCCTCTTCATCAACACGGTCGGAGATCTCAAAAGCAATGTCTGAGTGCTGGCCGGAAGTCAATGCAAGGCATGCCTGATCGAGAACACTCAACGCTTCCAGACGCGTCTCGGGCGTTAGCGCTATGGCACTTTGCATAGCAAGATGCGCGTGTGCAAACAGTGCGTCTCCCGCATTGATAGCCTGCGGCTTGCCCCATACCGCCCATAGAGTAGGCCTTCCCCGACGTAATTCACTCCCGTCCTGAATATCGTCGTGAATCAATGAGAAATTGTGCACTAACTCAACAGCCACTGCCAGAGGGAGCGCTGTGCGCCAATGACCCCCGGCTGCCTGGGCACACAGCAAGGTAATCAGTGGCCGCGTGCGCTTACCGAGAGAACTCGTCGATTCCTCTTGGACATCCCACCCCATATGGTAATGCAGCATCTGCGCAGGCGTATCAATATGTTCTGACGGGTAGTCAAGCGCTGCGCGAAGGGCCGCGTCCAGCACCGGCATATATTTACGCCTGAGCGCATCAAGTTCACTGACGTTCATTGTCGTCGCAGAAGCGGGGTGCGTTGCAGCGCACCAACATCCGCGGTTCCCGCGCAAAACATGCACACGCGGAGTTGATGTTTAATCACGCTAACAGCCTGAAGAACGTGTTCGGGAGAACGTACTGCCGCCTCCAGAAAGGGCCTAGCCACTCCGGCCAGTGAGGCGCCTAGCGCGATACATTTGGCCACCTCGACGCCATCCCGCAGCCCTCCCGAGGCGATTGCGATAACATCCGGAGCCCCACGGCGCGCATTACGCAGTGCGTCAGCGGTGGGAATACCCCAATCCGCAAAGGCAGCTGCTATTTTTTTTTCGGTTTCATCATCAGCGCGATGCATTTCCACCTTGCTCCAGGAAGTACCGCCCGCGCCAGCCACGTCTATGGCCGCCACTCCAGCCGCAGCCAGTGCACGACAGGTCTTCTCAGAGAACCCCCACCCTACTTCCTTCGCCACTACCGGAACCCCATCAGGCGCCAGCGCGGCACACACTTGCTCCACCTTCGCTAAGAGCCCGGAGAAATCGGTGTCCCCCTCCGGTTGCACAGCCTCTTGCAACGCGTTGAAATGCAACACCAGTGCATCAGCCTGCGCCATTTCAATTATGCGCCGGCAGTCCGCCACGCCAACGCCATAATTGAGTTGCACGGCTCCCAAGTTTGCCAGCAGAAGCACCTCCGGGGCAACATCACGTACCTGAAAGCTAGCAACGGTTTCTGGCTGCTCCAGAGCCGCCCGCATCGATCCAAGCCCAAGCGCCACACCTGAATGCTGGGCCGCATTAGCAAGAGCGCGGTTAATCTCGCCAGCCCTGGCAGTGCCGCCGGTCATACATGAAATTAGTAACGGAGCAGAGAGTTGTCTACCGAACACCGTCACCGTTGTATCAACCGCAGCCATATCAATTTCAGACAGCGCCTGATGCTCAAAATACAACCTCTCCAGCCCGGTGCTCACCGTATCAGACTGAACATCGCGCTCGAGGGTTATGCGAATATGGTCGTCCTTGCGTGCCGAGGTCGTAACTTCTGGCATCTTTAGGTGTTCCACCTACGAGAAAACAGCACTCATATTATCAGCGGGGCTCGAACCTGTCAACAAACGGGAAACGTGTTTCCGCTTTGACAAGCTGTGGCAGTTGGTTACAATGATGCGCTCAAAATCAAAGCAGGAGAGAAAACTATGTCTGATACACTTCAAGAGGTGCAGGATATCATCACCGATCTGCTCGGAGTCAATGCCAGCGAGGTAGTACTCAAAGCCCGCTTCCGAGAAGATCTGGGGTCAGATTCGCTTGATCTGGTTGAACTAATTATGGCCTTCGAAGACAAATTCGGTGGCGAAATCTCCGACGAGCAGGCTCAGAAAATCACCACAGTGGGAGAAGCAGTCAACTATATCGACACAAACATGCGCTGAGTGCACATCTTTTACCTTCATAAAGCATGATGCCGTGGATCAGAGTATCGGTTTCACACTTCTGCGTTGTTAAAGATATCGTTGTCACAAAAGTCATAAAACAATCACCGTAGTTAGCTGGTCTGTAACTGCAATGCTTATTGAGGTCATGGCCCATTCGTTGCCGACCAAAAGCACATTCGGTGATTCTTGCATTATATTAAGGATAGTACTTTATGCTCTTCGGCACCGGTAATACGAACCTAGAGAGCACAGTGAATAGCCCTCGCCAGCCCATTCCAATTACCGCTGTGCTGCTGACTGCCAGCCTGCTGCTGCAAGCCTGCTCTGCCGCAAAGCTGCTTTCGCTGCCACAGCCGGAAGAGGCAGCATCCTCGCCAGAGACGGATATTGCCACCCCGGCTCGCACGGTCGAAATCAGTCCGTCCCGGGACGTCCGCGCCCCGATCGATCCCGATGCAGAGGAGGCTCTGCTGCATGGTATTTTCAACGCCGTAGCACCATCGGTGGTGCATATAAGGGTCACTCAACAGATGTCCGGGTTAGAGCCACCTAAGTTGCCGGAAAATTTCTGGTTCGACGATGAATTCTTCCGCCAGGGTGAAGGCTCAGGTTTCGTGCTAGACAAGAACGGATACATCGTCACCAATTACCACGTGGTGCGAGATGCAGAAAGGGTAGACGTTACCTTTTTCGATGGGCTGACCGCGCGCGCCGAGGTAATTGGCGGTGACCCGGATAGCGATCTGGCGATCATTCGCGTGGCTGTGGACGGCGCAATGCTGCATCCAGTGCAGCTGGGCGATTCCGACCAGGTGTTCATCGGCCAGCGCGCGGTAGCCATCGGCAATCCTTTCGGGCAAACATGGACACTAACAGCAGGAGTAGTCAGCGCCATTGGGCGCACCCTGCGTTCCGGTACGAGCCAATTCTCCATCCCGGAAATGATTCAAACCGATGCAGCCATCAACCCAGGGAACTCGGGCGGACCGCTTCTGGATGCCAAAGGCCGCATTGTCGGCGTCAACACAATGATACTATCGCAGTCCCGCTCCTCAGCCGGTGTGGGATTCGCGGTGCCGGTAAACATCGTCAAACAGATTGTGCCGGAATTGATTGAAAGTGGCAGCTATATTTATTCGTGGCTGGGAATCAACGGTAGTAATCTCTCGTTGGACATCATGGAAGCCATGGATCTTGATCCGCTCCAGCGCGGTGCGCTTGTAATTGAAGTGATTGAGGAAAGTCCGGCCGCGCGCTCCGGTTTGCTGGGCAGCCAGGAGCAATTGGAGATTGCTGGTCAGGAACTTTACATAGGCGGTGATATCATAATCGCCATCGAGACTACGCCTGTGCGCGGGATGAGCGATTTAATCGTTTATCTGGTTAAACACACCCATCCGGAAGACACAATTACGCTGACGGTACTGCGCGCCAATGAAGAAATACCCCTGTCCGTCACCCTAAAACCACGGCCGGAAAGATAGGCGGAACACCCATGCTGATTGGCATGCTGACTGATACGTACAAGCCGTATATCAGCGGGGTTACAAACCATGTATCGCTGACTAAACGCACGCTCGAAAATGAGGGGCACAAGGTGTTCGTGTTCACCTTCGGGGATCAGGATTATATAGACGAGGAGCCCTATGTAATCCGCTCTCCAGCCGTACCTCTGGCGGATACCGGATACAATCTTTCCTTCCGATACAACCGCGACGCGCAGCGCAAACTCGCCAAAATGGATCTGGCACATGTGCATCACCCTTTTGCCAGTGGGATGCTGGCACTGCGTTACTGCCATAGCCGCAATATCCCTATTGTTTTCACCAACCACACCCGTTACGATCTGTACGCACAGGCATACTTGCCTTATCTGCCAGAAGCCATTCCGGAGGCTTTTCTGAACGCTTTCCTACCCGGATTTTGTCGCCATTGCAATCTGGTGGTAGCGCCCTCCCCCAGCCTGGCGAGACTGCTGCGTGGTCATGGAGTAGATGCGCCCATTGAAATCGTGCCCAACGGAGTGGAACTGAGTGGTTTCCGCCGTACCCATAGAGACATTCAGCGCAAGACTTTAGACCTTGACCACGGAGACCGGGTGCTGATCTTCGTCGGGCGTCTGGGACCAGAGAAAAACCTGACCATGCTGCTGCGTGCATTTGCCGGAGCGCAAGCAGCCATAGAGAGCCTCCGGCTCGTCATCGTAGGAGAAGGAGTCGAGAGAGACAACCTACACGACTGGTGCAGGCGCAGCGGCATCAACGATAAGGTACGCTTCATCGGGAAGGTAGATTACTCGGCAGTCGCGGATTATCTGCAGGTTGCAGACGCCTTCATCACCGCTTCGGTTTCCGAGGTTCACCCGCTTTCCATAATCGAAGGCATGGCGATGGGTCTGCCGGCAATTGGCATCCAGTCTCCCGGCGTCAGTGATATTATTCAAGACGGTGTGAACGGCATATTGTGCCGCAACGACATCGCTGCCTTAACCGCCCGCACGGTGAGACTGATGCTGGACGACGCACTACGCGAAAGATTGGCCGCCGGAGCCAGAGAAAGCGTCCAGCAATATGACATCGGACAAACCACCGCCCAATTGCTGCAACATTACCAGAAGATCGTCGATAACAAAACGCGCACGCGGGCCAGCCAGAGAAACAAACATCGGCTCGCAAAAATCTTCCGATGAGTTCCACGCGCCAGCAATTAGGAACGTCCCGGAGGTAAAGCGCTGCTGATTATCTGGGCGGAACATTTTATCTCGATGGACACGACCCGCGGACAGTGCCCTAGCGCATATTGGTAATGGAAGCCAACATGATACCGAAGCGGAGACCTCCCGTGCTGAGAACATCTGGAAGCTGCCGTTGGGCGCTAACCTTGGGGAAACGCTGTGAAGAATTTACGCTCAGCAGTAAGCCAGATTAGGAGCCGCGCCGCCTTTGCGCTGCTGGCGACGGTTGTGCTAGCAGCCACATTTCTCTCCGGCTACGGTACGTACTTCATGCAGCGACGTAACCAACCCGGAGGATTTGCGCTCTTATCACAAGTACAGAGTATTGTGTATGAGAATTTCTACGGTGAGATGCCGGAGGACACCCAGTTTGAGTACGGCATGATCCGAGGCATGTTGTCAACACTTGACGACCCTTATACTACTTTCAACGAGCCGCGCGCGGCTGAGTTGGACGCGGACCGCCTCGCCGGAAATTTCGGCGGCATCGGCGTGCGCATCTACAAAAACGCACAAGGCCATTTCATCATGACGCCTTTGGATAATCATCCAGCCGTCCGCAGCGGCATTTCAGCGGGCGACCAACTGATGGCCATCAATGGCGATCCGGTCTCCGTCGAGAGCATATTGGATGAAGTGGTAGCGCAGATTCGCGGCGAAATCGGCACCCCGGTAACCCTGACTGTCCGCAGCGGAGCGGCAGCGGCGCGCGAGGTTACAATCACACGCGCGCGGATTGAGCTGCCCTCCGTCAGCTGGCGTCAACTTGAACAGGACGCTACAATCGGGTTACTCGACATCGATCGCTTCAGTGACAGCACGGCCGACGAAGCGAAGGAAGGCCTCGAAGTCCTGCTTGAAGCCGGTGTAACATGCATGATTTTGGACTTGCGGGGTAACGGCGGCGGGCTGCTGCAATCGAGCATAGACGTTGCCGACATGTTTTTGGACGATGGGGTAATTGTTTATGAGGCCAGTCGAGGTGAGACCGAAAAGAGCTTTCGCGCGCACAGCAGGGGAATCGCTCATCAGATGCCACTAGCAGTACTAGTCGACAGCGGATCAGCCAGCGCCGCCGAGATTGTGGCAGCTGCACTACAAGCGCATGGTCGTGCCGCGCTGATTGGCAACAAAACTTTCGGCAAAGGTTCAGTGCAGTTGATTTTCAGCCTCGCCGACGATTCTAGCCTGCATGTCACCAACGCCCGCTGGTTAACACCTGATCACCTCCCGTTAGACCACGATGGCCTGACTCCCGATATAGTGATTGATCCCGGCCCACAATCGACAGAAAAGGATGTGGCACTCTCCCGAGCTATATCCTACTTAAACGATCTCCCAGGAGAAGTGGCCCGTATCCGTTCCCATTGACGGCAATGATAGTCTCCAATCGCGTCAACTAAAAGCCATGGAAACCATCAAAATCCTTGCCCAGAATCGGAAGGCGCAGCATGATTACTTTCTACTGGACACTTTCGAGGCCGGGCTGGCTCTGCTGGGGAGTGAGATAAAATCGACGCGGGCCGGAAAGGTACAATTGCGTGAGGCCTATGTAAACGCCAAGGGGCATGAGCTGTGGTTACGGAACGCGTACATCTCGCAATACCCTATGGCGTCCACGCGCAACCACGACCCAGTGCGCCCACGAAAATTGTTGTTGCACCGGCGCGAAATCGACCGATTGCTGCAAAAGACCAACGAGGGCGGCCTCACCATCATCCCAACCAAAATTTATCTCAAGCGCGGCCGCGCCAAAGTGGAAATCGCACTGGCCCGCGGGAAACGCCGCCACGACAAACGAGAGATCATCGCACGCCGGGAAAGCGAGCGCGCTATGCGCCGACAACTGGGTCGCCGGCGCTGACCTGCGCAGGTTCTCTGCGTGATATAATAATTCCATGGGGATGACAGGCTTCGACGGAGGAGGTTGTCGTCAGACTGCGAGCCGAGAGGCGCCGAGCTCGAAAAATCAGCGCAAATACACAACTGGCAAATCTACTGCCTACAATGCTCTTCCGCTAGCCGCATAAACCCGGTCTGTCGTAGAGCAGGTCTCCCGAACGTGAGGCCCGTCCGCTCCCGAGCGCCGCCAGCCGCGTGGGAAGCGGACGTCACAAATGCTGGCGTGCCGCGCGGGACGCCGCTAACCGCGCCCAAGACTGAGCGGATGGTCGTGTGCTGACCCTGTTAGCCGGGGCGCATCCGATGAAACCAAAATAGGCTGACTACGCTCGTAGATGTTGGGCGGCGAATCCTTTCGGACCCGAGTTCGATTCTCGGCATCTCCACCTTATCGCGAAATCATCTTCAAACGCAGGGTATATCTTCCGCAAGCAGGAAGATTGACTGATTTGTCAGTCTGACACCTCCGAAAGACAGTCAGTCAGACGGGCCCATTCATGCAGCGAGAGCGTCTGCGCACGACGTCTCGGATCCACGCCGGCAGAGCGCAGGGCCGCAGCTGTATGTTCGCGCGGAAGCGCGAGTCCGTGAGAGACCGCGTTCTGGAGCTGCTTCCGCCTCTGGGAGAAACCGGCCCGCGCCACACGAAAAAAGCGGCGCGCATCCGGATGCGGCCAGTCATTTTTACGATGGGTATCCAGTCGCACTACTGCGGACTCCACATCGGGAGGAGGGTAGAAAGCAACTGCCGGAACGCGCGCGACAATCCGCGCCGAGCAATAAAACTGGACGCTGACTGCTAGCAAGCTCATGTCTCCAACATTTGCCACCATGCGAGTGGCCACCTCATTCTGCACGGTGAGAACCAGAATCGCGGGGCGTAAATCGCTTTGCAGCAAATGCCGCACAATCGGCGCTGTGATGTAATACGGTATGTTAGCTACCACCTTGAAACCGGCATCAGCCGCCGATGGGAGCAGCTCGCGCAGCTCGTGCTGAAGGATATCGCCCACCACAACGGTAACGTTCTCACATCCCTGCAGCACATGTGCGAGCACCGGCAGCAGACGCTCATCCAGTTCGATAGCGACTACCTCCCGCGCAGCAGCAGCCAGGCAGCTGGTCAGGCTTCCAGCACCTGGACCGATTTCTAAAACCAGATCCTGCTCTCCTACCTCGGCTGCGGCCACCATACGCTCAAGCCAGACCGGGTCATGCAGAAAGTTCTGTCCCAGGCTTTTCTTCGGGCGCAACCGAAAACGCCGCAGCAGCGCGCCCGCACTTACGGTCACGGCCATATCCACGTAATCTGGGAGGTGGATGGCACCGGGAGGAGCAGATACACTGTCAGATACGTGCTCCACGAGACAAAATTGTGGTCCTCATAACCTAGGTCAATCATGCGACCGCGTACACCGCTGCCGGTGTCTTCCACAGTAGCCAGCCCATATCCCGGCACGTACAACGTTGTACCCAGCGGAATCATGCGCGTGTCAGTGGCCACCATGCCTTTCTTCAGCACCTTACCGGTGCGCGTGAGACCGAACCAAGGCGCGTCTAGCGCGGTACCAGCGCGACTGGGTGAGTAGGATGTAGCGTACATCGGAAGCGCACGCCAGTATTCCACCGGGCCGTAGGGAGTGTCAATAGTGCGAATGGGGATATTCATACCATAACCTACAACGCGCGATACAGGCGGAATTTGCACCCATTCATCCACCAAGACTTCCTTCCCGGCAACGCCATTCTGCAACTGTACACGTACCCGTCGGGCCAATAGACCGTTCCTGCCAGCCTGCACCATGCGGGTCTGGTCAATCTCCAGATCCGGGACACCCTGCCACTGTTTGTCAAATGGCATCGGTTCGTAATCTATGCGATAACGCTCTCCTAGGCGCACCACCCGGATTTCATCTTCCACAGATTCCAAAAGTGGCGGATAGGTTATATCCCGCCCGATCAGGGTAAGACCGGCATCAGCCAGCACACCAGCCACTTGCTTATGGTGAGTACGAAATGGAATCTCGTGACCATCCACATGGATGAGCACCGAGCGCGCCCGTACGATTTCGATGGTCATCCCGGAGCGAACAAGCGCGTCCAGCGGCGGATCGACCTGGTCCCCCACATACAGCGCCCTATCCTCTACAGCCAGAGCGCGACCGATGGTGACGGCCTGCAGCTGCAATTCCTGTATCTCACCGTCGTCCACCAGGGTAACTGGAAGCAGCTCAACAGCTGTAGCCACGGATTCGACTGGCTCCGCCACAAGCGGCGGAGCGACCTGCCCGCAAGCGCACAGCCAGCCGGAACAAACGGCTGACAGTAGCCTGTGTCTGCTAACGACGCGTAAGTCGAACAAGGGCGTGGCCTCGTGCACTCGCCAAAAATTGGCGGACCGAAACTCGTATCTTCCCCCGGGAGCGGAGAGGGTGGGATTCGAACCCACGATGGCTTACGCCATACTCGCTCTCCAGGCGAGCGCACTAGGCCAGACTATGCGACCTCTCCAGGCTCAAATATGCGAAAAGAATTATAGCACGACGTGCTGCGCCGGTTGGCTATTAGGGCACAGCGTTTCTCCGCATGAGGACAACTAGGCCACTTGATCACACAGAACATGGGGGCGGAAGACAATATAAAGGATCATACTTTCTTGCCCAGTGACGGCATGTGTATAGTAACATTACTGGAATCCTGCAATGTGAAACCTACGGAGAAACATCTGTGCAGCCACCTGCCTGAAGAAGATACGCCGGAGATGTAACCATGTGGGAATTAGGACTACCGAACCACTTACTTCATTGTGTCCGTGGCATTCATGTTGCACTTTCTCATACCTACCTTCACTAGTAAGCTATGTCAGCACTGTAAGTAACCGCATTTTTTTCGACCAGTTTCTTTTCCCACAGCAAGATGAAAAAAACGGACCTGGCCCCACAATGCAAAAGACACCTGCCGTGACCCGCCGGGGATAATTGTGCAATACGTGTCCACATGACAGACTTCACGCGTAAAGATTCGATTGCACCTGTGCCCATGAGTATCGAAACGATCGTTATACGAACTCCCGCTCATAAAAGGGTGCTGCTCGCCTGTTATGCCCATCCGGATGATGAGAGCTTTGGTCCGGGAGGGGCAACGCTCGCCAAATATGCTAGCGAAGGCGTAGATGTGCACCTGATCTGTGCAACCAAAGGAGAAGCGGGAACGGTGGACCCGGAGCACATGGAGGGGTACGACTCGGTGGCCGGGCTGCGGGCCGCGGAGTTAGCCTGTGCGGCAAAGCATCTGAGGCTAACGGCGATTCACTACCTCGGCTACCGAGATTCCGGCATGCACGGTTCGCCTCAAAACACCCATCCCGAAGCGCTCGCAGCTGCGGATCAAAATCAGGTATCTGGCCTAGTCCGCAGCATAATACGACAAGTGAAACCACAAGTAGTAATCACGTTTGACCCGTCTGGTGGTTACCGCCATCCAGATCACCTGGCTATCCAAACCGCTACGGTGACCGCCTTCCACGCTGAAGCTACCACCAGTAGCGTGAGAGACAGTTCACCGTCTTACCGGCCTGACAAGCTCTATTTCAGTGTATTATCCAAAGGGCCACTGCGATTCGCGGTACGCCTGATGCCACTCTTTGGACAGAACCCACGTGCCTTCGGTCGTAACGGGGATATTGACCTATTCAGAGTCGCAATGGAGGCTTTCCCGATCCACGCTCGCATCGACGTACGCACTGCTACCGCTTGGAAGTGGCACGCTGCAGCTTGCCACCGGAGTCAGAAGGGCCCACACAGCAGCGGGTTGCTGCATTGGTTCTTTCGACGATCTGCGCGTGTGGAGACATTTATGCGTGCTTTTCCTCCACCCTCACCGGGGATAATAGAAAACGACTTGTTCGCTGGCGCATCATAGGCGAATCCACATATACCTATTGACATCGAGTGTTTCTCATAGAGAGTGATAAAATGGGCGTCTAGCGATTTGGAGCATGATATCCACAATCCCTGATAAGGAACCCAACTATAATGTCGGATCCAACCCCCATCGGAACCATGCCGATAATCAGT
>CAUZCX010000046.1:0-10980 GCA_963578565.1 Anaerolineae bacterium
GTAAACCGGCATATCCCTCCTCCACTGCCCCACATCTTCCGCCGCAGAAATTGAAACTAGAGTGCATTATACCCCAGGAATATTTGCAAACTATTGGTGTTTTTTCGCCCGCTAGATTTTCCCGCTGCGGTCTCCCAACAAGAGTATACGGTATTCATCGCGATTACTGTCACGGCAAAGCCTCCAACCTCCTGCGCCGCAACAGAAAAAACGACCACGCTCTCTCCGGGTTGCATCGTACGTACTAAGGGGACTTTCTGGAGGTGGTTGACTTAGTTCTCCTGTGTTTCCTCTCCTTGGGTGCCTATTTTGTAACACGTCGCCCAACATAACAATCCTGATTATAATGTGTACGTGAGCACAGATAGCAGGGATAGATTGCGGGCGCTCAGTACAGCTACGGTGCTATACGCCACTTTAAGCGCATGTGCGGCTACGCCCACAAGCATGGTCACGCCGACTCCGCGGATGACATCTGTGCTCCGCTCCCTTCCGACGACGGCTGTGATGACGCCCATGTTTACGCCCTCGTTCATAGCTCCAACTCCCGCACCAATCGGACCAACCGCCACTCCGCACACATACAACATCCGCTCGGGCGATACCCTAACATCCATCGCAACCGAGCACGGGGTGACGGTGGAAGCGATGCAGCTGGTTAACGCTGGCATCGACCCGCTGGCGCTGCAGGTTGGCCACAACATCATAATCCCATTCGTGGGGGCTGACGCGGCCACCGGATACCTGCCCTCGCCGACGCCGCTGCCAATTAGCCTGAGCGCGTTTCGCTGCTACCCAACACCGTCCGGAGGACAACTTTGCCTAGGTGAGGCACAAAACGATAGCGGGCATACGGTCATCAACCTTGCAGTGCAGGTCACCATGGTGCTGCACAAAGGCGCACTGGGACCCAGCCAAGTCACCTTCTCGCCGGTTGAAATGGTACTGCCGGGCGAAAGCGCTCCACTAGCTGCGCGCTTTACGAACATAGACCCCGTGTGGGGCGCGGCTGCCCGCGTGGTCGCAGCACAAGACGGAAGCGAGCTGACGGAGCGATTTATTACGCTCACCGTAGGCGCAGTCTCCGGTGAGGTCTCCGGATCCGGATACTACACCGTGAGCACTGAAATCGTGAATAAGTCTGCGCAGCACGCCAACAAAATCGTGGTTTTGATACGCGGGTACAGCAAGGAGGAAGATCTGCGAGCCTTCCGCATTATCGAGCTTACGCAGGACCTGCCAGCCGGGGAAAGTACTGATATAGTAGCGACGCTAACCGTGCCGGCGAAGGAAATCGTTCGCTTCGCGGTGAGCGCGCGTGCCCGAGCCGGATCGCCATGAGCACGGTAGGTCTGATACGCGGCGCTTTTGAAATAGCATGCCGGCTGCTCTCGCATCGCGAGTTGCTAGGCGCTGAAAATCTGCCTGCCTCGGGCGGTTGCCTGCTGGTCATCAACCACATGAGCCTTGTGGATGCACCTCTCATTTTCACTCTGGTGAAGCATCCGCACATGGCCGCCTTCGTGGCCACAAAATATCGCCGTAGTCTCTTTTTCCGCTCGCTGCTCAATCGCGCCGGGGTAATCTGGGTACGTCGGGGAGATGCTGACCGCGCCGCGCTGAAAGCAGCCCTGAAGGCGCTGCGCGCAGGCGTGATGCTCGGAGTGGCTCCAGAGGGTACACGCAGCCGCAACGGGAGCTTGCAGCCTGCCAAAGCGGGGATTGCGTTTCTGGCAACGAACGCTAATGTGCCCATCGTGCCGGCGGCGGTGATAAACACCGACCGTGCCTTCGCACAGTTGCTCCGGCTGCGGCGACCGCGCCTGACGCTGAAAATCGGCCCATCCTTCACGCTGGCACCACTCACGCCAGGGCTGCGTTCGGCGCAACTGCGCGCGCGCACCGACGAGATAATGCTGCGCCTGGCGGCGCTACTGCCGCCGCGCCACCGCGGCGTTTACGGCGATCATCCGCGACTAGCGGAATTTCTGGAATGGGCCGAAGCGGCCGGTCTGCGCGGACAAAGGCCGGGTGAAGCTAAATAAGCCCGACCTGCTTCCCGACAGCTTCCAGCACGGCCAAGGCACGATCGATTTGCGCTGTCGTGTGCCCAGCGGTCACCGTGGCACGTAGACGCGCCATGCCTTCCGGCACGGCCGGGGAAACCACTGGCAGCACGAAGATACCCTCGCGTTGGCACAGGCGCACCATTTTATACGCCTTCTCATCCGTACCGCACAGCACCGGCACGATGGCGGTTTCGCTCTGCATGGTATCGAAACCGGCGCGATTTAGACCACCGATGAACTGCTTCGCGTTACGCTGCACACGCAGGATGCGGTCCGGCTCATCCAAAATCACCTCGAAGGCAGCCTTAGCCGCGGCCACCTGTGCAGGCGGAATGGCAGCAGAAAAGATGAAACCTCGCGCGGCATGCTTCAGTAGATTGATCAGCCCGCGACTGCCGGCGATGTATCCACCCACGCTGGGGATGGTTTTGCTGAGCGTGCCCATCTTCACGTCCACGCAATCATGCATGCCGAAATGCTCTTCCACCCCGCGGCCGCTCTCACCAAGAACGCCAACCGAGTGCGCCTCATCCATCATCAGCTGTGCGCCGTACTTCTGGCACAGCTCGGCTGTGCGCGGCAGATCGATAATATCGCCATCCATGCTAAAGACCGCATCAACAATAACGAGCTTTGTAGGGCGATCAGAGTGACGGCGCAAGAGTGTCTCCAAATGCTCCATGTCGTTGTGTCGAAAGCGCTTTAACTCCGCGCCGGAGAGCAGGCAACCATCCACAATACTGGCGTGATCATATTTGTCACAGAACACCATATCGTGGCGACCCACCAGAGTGGAAATGGCGGCCAGATTGGTGACGTATCCGCTGGAGAAGGTGACGGCGTCCTCGGCGTGCTTGAACCCAGCGATGGTACGTTCCAGATCCAAGTGTAATTCCAATGTTCCTGCCAGTGCCCTCACTCCGTGCGTACCACTGCCGTATTTCTCCAGCGCCGCTCTGGCGGCCGCGTTAATACGCGCGTGCCCCAGTAATCCTAGATAGCCATAAGAGGCTAGCATCAGCATGGTGCGGCCGCCGATGACCACTTCCGTACTACCCTTCAGTTCGGAGACCGGCATGTTGTAGAAATACATGTCGTTCTCTCGCAGACGATTGACGCGTTCATCCATAGCACGGATGCGCGCCTGAATGCCGTTGTCGGTTCCGTCAATCATGTCGGAAATAATTCCTCCAGAAAAACTAGGGCAGTTTAGAGCAGCGCGATATTTCTGTCAATCATAGGACGCGGAAGCGTTTACCAGCCTGCGCAGACCTTCGGTGTTGATTTCGGGCACTCCGAGCACACGCGCGCGTGCCAGCTTAGCGCCCGCGTTGTCCCCCACAACGAGATAACTGGTTTTCGCGCTGACGCTAGATCTCACCCGACCGCCGTGCTCCTCGATAAAAGCGGCCGCCTGACGGCGCGTCCATCCGGGAAACGCACCGCTGAGCACGAAGGTCCGCCCAGAAAGCTCGCCACCTTCGGCCACCGCGACCGAATACCGGGTAGGCCAGAATCCGGCCGAGCGCAATTTGCGGAGCACTTCCTGATTGCCTGGACGGACGAACCACTCCGACACCGCCGCGGCGATGCTCGGTCCGATGCCCTCGATTTGCTGCAGCTGCTCTGGCCTCGCCTGAGCCAGAGCACTCAGCGATCCGAAGCGCTCGGCCAGCGCGCGCGCAGCGACAGCGCCCACCCCGCGAATGCCGAGCGCGGAAAGCAGTCGCTCGAGCGGCCGCTGCTTGGCCGCCTCGATGGCTACCAGAAGGCTGCGCGCTTTCTTCTCGGCAAAACCATCTAGTACCAGCAGCTGCGCCTCGGTGAGCATAAAGATGTCCGCAACATCCGCAACCAGTCCGGCCTGCACCAGTTGCGTTGCCAATCTGTCACCGAAGCCGTCAATGTCCAGTGTTGTACGAGAGACAAAATGCTCCAAATTACGTGAACGTTGAGCCGGGCAAGCCGCGTTGAAGCAATAGAGCGAAACCTCGCCTTCCGGCCGCGTCACCGCTTGCGCACAGCTGGGGCAAATGCGCGGAGGCTCGAAACGGCGCTCGTTGCCCGTACGCGCCTCCACCCGCGGGCCAATTACATAGGGTATGACATCGCCGGCGCGCTTTACCAGCACGCGGTCTCCTACACGAATGTCCTTTTCGGATACAAAGTCGAAGTTATGCAACGTTGCCTGCTTAACCGTCACCCCGCACACCTCCACAGGTTGCAGCAGCGCATACGGAGTGAGCACGCCGGTGCGCCCAACGTTAACGCCAATATCGCACAGCGTAGTAGCGACTTCTTGCGCGGGGAATTTGAAAGCCACCGCGCCACGCGGATCCTTACCGGCCACGCCCAGTGCGGATTGCAGCTTCAGATCATCAATCTTTATCACCATGCCGTCAATTTCATAATCCAGCGTGTCGCGCCGCTCAACCCATCCTTCACAGTAGGCGATGGCGTGATCAAGGCTGCTGAAACTCCTCAAGATATCGGCCACCGGGAAGCCCATTGCCCGCAGGTATTCCAGATTCTCCCACTGGCTTACAGAAGCGAAACCCTCAGCCGCCGCAACCACCTCATAGCACAGCAGCTCAATTGGTCGACTCGCGGTTAGCTTGGGATCTAGTTGCCGCAGCGCCCCAGAAGCTGCGTTACGCGCGTTGACGTAGGTACGCACACCCTGCGCTGCCAGTCTGTCATTCCATTGCGTGAATGCCCGATTGGGAATGAAAGCCTCGCCACGCACCACCAGCAGCCGGGGAGCAGCCTGCACACCCTCCGGATCTGCGGGAATGCGCAGCGGCAGCGTGTGCAACGTGCGCAAATTGTGGGTAATGTCCTCGCCGACCTCGCCGTCGCCACGCGTCGCGCCGCGCACGAAGACGCCGTCCCGATAGTGAAGCACCACGGTGAGGCCGTCAATTTTCGGCTCGACCACGAAGCCGGCCGACCCGACGCGCTCGTCCAAACGAGCGATTCGCTCGAACCATGCGCGCGTCTCTGCCGCGCCGTTAGCGTTGCTAAGACTGAGAATATCCTCCGGGTGACTCACTTTCTCGAACCGTTCGGAGGGCTGCCCGCCCACGCGCTGCGTGGGCGAATCGGGCCTAATTAGGTCGGGATGCTGCCTCTCCAGATGGTGCAGTTTACGCAGCAGGGCGTCGTACTCCCCGTCCGAAATGGTCGGCGACTGCAGCACGTAATAGCGGTGGTTGTGAGTGTGAATTTCGCCGCGCAGCTTGGCAGCACGCTGTTGCAGTACAGCAGAGGGCATCGGGTCGCCTATATCACGGCTTCCAAGTCGAAGTTATTGTTTCTAACGGGACCCACTTTTCCCATATCAAGTGAGGTACACCAGAGAGTTTCACTATTCCAATTCTGGATTCTAGGTTCATTCGTTTAACCACAGACTGCTTCGCCGACTGTACGACTGCACTTTGGCCCACAACCCAATTATAAATCGGTATATCCATTCGTAATGCAGCAGTTTGGTCAGTCCGGAAGTCCAGTGTACACTGTCCCTGTAACGGGGCAATACCCTCCTCGAGCCGAGGGAAGGGTTGATCCATTATGTTACAATTCCGCAATCAGACGCTCTGCGTGTAAGTCGCAGGAGTGATGCTGTTTCTCACCGGAGGGCGAACCCGACTTGAACGCTACCAACTTCCCCTTTACCGTGAATCTGGAAGTCATCTTCCGTGATGTGGACTCCCAGGGTCATGTCAACAATTCCGTGTATTTCACCTATCTGGAGACAGCGCGCATAAAGTATATTAACGAGATCAAATCGCGCGCCATCCGAAGTGAGATAAACATGATTGTGGCCCATGCTAGTTGTGACTACAAAGAACCTGCTTTTCTAGGTGAGCTGCTAGAAGTGAGAACAGCTATCACTCGCTTCGGCAACAAGAGCTTTGATTTCGCTTACCGGATCCACAACCGGGCGGGACGGCTGATTGCGACAGCGAAGACAGTTCAGGTCGCCTACGATTATCAGGCGGATCGGCCCATGGAATTGCCAGCGGAGTTCAAATCGGCTGTGTTGAACTATCAGGGTACATTAGATTTCCAAGACACGTAGCATTTTGGTTGGTCAAGAGATTCGATGCAATACATGGATAAATAAATGCGCTTATTGAAAAAAATCCTGCCAATATATGTTACGCTGCTCTTGAGCAATTGCGGGCAACCCACAGCCGCACCGCTCCCCCAATCTGAAGACACGGTCTCACAAGACAGCGTGACACAGAGGGCTACGCTATTACAATCCACACAACCACCGCAAGTAACCATCGGGTTCACGGCCTCACCGACAGACACTCAAACATCGCAAAAGACCCTAGCTATAGCAGATACTCAACCAGCTCCTACCGTACCAGCCACAAAAGATCCTCCAAATATCCCCGAGTCAGAATGGAATCTAGCTGCTGAATATGATTCAGTCGGTCCCACAGGAGTCAGCCCGGAGGCGATATTGCTCGAGGATGGTCGCGTACGGCTCTACGTGACATCCATGGGCATTGAAATATGGGAGTCCTCCGATGGCTTGTCGTTTGAGAGAGTGCCAGCCCACACGCCAATGGGAGCCGATCCTACCCTAGTGCGCACAAGTGATGGATGGCGGATGTACTTCACCGAAATGCCGCCCGATGGTCAGGGTTCCGGGCGAGGAAAATTCCGCACCGCCACCAGTAAAGACGGTCTCGATTGGATGGTCGAATCGGACACAGGAATCGCTCAGGAAAATGACCGCCGCGCATGGGGAGTGCCGGACTCTTTCGTACTTAGTGACGGGTACGTACGAATAATGTGGACGGATATGCTGCCGGGCGAACAGCGCGAAGTGCTCCGTTCTGCCACCAGCTCTGATGGGGTGTCATTCAGGACCGATGACGGGTTGCGCCTTTCGGGAGGATTTGTCGATTCTTACGTGCTACCAGGAGCACCAAGATTCATGCTGGTCTCCACCTCGCCGCCCGGGGGGGTGGTCCGAGATTCGCAGCGGTTGTTTATGGCCACATCCGAGGACGGGCTCAATTGGGTCAGCGGAGACGCACCGCTGCTGGACCGCAGCCCGCGCAACGCCCTCGACCCCACGGCTATACTCCTGGAAGAAGGCCGCTGGCGCGTTTACTACACGCTGACTGACGGCCCACAGCCATTTGACGGGTTTCGCATTGCCAGCGCAATCCTTACGGGCCCTGCAGTAAGCGCCCCCGAACCCACGTTGCCAGCACCTGCACCAGCACAGCCACAACCGACAAGAGTTGCCACAGTTGCAGGGCGCGTCCTGTTGGCCTTCCAGTCCGATCGTGATGGAAACATGGAGATCTATACCGCTAACCCTGATGGCTCACAACCGACGCGGATCACCAATCATCCCGCAAATGATGCATATCCCACATGGTCGCCAGATGGTACGCGGATTGCTTTCCGCACCAACAGGGATAGGAACACGGAGATTTATTCCATGAGCACGGATGGCTCGGACCTCACTCGCCTCACCAAACATGATGCAGAGGACGATGGACCGGCATGGTCACCTGACGGAGAGCATATTGCTTTCCAGTCCAACAGACAAGGTAGCCTGGATATATTCACCATGAAAGCCGACGGGTCTGACGTGCTTCGCCTGACCGACCTACCTGCAACTGACGCACACCCCGCGTGGTCGCCGGATGGGACACTCATAGCGTTTCATTCGAACCGCGACAGCAAGAACATGGACATCTACGTCATGAATGCGGACGGTTCGGATGTAACACGCGTAACGACCCACCAAGCATTTGATAGCAGTCCTGCCTGGTCACCCGACGGCCAACAAATTGTCTTCAGGAGCAACCGGGACAGCAATATGGAGATCTACACTGTCAACGCGGATGGCTCAGGGCTTACGCGCCTCACCTCCGACGCCGCACGAGAGACCGATGGACCCGACAGCGGAGTTGGACGCAAGGGCCAATTGCCGGGTACAGATTCACACGCCGCGTGGTCAAGCAGTGCACCAGAGATTGCATTTCATACTGTGCTAGATGATGGCAACACAGAAATTTATTCTGTTAATCCGGACGGTTCAGAACGGAAACGGATCACAAACAGCCCCGGGTTTGACGGCAGCCCGGCATGGTCAAGAGGAGATCTTACCAGTGGATACACGGCCGAGGAAATAGATGTGGCCGCCAATAACCCCGGCTGCGAGGAAACTAGGTACACATTTACAGATCTGGGAGTGGTACTTACAGCGCAGGACGCTGGAAACAGCGACCCCATGGCACCTATGGCCAACCCATCTTCACTGCTGTTGAACGATGGTCGTGTGCGCCTGTTTTTCACCAACGCCGGGGCGGGCATAGGCAGTGCTATTTCAGTAGACGGCATCACCTTTAATTACGAGGGCACTCGTGTGTCCGCACCAAAGGCCATGAATCAGGGAACCAATCTCGGCCCGTTACGGATACATCGACTGCCTGATGGGCGCATACGTATGTTCGTCGGTTCCTCTCAGACTGGAGTGCAGTCTTTCGTCAGCAGCGACGAGGGTGAATCCTTTACAGTTGAGCCGGGGGAACGTATTACGCAGTCCGCCGCCGACATGCTCGCTATCCAGAAGCTCAGCATCATATCGCTGCCGGATGGACGCTGGCGGGGGTACTTTGGGCCAGCACCGCAACACGGGGCAGAAGGGGATACTCCCAGTACGGGTGGCCCGCCCGACCACTGGCTGCGTAGCGCAATCTCCACCGACCTGCTCGAATGGAGCGTGGAGCCGGGTGTGCTCATCGGCCCGGGAGCACACTACCTGACAGCCTCAGCGCGAGAGGTTTTTCCGCTTCTGCGCGACGACGGCTGCGTCACGCTCTTCTATCAGTTAAACAAACCGCAAGACGCTAGCATACACAACTTCACCGGTGTGGCCGTAGTCGGCTACAGCACTTCCATGGACGGATTGACTTTCCGCAAGCAGTTCGTGCTAATCAACGTGCGCGACCCGGCCGGTCCGGACGTACTTCGCCTGCCGGACAGAACATATCTGATGTATCACGACTCCACAGATTACGCCGGGTACGGCCATGGCATCCGCGTTGGGAAGCTGGAGTTCAACTCCCCGTAATAAGTCTGCTAAACATTGGCAAGTGTGCGTTCATACAGATCCAAAATCTGACTGGTGATGCCATCCCATCCATAGCCTTTCGCGTGCTCAGCGGCCCGCCGGCCCAGCCGCGCGCGCAACTCTTCATCTACTAGCAAACACCTCAAGCGCTCAGCCATGGCAGCCGGATCCCCACCCGGCACGAGGAATCCGGTCTCGCCGTCTAGCACCAGTTGAGCTAGTCCGCCCACATCAGAGGCAATCACCGGCGTGCCGCAGGCCATGGATTCCAGAGCCACCATTCCAAAGGATTCATAGTGGGAGGGCATCACCACAACATCCGCGGATGCATAGTAACAGTGTAATGTCTCCTGAGCACGTCGCCCCAGAAAGGTAACGACATCACGCAGACCCAGTTCGTCGCGCAGTACCATCAGTTTCTCCAACTCCGCGTGGCGGGTCTCCCGCGGTTTGGATGGATCTCCACCGATGATTGAAAGACAAAGATGTGCCGGCATTTCGCCCATTTGCTGCAGCAGCTGCAGGGCACGCAAGAGCGTATCGATACCTTTTAACGGCTCGATGCGCCCGACAACAAGCAGCATTTTATCCCCATCCTTAATGTCAAGTTCGCGCCGCGCATGCACCTGAGGATAGGGGTGGAACACGGATAAGTCTACGCCGGGTGGGATGACGGCGATGTGCCCGTTCTCTCCATTCGAGATGCTCTGTACCTCAGCCTGCTCTGATTCGGTGGAGACCACTAACGCATCGGCCCATCCCGGCAGCATAGCCTCATTCTCTAACCGCAGGGAGGGTTCGTGCTCTTGAGCACGCTCCGTCACCCGGTTTTTTACAGCGCCCAGAGTGTGCGCCATGTGCACCATAGGCACGCCCCACCATTTGCGCAGCTCGTGCGCCACGACACCCGAAAGCCAGTAGTGCGAGTGGATCAGGTCGTAGTTTTCCTCCAGCAGCGCCGCTGCCAGCCGTGCTCCGCCTACAAATTCCGGCAAGCATTGGAAGAGAGCGGGCTTTGGCAGCGGCCTCTCCGGACCGGCCGGAATGTGAAAGACGCGGTTGCCATTACCGAGGTCGTGCTTGATATGAGGCTGATGTTCATCCTGGGAGCGGGTAAAAACATCCACGCCGATGCCGACCCGACCTAACTCCCGTGTCAAATCGCGCACATACACGTTCATGCCGCCACTCTCCTTACCACCCAGAGTGGCCAGCGGGCAGGTGTGCATAGAAATCATCGCGATACGCATGAGTTTATTATCCTCCAATCGGCTGCTCCTGCCAACAGATCAACGCGTCTTGACTACAAATACGCCTCTGGTAGAATTGGCACACACGCCACCTTAGCTCAATTGGCAGAGCAAGCGCTTCGTAAGCGCTAGGTTCGGGGTTCAAATCCCCGAGGTGGCTTCAGAGATAGCCAAGTTTTGGTACGGCTCATCCGCGTCCCGCAGGTATATCTACGCCAAATCCCGCAGTCCTCACCCACCCTTGACACGGAACACCCGTTCTGTTATTATCAAAAAAATTTTTCGAACATTTGAGCGTACCTTAACCGAGGGCACCCATGGCGAGAGGCAAATTATCCGAGCGACAGCAGCGTATGATCACCTTTGTACGCGATTTCCTGCGTGAGAACGACTACCCCCCCACCATTCGAGAAATCGGCCACGCCTGCCAGATAAGCTCAACTTCGGTAGTTAATTACAATCTCAACAAACTGAAGGACTACGGCTTAATTAACCGGAATCTGCGCGTATCACGCGGCATTCAGCTGACTAATGCAACCCCGCGCAATCT
>CAUZCX010000047.1:0-10772 GCA_963578565.1 Anaerolineae bacterium
AATCTCCCAGCACTTCGCAAGAGTCCTCCCCGACGAAAAGACAACCGGCGTTACGTACTCTCTCCGCCCAGAGTTGTGGCTGCTGGACCGCGAGGCAGAGATGCTCTGGTGCAAACTCGTCGGCAATCTCGACGGCGGTTTCCAGATTGGGGACGAGAACGATGCCACCGCGGTCACTGAGCGATTGAATGAGAATGTGAGAGCGACTGAGGGTCTCCATCTGCCGTCCAACAGCCACCTGCACCTTTCGCGCCAACGACCGTGAGGGCGTTATCATAATCGCGGTTGCGAGCAAATCATGCTCAGCTTGAGCCAAAAGGTCTGCTGCCACCCAGTCCGGGTTAGCAGAATCGTCGGCCACGATAACGGTCTCAGTAGGGCCCGCCAGCCCATCGATGCCTACCTCACCAAAGACCTGTTTTTTGGCGAGTGTGACAAACAGATTTCCAGGCCCAACGATTTTGTCCACCCGCGGAACCGTTTCAGTGCCATATGCCATGGCCGCGACAGCCTGCGCACCACCCAGTTGGAAAACCTTATCAATACCGAGCATGTGAGCTGCGGCACAGATCACGGATGGAACCGGAGAACCTTCTCGGCCAGGTGGGGTACAGATCACAATCTCCTTCACGCCCGCTACCTGTGCAGGAATCACAGCCATTAACAGCGAAGAGGGTAGCGGAGCCGTGCCCCCGGGTGTGTAAACCCCCACCCGCTGCAGAGGAATCATCCGCTGACCCATCACACCACCCAGCTCCGAAGTTTCCCAGCTTCGTACCGGCTGCAGTGAGTGGAAAGCACGGATACGCTCAGCCGAGATCTGCAGCGCCTCAACTAGATCTGCGGGAATCTCCCTGAGAGCTGTGGCCAGTTCGCTTTCCAGCACCGCCAGCGGGTGAGGCACGATATCATCGATGCGGTACGCCCACTCTCGCAAGGCAGCGTCACCACGTGCGCGTACATCCGCCAACACCCGCGCCACCGCCGCTGGCGGCGAAAGTGGATCACCAAAAATACGCTCCACAGCACTCAGAAGCTCGACGGGATAATCAGGACGCTCCGCGGAACGCGAGAGCACAGTCCTTTGCGCGAGCTCCAGGTCAGCGATAATGCGAATCATTCTCCCTGAATCTCCAGTGATGCCAACAGCGCTACGTAGCGTTCCGGTTCCTCTTCAAATATATAACTTACAGGCGATACTACCACTCCGCTGCCACCAATAGCACGCAGCTCATTCACCGCTTGTCCCAGCCGTTCTTTTGGAACCACCACCTCAACCGCGCACATATCCTCCTGCCCTTGGCGCGTGATCACGCGCGATATCGTGGGACCCTGCAGCCCACCTAGTTCGGTCTCTGCAAACATGCGCTCGGCAACCGCCTGTGCAGATGGTTCGCGCATGTTGGCGACGACGATGTAATACCCTTGCGCGCGCAGGTACGCCTCCGAGAACTCCAACAGTTCGCGCGCCATCGCAAGCACCTCAGGGCGCTCACTCAGGCTGACACGATTACCAATCAGAACCGCCTGCGACCGCAAAATACATCCATCAGAAATAGTGCGCAGGCGGTTATCTCGCATGGTTTGGCCAGAGGAAACCAGGTCGGCGATAATGTCAGCGTAACCGACCTCGGGCGCTACCTCGAGTGTACCCTCAGCGCTGATCAAATCACAGCCAGGCAAACCATTTGCACCCAAGTAATCTCCTGTGAGCTGAGGGAATTTTGTGGCTACGCGCAGCGGACCGGACAACGCCTCCGCGCGGGCAGCCAGATCTCCGAGAGAGTGTACTTCAGCCCATCCCTCCGGCACTGCCAGCTCAAGAGTACAGCGCCCAAAACCAAGCGCATCGTGCAGCACTAGCACGTCACTGGCTGCGGTACGCTGCTCCTCCACGATGTCCATCCCTGTAATGCCGAGATCAATACTCCCGCTGCGCACCCCGACCACAATGTCGCCTGGACGCTGCAAGATAACTTTCAGACTAGGCAAAGCCGGGATTGTAGCCTGGTACTTTCGCGGGTTCGGCTTTCGCACTGGTAGACCACAGCTAGCTAGGAAATCCAGCGCTCCGCTCTCCAAACTTCCCTTACTTGGCAATCCCATCCGTATGTCTGTCCGGTTCATATTGCCCTCCAAAAAGAAACACCCACCCCGGACATGGGGTGGGTGTAGATAAAAAAGTGAATCGTGTACTAGCCCGCCGTGTCCGGTTAGATGGTTTCGCTCCGATGGTGATGATGAATAGCGTTGGCGTTCACATTAGTCATATTAGCACACAGATGCAAATCGGTCAAATCATGCCCTCACCGGCACAACCTCGGCACAAACGCGCCCATTGCCGATGCGCAGCAGGCCTACCGCCGCCCCCACCCTGTCGTAATATTCAGGGCCGAGGGAGCCCGGATTGAATAGCAACGTGTCACCCACCCACTTGTTGGCCATGCGATGGGTATGCCCGAAAACAATCACGCGCACATCACGCGGAAACATCATTGGTAATCTGCTCAGATATCGCGCGAGCGAGAATCCCACCGTGTAATATAGCACCTTTTCCAATAGATATCCCCACAATCCTCCGTGGCCATGGGTCAACCCGATTCTTACCCCTCCAAATTCCAGCACCTGCTGCAGCGGCAACCTCCGCCCAGCCCGTGTCCAGATATCACGGTTACCTCGCACCGCAATCACCGGCGCAATCTGTTCGAACTGGTTCAAGACGCGGGGATGAGTCATATCGCCAGCGTGCAGAATAGCGCTCACTCGCGCCCGCCGAAAACACAGCAGAGCGGCCTCCGGAATGCGCGTCATCCGCTCCGGCACATGCGAATCAGCCACCACTCCCAAAGTGATTTCATCCACGGGGTTTGTCAGCGCGGCTCACGCCCGATCACCTGGGGTTTTCTCTCGATATCAGTACGCGGCAGACGGCAGTTCTCCCAAACCGACAGCGTTGGCAAGCACCATGGTGACAAGGACAGGCGCGTCAGTCCGTTAAGCAGTGTCTTCCCATCGCGTTCAGTCATCAGATTCATGCAAGCCCATGTGATCACTTACCAAACAACCACTGCTGCAGCGCGATTAGTGTCTGCTCGGTGGATTCGAAAACGATGCCTGCCATCCCGAGAGAGCGTGCCGCAACCACGTTCTCCACCATGTCGTCCACAAACACCGTTTGAGCTGCCACCACCCCTATCCGTTCCAACGTACTCCGGTAAATCTCCTCCGCAGGTTTAGCAACGCCTTCTTCGGCAGAAATCACCATGGTATCAAACACGGACAATTCCGGTAACGACCTAAAGAACTGGCGCACTCCGAGCCAAGCGTTGCTCAGAATCGCCGTCCGACAATACCCGCGTTGCTGGCCGACAAAATCAGTCAGGGCGACATCCACGCGGTCTCCCGCCCAGAAGTCACGCTGCAGTTCGGCCAATTCCTCCTCCGAAAGACGTAACTCAGCAGCCACGAAGCCCCAAACATCAGCCGTTTCAGCAGCACCCACGGTCGCTTTTCTCGCCACCGGATTGTCGAACACCAGCTCAGCCAGACCCCACTCCGAAAGCCCAAAACGCATCTCCCATGACCGCCGCGGAGTCAAATCCACAGTACGCATCAACACACCACCAAAATCAAACACCAGTGCTTTCGTCACTTTTCACACATGAAAATCAGAAAGGGGACGCGGCTCGGCAGACTACAGGGGCGGCCAGGGATAATTGCGATCCTGGCCGGGTTGCGGCAGGCGTCCGGATAGCGCCAGGTACTGCGCCCTCCATCCCAGCGCGGCGATTTCGTCCTCACTCAGCAGATCCCGCAGCCCCTGCGCCAGCGCGCCTCCGGCGCCGATGCCCTCGGCGATGGTCTCAATGTCCGGACGGAATTCATCCGGAAGCCGTTCTCCAGCATAATCCCATATCACCGTGCGCAGCTTGTATTCACTATGAAAACACACACCATGGTCTATCAACCACATTTTTCCGTCGTTTCCGCGCACAACGTGGCCGCTTTTTCTGTCTGCATTGTTAACCACATAATCGAAGGCCGCCACGCGCCGACAGGCAGCCTTTTCAATCTCTGTGAAATTGAAATAGTGCCCTTCCATCTTAAACTCAACGAACTGCTGCAACGAACCCGGACCATGGGGGCCATCTCGATAAACGGTGGGGGGCACCAAATCCCAGTCCAACGCGCGGCTGACTAAATACGCGGCCACCTCTCGCTTCGCCAGAGTGCCAGTAGGAAAATCCCATAGCGGCTGCTCGCCTTTAGTAGGCTTGTACACTGCCTCGATGCATCGTTCCCCAAGCACTACCTGCGTGAGAAAAGTGTAATTCGAACCAGCACGAAAAAGCCCACGCAAGGTAATCTCACCCGCACGCAGCGTGGAAAGCACATCCCGCGGGGACGCGGTGACCATTTGTGCCATCGGCACGGTGCTATCGATGGCCATTACTCTTGGGACAGAAATGCCCCTCTGGATCCAGAGGCTGCAGGCAGTTCCCACATATCTGCCGGCCTCGAGAAGCGACTTCATCTCCATGGGCGCCGAACACCAGCATCTGTGAACGAGTTGCCCAAATTCTGGCGGTGCCGGCTTCGGTAACCTCATCCTCTTCGCTGGTCAGCTCCTGCGCTACCAACACTATCAGATCCCTCTCCTCATCGTAGCCCAAACCCATATGTCCAACGCGGAACAATGGTTCCAGCGGTTCCTGCAGCTCCATTTCGGCTTCTATGTAATCCAAGATCGGCGGCGGCAAATCCGGATTCTTACGCTGTAATTCCTCGACAAACTCACGAATGCCTGACACAAGTTGTTGCACTTGGAATTTCTCGCACAGCAGGGTAAGGCAATCCAAATCATTGCGCGCCTGAATGAAAAATGTGCGCTTGCCAACCTCACCGACACATCCAGCGGAGATGTAATCCGTCGGGTTCATTTCTACTACTGCGCCCATTGCTTCACTTGCCCCCCGGCGCTGACATCGTCTGATTGACGCGCAGCACGCGTACTACACCAGAGAAAAACCGAAGTTCGGATACCGACGCAGTGCTGATAATGATACGCTGGTACAAATCCAGCTCCATTCCTAGGTAAAATGCCACGATCATTTTGATGACATCGCCGTGGGAGACCACGGCGAAGCAGTCCTTAGGATGGCGTGCAACCAACTCTTCCATCGCAGCCACAGCACGAACCTGCACGCCGTGTATAGATTCGCCACCCGGAAAACTCGCTGCCGACGGACGCTGCTGGATAAGCCGCCACAGCTTGCGCCGGCGGAGAGATTTCAGGCTCATGCCCTGCCACTCCCCATAGCGCACCTCTCCCAGCCGAGCACAGCGACGCACTTGCAACTGCCTCGCCAAAGCGATTGGCTGCGCAGTCTGTAATGCACGCGCCAGCGGGCTCGAATAAACCGCCTTGATCGGCGTTCCCGCCAGCTGCTCGGCTAGCAGCGCAGCTTGCTTACGCCCAGCTTTGTTCAGATGCACCCCCGCCTTCCAACCAGCCAACTTGCCTGCCTGAGTGTAGTCGTTCTCTGCGTGACGGATAAGCAGAACGCGTGCCATTACGTTTATTCTACCATTCGAACAGATGATACAATTCTCTCATACGCGATCTTGCTTGCGCCATTCCATCGAAAATGAGAAAGGCGCTCCAATTCATTTCGAATAATATGATTGAAGATTCTCTATTGTCTTATGCCAACGGGAAATATATCCCCACCAACGAGGTGAGCATTAATGTGTGCAACGATATGGTTGGCACCTTTCGTGGATATCGCATTTTTACCGCGTGTCGCACGCTGAATGGAGGCACAGTGTTTCGCATGGAGGATCATGTTGAACGTCTATTCCGTTCCGCACGGGAACTCTCAATGGACCTTCCGCACAATCGTGACGAACTGAAAAGACTTGTAGCTAGTGTGGTGGAAAAAAACAAAGAACACGGCGATATGCTATTGGAAATAATGTATAGCGGTGGAAAAGCTGCACCCGCTGGTGTCGCACCTGAAGGCCCGGCACATGTATATGTTCTTGTGTTTCCATTTACGCCTCCGCCCGACGAGTGGTATATAAAGGGCATTTCGCTGGCGAGTTTCGCGTACCAACGGCAGTGGCCGAATGTCAAACTGCTCAACTATGTTGGCGGAATTGTTGCGCATCAGACAGTGGGAAAAGAGTATAGTGCAACAGAGGCGCTTTTCGTCTCTACAAGAGATGGTCAAACTATATTGGAGGGAACAACATTTAGTTTGTTTGTTATCGATACGAATGATACGGTTATCACGCCACCGCTTGATGAAACTATTCTAGATGGTATAACGCGAAAGGTGCTTTTGGAAATAGTTCCGAAGGCAGGGATTGCGGTAGAAGAACGACAAATAACTCTTGCCGATTTGTCGAACATGAACGAAGTTTTTCTTACATCCTGCAGTCGCAACATTGTGCCAGTGGTAAAAGTTGATGATACGATTATTGGTGAAGGGGTGCCTGGTCCAATGGTTAAACTTTTGAATGATGTTCTTGCTGAGTACCAAAGTACTTACACCGAAAAGTGACCGGTTTGTTTGGTAGGTAATTGCCAGACAACCCGTTGGGACTATAGCTGAGAGCTAAACCTAGGCCGTCAAGATCCGATCCAAGGAATGACAAGCACGTACCCACAACAGACAAACACATCGGCGCCTTGCCCGTAAAAAACGCTGCGCTTAGCCTTTGGGTGGTTTCGTATAACCCTTTAGTATATTAGCCGCGGCCCATGCCCTTTTTGATCTGCATGATTTCTTCTTCGCTCAACGCCGGATAATTTTGCGTCCTCTCTATCCCCAGCGCTGCCCGTTGCGCTGCCCGCCAGCGCTCCAGGCGTTGCTCAACTTCGGCTTCATAGCCCTGGTCCGTCGGCTCATAAAAATGCCGGCCCAACAGCGTCGCCGGCAGGTACTGCTGCCCGGTGTGGTGTCCGGGTTTCCCGTGCGGATAGATATAGCCCTCACCATGCCCCAGTGCAGCCCGATCTCGGTTAGCATCTTTCAGATGATCGGGCACATCCGTACACCCATCTTTTTCCACCGTTTTGTGCGCCTGAAAAAAACTAACGGAGCTGTTGGATTTCGGCGCGGTGGAGAGATAGAGCGTGGCTTCCACCAGCGGGTACACACCCTCTGGAAGCCCGACATATTCGAACGCCTGCGCGGCCGCGTTGGCCACAAGCAGCCCCATCGGGTCGGCCAGGCCAACATCTTCACCCGCAAGAATAAGCAACCGTCGCAGAATGAAGCGCGGAGATTCGCCCGCGTACAGCATTTTAGCCAGCCAGTAGAGAGAGGCATCCGGATCAGATCCGCGCACTGATTTGATGAAGGCGCTGATTGTGTCGTAGTGCGCGTCACCGTCTTTATCATAAAGCACCGCACGACGTTGAATCGATTCCTGCGCCACATCCAGTGTGATCTTAATAGTGCCATCCTCGTCCCGAGGAGTGGATTCAACCGCCAGCTCAAGGGCGTTAAGCGCGTTACGCGCATCGCCGCCCGCCACCGTCACCAGATGCTCCAGGCCAGCCGAGGAGATTTCTATTTGATGCCCTCCGTAGCCACGCTCAGAATCCACCAGAGCGTCTTGCAACACCCGGCGCGTGTCATCATCCGACAACGGACGGAACTGAAAAACACGCGAACGCGATACCAGCGCGCCAATCACTTCAAAGTACGGGTTTTCAGTAGTCGCACCGATTAGCACGATAACCCCGCGTTCCACATGCGGCAACAGCGCATCTTGCTGCGCTTTGTTCCAGCGATGCACCTCGTCAACAAACAGGATGGTGCGCGCGCTGTGCAGTTTGCGCCTTTCCAACGCGGCCGATATCACTGCACGCAGCTCGCGCACCCCGGCGAGAACAGCACTGAGAGTAGTGAAATGCGATGACGTAGAATTGGCGATAATGTTCGCCAGTGTGGTCTTCCCGCTTCCCGGCGGCCCCCACAGCAGGATAGAAGAGAACAGTTTATCAGCTTCGATTGCGCGCCGAAGCAGCCGTCCCGGACCGATTATTTCATGCTGACCGACGAACTCCTCAATACTGCGCGGACGCATTCGAGCAGCTAAGGGAGCTTCCGCGGCCATTCGTTGCTGCAATCCGTAGTCAAACAAGTCGAGCTCAGTCAAGAGAAAAAACGGTACTTTATGAGCGCGCGCACAGTTGGCAGTCCATCCAATGGGGAGAGCTTCTTGTTGTCGTAACGAGCGTTATACACGATAGCACGCTCATGAATACTGAAACCTGCGCGCAGTATTTTCGCCGTAATCTCGGCCTCCACATCAAAGCGACGGCACTCAAGCGCAAGAAGCTGGTACACCTTCCGCGTCATCATCTTGTAACAGGTCTCCATATCGCGCAAACGTACCCCAAACAACGCGCCTGTCAGCCAGGTGAGAAAGCGGTTGCCGGCGCGCATGATCACCCTCTGGCTACTCAGGTCACGTATGCCATACACTACCTGCGCCGCTCCCCTATCTATCGGCTCGATTAGCTTCAGGAAATCATTCGGGTCGTACTCAAGGTCTGCATCCTGTATCACGACCACATCCCCGCGGGCTGCGCGAAGCGCGGTGGCTATGGCCACACCTTTGCCTCTATTCACTGGATGGCTCAACACGGTGGTGTCCGTATCAGTGCCCAGGCGCAAGAGAATTTCACTGGAACCGTCTGAGGAGGAGTCATCTACCAGCAGTAGTTCCTTTTCTAGCGGCACCTGGCGCACGCGTTCCACAATCTGTATAATTGTCTCCGCTTCGTTGAACACTGGAATTACCACAGAGAGTTTCATCTAAGAATATACCTCAGGGGAGATAATTCCATGGGTTCGGGCGCGATCCCTGATAGTTAATCTCGAAATGTAAATGCGGACCCGAGGAGTTCCCAGAGCTTCCAGCTAGCCCGACAACATTGCCCTGATACACGGATTGACCACAACTCACATTCCATTGCGAGAGATGCGCATAGAGCGTCTGCCAGCCGTTACCGTGGTCAACGACCACCATGTAACCAAAGCCCCAGTTGCTCCACCCAGCGAACATAACCACGCCACTGTCCGCGGCGTAGATGGGCAAACCGTGACCAGCCGCAATATCAATTCCACGATGGTAGGAGCTGTAACCGAAGCCGGAGAGGTAGTGATTACCAGCTGGCCAGATGAAACCGCCGGAGCCCACCGCGCCACCTGAATATCCACCCGCACACGCTCCAGGGCCAGCTCCGGCGGGCAACGGGTTGCGCTGCGCTCGCGTAATGCGCGGAACCGTCCACTGCACGAAATCACGTTCTCCTCCGGGTACCACGAGAACGGTTCCCTCAACCAATACCGGATCGTCCGGGTCAAGGTGATTGCCCGGCCAGTTCAGGATGTCATCTGCGTTAGCATGATACGCTGCTGCCAACCCTTCAATCGTATCCTCACCGTAAACCAATCGCAGCACGCCGGTGACCGGAGAAATGAGTAGTTCCTGACCAGGTCGGAGCAGATGAGGGTCATCTTTCAGCACCGGATTGCCCCACAACACTGTCTCCGGAGTTATACCGTACTTCTCAGATATGCCAAAAAGGGTATCCCCTGAGCGAACAGTGTAAGTGATGACCTCCTGCCGAGCTCGGCTGGGAATAAGCGTATGCAGGTTAACGCGCCGGGTCAGCGGTGGGACTGGCACCTTTTCATCCACACCTGCAGCCATGAGCACCCCTGGTATTCCAGTGCCACTTGCTGCATCTGCCTGCGGATGCGAAGAAAGCACAGGAAGCTCTATTTGAGCCGTTAGACTCTCAAGCGGATCCCAGCGAAACAACACTACCGCGCCGGATATCAATCCAATCAGGACGACGTGATAACCGTAACGCTTCAACAGAGCGCGCAGCCCGCTGATAGACGCGGAAGTCGGCTGCCCTCCCGGACGACCGTGCGAGGGTGACCGGTCCATTAAAGCCCTGGTTTACTCAGCCGTTTTTCCCAATTGTTCCAAGAATTCAAAATTGTTTTCAGTCTGTCGAATCTGCTGGTTGACAGCTTCGGTAGCGCTGGCTACATCCATTCCGGCCCCGTTTGGTGGGGCTGCAAGCATCTGGTTGTACATGCGGCGCATTAGCCACACACGCTGGGTAATATCCGGACCGAGAAGCAGCTCCTCCCTCCTGGTAGATGAGCGGTCAATGTCCAACGCTGGGAAAATACGGCGTTCCTGCAGTTTGCGAGAGAGATGCAGCTCCATGTTTCCGGTACCTTTGAATTCCTCGTACACCATGTCGTCCATACGAGAACCGGTATCCACTAAGCAGGTAGCGACAATAGTGAGTGAACCGCCATCCTCGATGTTACGCGCAGCACCGAAGAAACGTTTTGGCGGATACAAGGCCGCGGGGTCAAGGCCGCCTGAGAGCGTGCGCCCGGAGGGTGTGACTATCAGGTTATACGCGCGCGAAAGGCGCGTGATTGAATCCAGAAGAATGGCCACATCACGACCGCCCTCCACCAGCCTCCGGGCGCGCGCTAGCGCCATTTCGGCAACCTTTACGTGGGCAGTCACCGGCTCATCGAACGTGCTGGCCACGACCTCGGCGTCCACCGAACGATCCATGTCGGTCACTTCCTCAGGACGCTCGCCAATCAATGCCACCATGAGATGTACCCGCTCGTACTTGAGAGAAATGGCATTTGCGATCTGCTTGAGTACCGTAGTTTTGCCTGCCTTAGGGGGCGAGACTATCAGGCCACGTT
>CAUZCX010000048.1:0-10548 GCA_963578565.1 Anaerolineae bacterium
GGATGCACCCTCGTCATTCGCCCCTGACGAGACAATCAACTTGACGCGCGACTTGGTGGGTGATGGCTCGGAATTATTCGCGCTGGAAGTGCGCGGAGATTCGATGATAGACGCAATGATTGGTGACGGAGACGTAGTGGTGATGAAGCGACAGATTAAAGCGCGCAACGGTGATCTAGTGGCAGTCTGGCTTAACGACAGCGAAGAGACAACTTTGAAGCATTTTTACCTCGAGGATGGGCGCGTGCGCCTACAGCCCGCCAACCCTAACATGCAGGCTATCTACGCCAACCCAGAAAATGTGCGCGTGCAGGGGAAAGTGGTACTGGTGCTGCGCCAGATGGATATCGCGTAATCCGGAACACCCTTGAGCACTAGACAACAATATTAACCAATCTCCCGGGCACGTGGATTACATTCTTTGGCTCGCGCCCATGAAGATAGCGCTGCACATTTTCGCTCTCCAAAGCATGCATTTTGGCAGCCTCTGGGCTGATGTCGGCTGGCACGGTTAACTTATCACGCACTTTGCCATTAACCTGCAACACCAGCGTTATTTCTTCAGAGGCGGCGGCAGCCGGGTCGGCTACCGGCCAGGATTGCTGGTGGACGCTATACGGGTGTCCCAACCTGTCCCACAATTCCTCGCAGATGTGCGGAGTGACCGGCGCCATCAATTTTAACAGAGTGTCTACCCCCTCCGCATAAACCTCGCTTCCTACCATTCCAGATTTACGCGCAGCGTTAAGCGCATTCGTCAATTCCATCAAAGCGGAAATCACGGTGTTGAATTCGAAATTCTCCATATCGTAGGTGATTTGCTGGATGCTCTGATGTACCTTACGGCGCAAGTCGCGCGCCCGGCGGTCGGACGGATCTACGCAGGTCTCGGCAGCAGTTATCTGTATGGTAATTCCCCACACGCGCTGAAGCCAGCGCGATACACCTTCTATTCCGCTGCCACTCCACGGGGCGCCATGATCCCAGCGCGCGAAGAACATTAGATAAGCGCGTACAGCGTCAGCACCATATTGCGCCACCAATTTGTCCGGCGCAACCACGTTGCCGCGGCTTTTTGACATTTTTTCCAAATCTTCTCCCAGAATGATGCCCTGATTACGTAGCTGCAGCATAGGCTCATCCAAATCCACCAGCCCCATATCGCGCAGCGCTTTGGTGAAATAGCGTGTGTAAATCAGGTGCATGGTAGCGTGCTCGATGCCGCCGGTATAAGTGTCAACAGGCATCCAGTAGGCGAATTCCTCCGGATCCCACGATCCCTCGTCATAGCCCGGGCTTAGATAGCGGTATTGATACCAAGAGGAGCACATAAAGGTATCCATAGTATCGGTTTCACGGGTGGCTTCCTCACCGCAGGCCGAGCAGCGAGTGTGCTTCCAGGTGGGATGATATTTCAATGGACTTTCGCCTGTGGGCCTCCATTCTATATCGTCCGGGAGCAACACCGGCAATTGTTCCTCGGGCACCGGCTGCACGCCACATTCATCGCAATATGTCATGGGTATCGGTGCTCCCCAATAACGCTGCCGAGAGATCAGCCAATCATGTAGGCGATAATTGACCGCGCCTGTCCCGATACCCTGGTCTTCCAACCAGGCAACTGTACGCCCGACTGATTGTTCGGCGGGCGTGCCAGTCAGAGGGCCGGAATTAATCATCACCCCGGAATGAACGTTGGGCGTCTCCATATCCTCGCCAACTGGGGGGGGTGGTTCATCCGCCGCCTGAATCACTGGACGCACTTCCAGCCCGAAGGCACGCGCAAATGCAAAGTCACGCTCGTCATGTGCCGGAACGGCCATGATAGCACCGGTACCGTAATTCATCAGCACAAAATCCGCAATCCATATCGGAATTCTCTCATCGTTGACCGGATTGACAGCATAGCCACCGGTGAAAACGCCGGTTTTCTCTTTGTCAACTGCTTCCCGCTGGATATCGGTCTGGCGCACCGCAGCACTAACATAGGTTTCCACCTCCGCTCGTTGTTCAGCAGTGGTCACCTTCACCGCAAGAGGATGTTCCGGTGCGAGCACCATAAAGGTCGCACCCCAAAGAGTATCGGGGCGGGTTGTGAAAACTTCCAGAGGTTCGCCACCCTCGGCGTGGAAAGTAATATGTGCGCCTTCGCTGCGCCCTACCCAGTTAGTTTGCAGCAGTTGTACTCTCTCGGGCCAGTCAAGTTTTGAGAAATCGAGCAGCTCATCCGCGTAATCTGTGATTTTAAAGAACCATTGTTCCAGGTCCTTTTTTGTTACCGCAGTTTCACAGCGCTCGCAGTGGCGATCGTCGCCCCACACCTGCTCACGCGCGAGAGTGGTATTACAATTGGGGCAAAAATCCACCGGAGATTGTTTCCGGTACGCCATCCCGTGTTTATATAGCTGCAGAAAGAACCACTGGCTCCAGTGATAGTAGCCCGGGTCGCACGAGACCGCCTCACGTTCCCAATCCCACATCGCACCCATCGTGCGCAGCTGGCTACGCATGTTTGCGATGTTTCGGTAAGTCCATTCCTTGGGATGCACATTGCGTTTGATGGCAGCGTTCTCGGCCGGGAGCCCGAAGGCGTCAAAGCCTATGGGAAACATAACGTTGTAGCCCTGCATGCGCAAGTAACGAGCACGAGCGTCGGACGGCGTCATAGCGTACCAGTGGCCGATGTGCAGGTCGCCGCTGGGATACGGAAGCATGGTGAGGGAATAGAACTTCTCACGTGTCGGGTCAACAGACGCACGATAAAGCTTGCCTGCCTCCCATCGCTGCTGCCAGCGGGGCTCTATTTCCTGTGGCACGTATTTTGTTGTCGCCACTGAGTCAATCTCCTCCCAGTTTATTCCGCTATTTCTCCAGGCGGCGGGCAACGCGCGCACAAAAAAAACCCTCTCATCCTGTCAGGGACGAAAGGGGTTCCGCGGCACCATCTTGTTTGGCAGACACGGCTAGTGCGCCCCCCCCCACCCACTCATCACTGCACCAGCGGTCAAACCCGCTGCGGGCTGCGCGTTGTTTACCAGAAGTACTCAGAGGCGAGTCCCGCTCCTCCGCCCCTCGCGGCGCACCGCCGGGATTCCAGCCACCGCACCGGTTCTTTGGAGGATGGCCTACTGGCCCTTGTCTTCGCGTATATTTGTCTGTCTGGAGATCGTCAGTCCGCTGTCAATCATTCGGGTGTACCCTGCAGGATTCCAACCAGCGAACTTCTCATCTCCCATTGGAAGCTGGAGCGGATACATTGTGTGCACAATTGCTGCAAGAAATATATTAATCCACCCCTGATAGTCCACGGCAGATTATATCAGAATATGCAACGTGCGGATAACGTTAGAGCACGCCCGCAACAAACCCGACCTCACAAACATGTTCGCCATGTCAATCACATTCCTTGACGGACACCCACCAGGCATCCCTCTCCTTCAAATCCCGCATCGAGATCACTGATCTATGCCGATCAAGTCATCCTAAGGCTTGCACATCAACTTTTGAAGCGATCTGGCCAGTAATCCTTTTGGATCGTATTAAAGAACAAAATCAAACCCAAAGTGGTCAAGGACATCAATGACTTCTTGTTTGGATGGCGCATTGATCCCAGCACCCATCTTTTGGACACAACCAGCTCCAGTTCCGTTGGCAACGGTTACCATGTTTGCCAATGAATGTCCGTGCAAATTCGGTTCAGGTCTTCACCGCCTGCAGAGTATTCAGAGCAACCGCTAAAGTGCAACTGATCAAGCGATACTACTCCGGTTACCATTAAGTCAGCTTCAACCCTATCAGGTACTACTTGTTGAGAGCCCACACAATCCGCAAACCCTCTAGTGCAAGCCAAGGTGCCACAATCTGAATAATAGTACATTCACGAGCAAAAGTCTTGACTAGCCCACCAGTACCAATTACGTTCATATCCGGACCGAGTTCAGCTCCGAAGCGGGCCACCATGCCCTCAACCAATCCAACATAGCCAAACAATAGTCCAGATTGTATAGCATGTTGTGTGTTACAGCCGATAGCCGTCGGCGGTCGTAACAGGTCAACACGCGGCAATTTTGCGGCACGACGAAAAAGAGCATCAGCGGCAATCTCAATACCGGGCGATATAGCGCCACCAATATATTCGCCGTTTTCAGAAATAGCGTCAAACGTTGTTGCAGTACCAAAATCGACAATACATGCTGGACAGCCATACAGTGCCAGCACCGCAGCCGCGTTCACTATGCGGTCTGCCCCAACCTGACGAGGATCATCGTACCGGATAGACACGCCGGTTTTCACACCAGCATTCACTACCAACGGATCGTACTGAAAGTATTTCTGGCAAGCCTGTACAAACACTCTGGTCAGCGGCGGCACCACCGAGGCTATTACAACACCCTCGATACTACCTTTGGCCTCTCTTGCATGATCCAAAAAACCAAGCAACTGTAGACCATATTCATCGCATGTGCGATCACGCGCAGTGGCCATGCGCCATCGGGGACCCAGAACATCGCCTGCGAACAATCCTATAGTGACGTTTGTATTACCAATGTCGATTGTCAATAGCATAAGCCCACCTTATTATGTAATTTCAAGAACAACATTATCAATCAGCGCAACTTTCCCAATACGTACAGCCAAGCTGCACAGTGATTTTTCCGGCAGCCGCTTCAATTCCTGAAGTGTTTCGATATCAGCAACTGAAACATATAATGGCTCAGCCAGTGGTTCTGCCGCAACGATTTCCGTCATTACTGCGCGCAGACGACTTCCAGACCTTTCGCCATCCATGAATGCCGACCGGGCTGCAGTTAGGGCCCGATATAGTACCGTAGCAGCGTTGCGCTGGTCAGGATTCAATTTAGCATTGCGCGAGGAAAGCGCCAACCCATCTAGATCACGAACCGTTGGGCAAACTACCACTTCCACCGCGAACTGAAGGTCTGCCACGAGCCGCTGTATCACATGAATTTGCTGCGCATCTTTCTCACCTAGATAGACGCGGTCAGGGGTAAAAGCAATCAGCAATTTTGTTACCACAGTGGTCACACCACGCATGTGTCCAGGCCTGCGCTCGCCTTCCAATCGGCTAGAAAGCTGCTCGACTGTGACATATGTCTGATATCCGTCAGGGTAAATCTCTGTTTTTTCCGGCATCCATACCAAATCCACTCCCTCTGATTCTAGCTTCTCCAAATCACCGTCCGGGTCGCGGGGATAATCATCCAGATCCTCACCCATGCCGAACTGAAGAGGGTTCACATAGACACTTACTGCCACATAGTCATTTTGCTCACGGGCCGCCTGCACCAAGGAAAGATGTCCGATGTGCAAACAGCCCATCGTCGGAACGAGACCGAGTGTGCCAGATAACGCTGATCGCTCCCGACGCAGTTCACGCAAATTGAAGACGATTTTCATCATTCGCATCCGGGCAACACGCCGCGCTTACTAGTTTACACAGCACCAAATTTACGGGCACAGAAACACCCAGTTGCACTCCTTTCCTCGCCACAGCGCAGTTGATAGACTTAATCTCTGTTGGTGCTCCCCGCCGCATGTCCTGCAGCATAGAGGAGATATTACTGGACGTAAGTGCAGCGACACTACTTACTTGCTCCGCCGGATCAAACGGGATCTTAATCCCACTGGCAGCCGCTACAGCAGCTGTCTCCCGAGCCGCAGCAACCATTAGATCTGCCCCATCAGGTCGAGTGAGTAGCACACCATTTTGAACTCCTAGTAACGCTGAAACTGCATTAATACCTGTACTGACAACCAGTTTGCTCCAGATAATCTCATCCAGATTGTCGGTCAACACAGTAACAAAACCCGAATCCTCAAATAACACACTTAATCTTCCCAGCCGCTCACGCGTATCTGAGCGCACGCCAAAGTACGTCGCTCCACCACCAGAATGACAAACATGCCCCGGCCCTTTCAGAACAGCCCCCTGCGTGGTTGCTCCTGCAACCGCCCTCGATGACCCTACGATATCACATAGTTTCTCAAAGTTTCCAAGGCCATTTTGAAGAGTAACAGCTAGGCCTTCTGGACCCAGTACAGACTCGGCCAGCGCTGCAGCACGCTCCGTTTGCCAGCTTTTCACCAACAATAGGGCGATATCTACTGGAGCAACTTGTTGCGGATCACTGTAGGCACACATTTGAACATGCTCAGTTTTTTCACCGTAATCCACACAAATTCCACGTTGGTTAATGGCAGTTAACCCACGTGACCAGCTGCCCAACAAGATGACATTCGCGTTGTTGACAAGTCGAGCCCCAAAAAGGCATCCAAGGGCTCCAGTACCGATTATTGCAATATGCATTCTAGTTAAAGCTACTGAAAATCTACTGGATGGGATCGCTATCAAGTCCTTCCAGCAGCAACTTCCATTCACTATCTGCGATTGACAAAGTGTGCTCTGACGCGGGGAACTTGTGCTGCCTAACATCAGCACTGTAACGTTCTACAGCTTTTACAATCTGGCCACGCAAATCAGCGTACTGTTTGACAAAGCGCGGAGTGAAGCGATCATACATCCCAAGGAGATCGTGGCTCACCAACACTTGCCCGTCACAGCCCAACCCAGCACCAATACCAATAGTTGGAACTAGCAGACGTTCTGATATCAATTGCGCCACCTGCGCCGGCACCGATTCTAGTACGATTGAAAAACATCCTGACTTTTCCAGAGCCAACGCATCCAGGAGCAACTCGCGTGCCGCCAAGGCAGTACGACCCTGAGCCTGATAACCCCCAAGCTGGTGCACTGATTGCGGAGTAAGCCCGATGTGTCCCATCACTGGAATTCCAGCACGCACAATTCCACGCACGGAAGCTGCCATTTCTCTACCACCTTCCAACTTCACACCACTCATCCCTCCCTCAGCAAGAAACCGCCCAGCGTTTCGCACTGCCTCCGCCATATCTACCTGATAGGAAAGGAAAGGCATATCACCAACCAGAAATGCCCGGTTTGTTCCCCGCGCAACCGCCTTGCAATGGTGCACCATCTCATTCATAGTGACCGGAATGGTAGTGTCATAACCCAACACTACCATTCCTAGAGAATCTCCCACTAATATAAGGTCGATGCCAGCGGTGTCCACTGCTATAGCAGTAGGGTAATCATAAGCGGTCAGAGCTACAATCGATTCACCCTTTTCTTTTTTTTGCTGCAATGTTGTCACGCTGACTCTCTTGTCAACTTTGTTGAAAGGTTTTGCTAAGCTCATGTTATAGCCTCCAATACAACTGCCATATCAACGTTTGAAAACAATAAAAAAAAGCCCACCGCAACTCGGAGGGCTAGACTCCCGTATTGTCGCCGGGCACACTCGTAGCAAAATACCCGCGATCCCGACACACGTGCCTGGACGGGCATTGGTATTCTACTGTCCAGCCGTCTCACTCAGGTCTGATGCAAGCGGCACTGCAAGTATCCTACTCTGACGGCCATACGTCAAGGAATCCATCTAAGACTAAGAACTCAACTTACTGGATCACAAACCAGGATTCCTGCAACGACATACAGAGAATGATACTGGTACAATATTATTCATCATGAATATCGAAGGTTTCTCACCGCCACCTCAGTCACCCATAAGAGATCGCGATGTACCCTTAGATGGTCATCATTTGGCTGGAAAGCGAGTTGCTTTACTTGTTACCGGCGGAATCGCTGCTATCAAAGCACCGTTAATCGCGCGAGCCTTACGACGTCGGGGGGCCAATGTTGTAGTGTTCACCTCCAATGAGGCACTACGCTACACTACACGTGAGGCACTAGAGTGGAGCTCCAACAATCCTGTAATCACCCAACTTACAGCCAACGCTGAACACCTTAGCGACAGTGATCCATTTGAGGCTTATCTTGTCGCCCCAGCAACATACAATACTATAAACAAAATTGCACACGGTATCAGTGATAGCCCGGTCACTACAGCATTAGCAGTTGCAATCGGGCGAATGGAACGCAGCTTGTCAACGTTACTTATTGCTCCCACGATGCATGGTACATTACACAATTCGCTATTGACAGAATCACTACACAAACTTGTCGATATGGGTGTTCACATTATTCCTCCACGATCCGGATACGGCAAACACAATATCCCGTCCGAAGAGATGCTGGTATCCGAAGTTTGCCGTGCCACAAGTAATTCGCCATTACGTAACCAAGCAACACTGGTCACCGGTGGACCCATCCCAACCCCAATTGACGAAGTGCGCCAGATAACCAATCGGTTTACCGGTCAACTGGGCAACGAGATTGCGACAGAACTTTACCTTCGTGGCGCAGATGTACTCCTAGTTCACGGTTCTAGTACTATTCAGCCGCCAGACTGGGTTCCATCTCTCTACGCACCCTCGTACTCCAACTACTACACTTACGTTATGAATGCCCTAAAGGAAAAACAATACGCTGCTGGGGTATTTTCCGCTGCTGTGACGGATTTCCAGATCAATACCCCTAGACGAGGTAAGATTCCCAGTAATGGTCCACTATCACTGGAGTTAGTACCTACTGCAAAGATAATTGACGAAGTCAAATCTCGTTTCCCGCACATCTATTTGGTCACTTTCAAATACGAGCAAAATCGAAGTCACCAGCAGTTGATGTCAATAGCTCAGCAGCGTATTAAGAATGGCTTTCCGCTAGTTGTGGCAAACCGTGGCAATGAGACGGGACCTGACGGTGAACAAATAGCATATCTCCTCACCAGCTCTGGTCCTCCACAAAAAGCAACTGGAAAACCAGCCATAGCTAGAGCCATCACCGACCAACTGGAGCTAGTACTCGCACCGAGATCTAGGTGAGATTAGAATAGAAAGTACGGCATATGTCGGATCCACGAATTACACGCCTTGCGCGCCTTCGGTTTGATCACTCCGCCCCCATCAGGTCGGTCTTCTGCCACCAACACAGCACTGCCCCTTCGGGATCGAAGACCAAGAGCCACTTTGTTGTAGGCATCGTGCTTAACACTGCTCAGGATGGTCTCGGTTGAGTCGGCGTCTGGTAGCTTGTAATCATGCCATCCCCTTAACATATATTTGCGCCTGTAATTCACTCCCGAGAGTTATGGCGTGAGCACAACCCGCAAACAACAGGATTCTGAAATCAATTTATCAATACTAAACACGTCATCACCAACATTATTAGATGCACAGTCTGCGGAGAATAGGTAACGTGAATATTCGCAATACTCATCGAAAATTCAAGACCTTTTTCACCTTTTTGTTATACTTAAATTTTGGATGATAAATGTACGAAGACACATATTTATCCTCCAAGACGTAACTTGTTGGAACGTCGCCAGCGAGCTATCAGGACAACTTCTTGACAGCACGAATGAAATAAGCAACAACCACTCAACAGAAAGAGGAAGAAGGAACTCATGACATCCATTACAGAGTTACATGATTTTGGCTTCGAAACACGACAAGTCCATGCGGGCCAAAGACCCGACCCTAATACGGGGGCACGTGCAGTTCCTATCTTCCAGACAACAAGCTATGTCTTTGAAGACCCGGCATCGGCAGCCGCGTACTTCAACCTCAACGAATACGGCAACACGTACTCGCGCATTATGAATCCCACCGTTGCAGCGCTTGAAGAACGTATAGCTAATCTTGAGGGCGGTTGTGGGGCAGTGGCCTTCGCAAGCGGAATCGCTGCTCAAGCTGCTGCACTTTTCACCATCCTCGAGCCAGGGGATCACGTGGTATCCTCGGCAGCCCTTTACGGCGGCTCCGTCAACCAGTTCAAACACTACTTTCGGAAGATGTCGGTCGAGCTGACGTGGGTAGACCCTGACGACCTGGACTCATGGAAGCACGCCATCCAGGACAACACAAAACTATTTTTTGGAGAAACTATCGGAAACCCAGGCGGCAACGTACTCGATATTGAGGCTTTAGCATCAATGGCACATGCTCACGATATCCCCTTCATGGTCGACAGTACATGTGCAACTCCATACCTCTGTCGCCCGATTGAATGGGGCGCCGACATTATCGTCCACTCTACGACGAAGTTCATCGGCGGGCACGGCACCAGCATTGGTGGTGTAGTGGTAGAGTCCGGCGAGTTCAATTGGTCGAACGGTCGCTTCCCAGTAGTAGCTGATCCATCCCCAGCCTATCACGGACTGTCGTTCCATGAGACCTTTGGTAGTTACGCCTATCTCATGAAGCTCCGTACAGAAACACTGCGCGACCTCGGCGCTGCCATGAGCCCCTTCAACGCATTCCTATTCCTACAAGGATTAGAAACGCTCTCACTTCGTATGGACCGTCACGTAGATAACGCTCTCGCGATTGCGAACTACCTCACGGAGCATGAGATGGTCGAGAGAGTCACCTACCCAGGGCTACAAGGAAGCCGCTACCGACCCCTCGCCGACAAATATCTCCCTAAGGGAGCCGGAGCAGTACTATCATTTGACATACGCGGAGGCTGGGAAGCTGGGCAGGCGTTTATACAGAACGTGACGCTTTGGTCGCATCTAGCAAATGTTGGAGATTCAAAAAGCCTAATCA
>CAUZCX010000049.1:0-10380 GCA_963578565.1 Anaerolineae bacterium
GCGCCCGTTTAAGACATTACAGCATATCGTGCGCTTGCGATTCAATTGACTTCAATCGGCCCTACGAATATTTCAACACTGACCCATTAACGGATCCCCGTATATACGGGTGATGCCCTTCTATTGCACTATTATATTCAGTTGCTCAAAAATGTTTACTGCTTGATAAAATTAGCGCCGAGGCCAAGTCTGCCTATGCGCCTCCTCATGCATCCTCCTGCTCCGTAAGCCAACGCTCAGCATCTATGGCCGCCATGCATCCGGTACCGGCCGCGGTAACCGCCTGACGGTAGTGGTTGTCAGCTGCGTCTCCACACGCGAATACGCCTGCTACGCTAGTATATGTACTGCCTGGCCGCACCTGTATATAGCCCACGTCGTCCATTTCAAGCATTCCCCGGAAAATTTCCGTGTTAGGGTTGTGGCCAATAGCCACGAAAACCCCTCCGACGGCCAACTCACTCTTGGTATCACTCACCACATTACGTATCCGCAGCCCAGTAACCGCTTCTCCGTCCAAGCTGAGAACATCAACCACTTCACTGTCCCAGACGAAAAGGATTTTGTCATTGTTGAAAGCGCGCTGTTGCATGATCTGACTGGCACGCAGCTCATCCCTGCGGTGGACAACATGCACTTTACTCGCAAACTTAGTCAGGAAAAGAGCCTCTTCCATCGCTGTGTCTCCTCCGCCCACCACTGCCACCTCCCTGTCACGAAAAAAAAAGCCGTCACAGGTAGCGCACGCCGAGACACCTCTGCCCAGAAGCGCGCTTTCCGATTCCAGTCCCAGCCATCTTGCCGATGCACCAGTGGCGATAATGAGAATATCGCAGCTGAGCTCATGCGACTGAGATTCAATTCGCAATCGGAAGGGTCGCTCAGAAAGATCGACGCTTTCCACATGCCCGCCGTGAAACTCCGTATCGAACCGCTCAGCCTGCGCTCGAAAATGCTCCATCATTTCCGGGCCCTGAATGCCATCCGCATACCCAGGGTAATTTTCCACGTCGGTAGTCAGAGTAAGCTGCCCACCCGGCTCATTTCCGGAAACCACTAGCGGATGCAGATGAGCGCGCCCGGCGTATATAGCCGCTGTAAGACCGGCAGGTCCGGAGCCAAGGATAATAACCGGGCGATGATCCTGTTGCCTCTTTTCACTCATATGAAAATTCCCTCAATGGTTTGATAGACTCACTATACAATCGCTAGTCACCTCAACTGACGTGTCAGTCGCATTCCAAGCCAACGCTCGCGCCAATCAGTGTACAATAATAGTCAGGACGAGGGAACCCCACAACGACGATGTCTCACGCAGGCATGAGCGGCTGGTGGCAATACATCACCGCTGAAGAAAAGCCAGACCCCCAGGTAAACCGCCAGCTACTGCTCCGCGTCTGGAATTACGCGATTCCATATCGGGGTCGTATCGTGTCTATTCTAGCTTCTATTGGTTTTACCACGGTACTCGAGCTTCTTCCACCGCTTATCTACCGCCAACTGATTGACCGTACTCTTCCAAATCGCGACTTCCAGCAGCTTAACTGGCTCGCGCTGGCAATGGTTGCGGTGCCACTCTTCACTGGGCTGATAGGAGTAACCCAGCGCCATCAAAGCGCACGCGTCGGCGAGGGGTTAATATGCGACCTGCGCCAAGGTTTGTATAAGCACATGCAAACCATGTCACTGCGCTTCTTCACGCACACGAAAACCGGTGAAATCATGGCACGCCTGAACAATGACGTGGTCGGCGCGCAACGAGCAATCACTGGAACACTGATCAACATCGTGACTAACATCATCCAGGTGATCTTCACACTAGTCATTATGCTGTCGCTTAATTGGGGTCTGACAATAATAAGCGTGGCCATTTTGCCGCTCTTCTTGCTACCAGCTAGAAGGGTGGCGGATCGGTTGCGCGACGTCACTCGCCGTTCCTTCAACCTCAACGCCAAAATGAACGCTCTGATGAATGAAACTCTAAACGTAAGTGGCGCTCTACTGATGAAAATTTTCGGCCGGCAGCGTGAGAACATGGATCAGTTCCGTGCACGCAGCCAGGACGTGGCGGATGTGGGCGTGCAGACCGCGGTGATTGGAAGATGGTTTTTCATGGGCCTCGGTTTAATCAGCGCTATCGGTACTGCTCTGGTATTTTGGATGGGCGGCCATCTCGTGCTGCGCGGAGCTTTCAGTATCGGAACCATTATCGCTTTCGTGGCATATCTGCGTGATCTTTATGGCCCGATTTCAGCACTCGCGAACGCGCGCGTGGATTTCGCCACATCTATGGTCAGCTTTGAACGCGTATTCGAGGTTGTAGACCTTCCGGTGGAAATCGATGAATCTCCCAATGCGCGCAACCTGACCCAATGTAAGGGCCACGTACGCTTCCAAAACGTGTCTTTTACTTACGTCCAGCCGGACACACTCATATCTGGTAACGGCAGCCAAAAAGACATTGTCCATCTTCGCTCCCAGGAAAGATTCGGACCCCCGGGTAGAGGCCACAGCGGAGGCACCGCTGGGGACGATCCGGATTATGCGCACACCACCGGACGGTATTGGGCTACGGAAAACGTTACCTTCGAAATCTCACCAGGTCAATTAGCGGCATTGGTCGGTCCAAGTGGTGCCGGGAAAACCACGCTCACATATCTGCTACCGAGGCTTTATGACCCCGTAGACGGAAATATCAGTATTGATGGCGTCAATCTCCGGGACATACACCTTAGTGAACTGTCCCGAATAATCGGTATGGTCACACAGGAAACTTATCTCTTTCACGACACCATACGGGCTAACCTGCTTTACGCCGATCCAACCGCAAGCAACGCCGATTTAACAGCGGCCTGCGAGGCCGCCAATCTTATGGACTTCATCACAGTCCTACATGATGGCTTTGAAACCATAGTTGGGGAGCGCGGATACCGCCTCTCCGGAGGCGAAAAGCAGCGTGTCGCCATCGCGCGTGCAATTTTGAAAAATCCACGCATTCTAATTCTGGATGAAGCGACTTCATCACTGGACTCGCGTTCAGAGTCTCTAATTCAGACCGCTCTTCGGCCCCTATTAGCGGGCCGCACCAGCTTCGTGATTGCCCATCGATTGTCCACCATCCTAGCTGCCGACGTAATTTTAGTTATGGACGCAGGGATGATAGTAGAGCAAGGCACCCACACCGATTTGCTCAATTTGGATGGCCTTTACGCCGATCTATATAACACGCAGTTCCAGAGCCAAACGCCTGCGGTTGCATCCGGTTAATCCAAAATTAATGGGATCGCACGTTCCGTACCCTTAATGAACCGTAATAACCTTTACTATTTATAGGCAATCAAATCCACAAAATATACCCGGCGGCCACTCCTACGATGCCTATGCGCAGTCTCAATACGTAAATCCGCATGAACCCCATTATTAAACCCGTCAGCGCTTATTTGCATATTCCATTTTGTAGAAAGCTATGCTCCTACTGTGATTTCACGACTTACGATAAGATTGATGCTCTGATTCCCGATTATTCGCACGCGCTCGCCCGTGAGATTGAACTGGTCGCCAAATCCTCTAAAAAAGCGGCGCCATTGCCGGTACACTCTGTCTACTTTGGCGGAGGAACGCCATCATTGCTGCCGATTCACTTTATGCGTCGAATCTTCACCTCCCTGCGACACTCGTTCGACATTATTCCTGATGCAGAAATCACCATCGAGGCCAATCCCGGCACGCTAGATCTGCCTTACCTGAATGCCTTACACGTACTGGGAGTGAACCGTCTCTCTATTGGTGCACAGTCTGCCCAATCGGAGGAACTACGTCTGATGGACAGATCGCATTCATTTCAAGATGTAGTCAAGGTAGTTCAAGCATCCCGAGCTGCTGGGTTCAACAACCTGAACCTAGACCTTATCTTCGGACTGCCTATGCAAAGAATGCACCATTGGAGAAACACCCTTCACAGATGTCTGGAGCTGCAACCCGAACATCTCTCGCTCTATGCCCTTACACTAGAACATGGCACCCCGCTGCGCGCGCTGGTGCAAAGGGGTCTGCTACCATCACCCAATTCCGATTTGGCAGCCGAGATGTACGAATGGGCATCAGAAACGCTTACCCTTCACGGTTTCACCCAGTACGAAATATCCAGCTGGTCGCACAACTCTGGCGCCTTCGCCTGCCGACACAATTTGCAGTACTGGCAAAACCTGCCATACCTCGCGTTTGGGGCGGGCGCTCATGGGTGGTTCAATGGGTACCGTTACTCAAACACACGCTCCCCACTGATATACATTGAGTGCATGAAACCAGCGAAGTCCTTATCCAGCAACTTTCCGTTTTCACCAGCAGTCAGTGAAACACGCGAAATCGACCGACAGAATGAAATGAACGAAACATTGATGATGGGATTGCGGCTGCTCCAGGATGGAGTTCCTCGAAGCTCATTCCAATCACGATTCGGCGTTCCGATTGAGCAGGAATACGTCGAACCATTGCGGCGGCTGCAGGCGCAAGGATTGCTCGCCCCCGACAAACATAGAGTTCGCCTGAGCAGGGCCGGACGTTTATTGGCAAACCGCGTCTTCTCGGAGTTTGTTTGACATGAGTACACAGATACACAAACTGTCTGGCATCAGAGTACGGCAAGTGATAGCAGCCGCGCTGCTGGTTCTCGCACTACTGCTAGCAGCGTGTAGGTTTTCCGTGGATACACCCATTCCCATAACTGCCGAAACCGTCTCTCAATTGGAGCGAATTGGCGACATCACTATCACCCCACTCTACGGAGCAGTATGGCCGCTAGTGGGACCAGGGGTAGCGGTAATTCATGAGGAGCGCGTACATGTTTATCATCTCAAGGAACTTACGGAACATGTGCTCCCAGTAGATAGTCCCAGTACCCTTGCCTTCTCCCCATCCGGAGATAGTCTTGCGGTTGGAACCATTAATGGGAAATTAACCCTGTGGGATATAAATGGTGAACAGCAAGCAACCCTATCCGGCCACACGGATGAGATCATCGAGATTACATTCGCCGAGGGTGCGCACCGCCTAGCCACGCTCGACATCAGCAAACAGGTTTACCTCTGGGACCTGGCGCAGTTGATCCCAACCACAGTCATCGACCTCTCGGCCTGGCCAGACGCCGCCGCTAGAATCGAGACCATACGCATATCACCTGATGGCGACAAGATCGCGATTCTATCAATAGACGATATCCCAATACTTAACTTGTGGGATGTCAGCGCCGGAAGAAGCGTACGCACAATCAAATGGGAGCAGCCCGCCCGCCCGTTCTACAACTTCATGCTCAGCCCAGAATGGGACATGTTAGCTTGGATAGCGGGTGGAACTGTGCAGCTGATGGATGTCAGCAGCGGTGCTGTCGGCCCCACTTTCACTCACGAGGATGCTCTAAGCGAATGGCGATTCTCACCAGACGAACGCACATTCGTCACGCGTGCAGCCGAGACAATCGCCGGGGACTTCACCGGAGTGGTGAAACTCTGGGACCCGATATCCGGTAAAGCCAGGCACACTCTTGCTCACCCCGATTTCGTGAGCGCCATGGCCTTCAGTCCTGACTGGAAGCAGATTGCCACCGCGACCGGCTTCGGTGAAATACGCTTGTGGGATACAGGTGACGGAAGAGAGATAGCGCTGCTAACTGGCCACACCGACACAGTATGGGCACTGGAATTTGCGCCCAACGGGGAATTCATTGCATCTGCTTCTGGAGATGGCAGCGTACACCTATGGGATGCGCCCAGCGGACAGGCGCTAGCTACCCTTACCGGATCCGGAAAGTCGTACGCTGGCATACGTTTCTCCAATAACGGAGACTGGATTGGTGCTGTAGCGGATGATGGCAATGTAACACTTTGGGGCACATCTAAAGGAACAGTAGTTATTCACGAGTCACAATACGTTCCGTATTAGCACTGATATAATGCCCACACCATATACACGACAAAAAATGGTAAATTCATTTGATAAGAGTGTTGTGTAATGGCCTGAACGGCCTATCCTCGCTGGGAGGACTATGCTAATCTGAGCGATTTCTTAGGCATGATGTGGTTTCCATAGAAAGACACACCTTGACGGCGTGGATGGTACACGTGTTTACTGCTAGCGGTTTGCTATGGGGTTTCCTGGCAATGCTAGCGATTGTGGCCCATACCTGGAGAATAGCATTGCTGTGGATGAGCGTAGCTGTGGCTGTAGACGCAATCGACGGCCTGCTGTCACGTAGATTTCTAACTCGGCAGCGCCTGCCTCAATTTGACGGCGCCCTCCTTGACACTGTAGTGGATTTTTTAAACTACGTTATAGTACCCGTTCTGTTCATGCACATGGCGGAATTGTTGCCCATAGGAACATCGCTGTGGGTAGCAGCTATAGTACTTATGGCGTCTGGATACCAGTTCGGCCAGAACGATGCCAAAACCGTTGACCACTATTTTAAAGGATTTCCCTCCTATTGGAATGTGACAGTGTTTTACTTATTTCTTTTCAGTTGGGATACACGTATCAACCTTTTCATAGTATTTGTGCTCAGTGCGTTGATATTCGTGCCCATAAAATATTTTTATCCCTCCCGCGCGCCAGTATCGCGCAAAATCGTACTCTCGCTTACACTGTTTTGGGGTGCGCTCGGGCTGCTAGTAATACTGCGATTCCCAACCCCACAGCCATGGGCATTATGGGGTTCTTTAGCCTGTGCACTGTATTACGTGCTTATGAGCATACGCCGTACGATATTAGACCGGCCACAGGTCTGATATCGTACGTTATGGAAGCGGATAATCTGCAGCCATATCGACAGCAGCTACCAAGTCGTCAGGCGTATTAATGTTGAAAAACGTTCCTGCACCCGGGTCGAAACGCTCGATTTCATCTATCTCTATGTAACGCACATTCACGCTCTCAAAGAAACTGATCATTCGACGCCGACCCGCGTCTAGCGCGGCAGCTATGGGCTTAGTGCAGCTCTTGCTATAAACCGCGCGCAGCGGTTCGAATCGCTTGTTGCCACCTAGTCGTGGCACAACCGCATCCCATCCAGGGATGAGAGCTAACATATGTTCCAGAAGAGGGAGACTGACAAAAGGCATGTCGCACGAAAGAACCAATATGCAGTCACTGGTAGCATAATGAAGAGCCGTATACACGCCCCCTAACGGACCCATGCGTGGGTGCAAATCAGCAAACATTGGAACACCGAAACGCCGATATTCGTCCGGCTGATTTGTGACCAGCATCACCCTGTCGGATAGGCCCTCCACCTGCAAGAGAACACGCTCAACTAGCGGAATACCCAGAAAAGAAAGCATACCCTTATCTTTCCCCATACGGCGCGATTCACCGCCGGCAAGGATGGCTATGCTAACCGGTATAGGGGATGTTTTCAGCATCCACTCCCGACTCATCTCCAACTTCTTCCAGAGCCTCACGTAGGTCGTGATAGTTTAGAGATCCCGGCACCAGCACCACCGCGTGTTTCTTCATCCTCGCCCTCCTTTCTCTAGGGGGTTCATTGCTGTGCGCTGTACGGATACTACAATACCCTTAGCCATTTTCCAATCGTGCCGAATACCCCAAACAGGTTAGCCGCCGAGAAAAGCAAAGCCCCGAGCAGTACCCAACGTACAAACGCTGTCCCGCGCGCCACTGCCGTCCGCGCCGCCACCCACGCCCCGGAAGCATTTCCCAGCGCAAGCGTCAACCCAATCCCCCAGTTAACCTGTCCGTTTGCTACGAAAACCGGCAGGGCGACGAGGGTAAAACAAAGCACTATGAGCACCTTCACCGCGTTGCCATGCAGCAGGTCGTAACGCTCCGATAGCACTAGTCCGGCCAGCAAAAAGATCCCAACGCCGGCCTGAATAAATCCCCCATAAACGCCAATCGCAAAGAATGTCAGCAGCCTACCAACTGTGGAGGGTGACTGTCTTTCTGCTGGACCTGTTTGCATCCATCGGCGCGGCCTAGCTAAAATCACACCGATCATCGCCAACATCAGAGCTCCTATCACCCTCTCCATCATCACATTGTCCATCCTGACAGCGATGCGCGCGCCAAGAAAAGCCCCCAAAGCAGCCGGGACGGCTAACTCCAACCCGCTGCGCCAGTCCAGCATGTTCTGACGACGGAAACTCCAGACAGCCACGATGTTTTGCGCCAAGATGGCAACCCGATTGGTTCCGTTAGCCACCGTAGCAGGAAGACCCATGAAAATAAGCAGAGGAAGTGTGATCAGCGAACCACTTCCCGCCAGAGTGTTTATAAATCCGGCCGCGAAACCGGCCGCAACGACAGCCGCGTACAACAGCCATCCGGTCACTATGTCAATGTCCGCTGAGGGTCTCCCACCCTGAGAAATAATGCATGGCCTGTGCCCGATAATTAACCACCCGCGGCATAGATCCAAGCAACATAGCCAATATAGCACCCAATCAGTAACAAGCCTTCGCTCCTACTCAAAGTTCTCTTAGTGAGCATGAAAAAATACAACACCACAACCGATCCGAGCAGAAGCCACGTAGAATTCAGTAGCCCCTCCGTGGCCACACCGATTGTCCCCCGTCCAGCTAAGATCATTATCATCCATGGCAATCCCAGGCCAACCAGAATATCGAAAACATTGGACCCAACCGCATTAGCAACAGCCATATCACCCCGCCCCTGGCGAGCAACTACAATTGAAGAAATCATATCCGGCACCGAGGTACCTCCTGCCAGAATAGTCAGCGCTACAATGACGGGCGACACCCCGAGGGCGGTCGCGAAAGCAATGCCGCTTTCCACCAGAATCCAGCTCAGAGCACTGATCAGCACAATGGAGACAGAAAACGCTCGGACGTACTGAGAACGCGGATCACCGATAATCAACTGATACGCTCGGTCAACGACGTGTGACACCCTCTGTATCGTAACAGCATCACGAGCCTGCTCAAATTCCACCACCTCATCCTCCGGCGCGATTAGCTCTTCATCAGTTCTGAAATATTTGCCCCAGAAAGCCAGGATGCCAATGTAAATTCCGTAGAACGTTAAAAAGACCGCAGCCTCATAAAGCTCTATGCGGGCATCCCGGAACGCCCAGAGAAGCAGGCCAAGACTCACCGTGTACGCAGCCACGTCACGTGTCACAGTAACATAAGACACCTTGACCGGACGCGCGAGCGCGGCCGCTCCAGTAATCACCAGCACATTGAACAGTGCTGACCCTACAATTGTGCCAATTCCCATATCGCCATAGTCGCCCGGTTTGAGCAAAGCGATAAGTGCAATGGACAATTCCGGTGCGGAGGAGCCAATAGCCATTAGCGTAGCGCCCGCCACATCGTTTGGAAGACGCAATCGTGCTGAAATCTCATCAAGGCTGACGATGAAAAATCCCTCCGTCAACAACGCCAGTAGATATACCGACACGATGATCGCTAGCACACTCCACAGAATGGTTATTATTAGATTTATTCCTTCCCTTTATTCCGGCGGCGCAGGCGCCGCCGGCGATGCCGGCCCGTACCGATGCGCCCGCTCTCCTCCGGTCGCTCCACCGCATAAGTGGCGACTGGCTTGATTTCATCCCGGGAGGGCGGCTCTGCAAGCGCCGCAGCCATAGCGCGAATATGTTCGGGCCGGGTGCCACAGCAGCCCCCAACAATACGTGCTCCCCGCGCCCGCGCCGCCCGCGCAAATTCCGCCATAGCCTCCGGCCCGGCACGATACACCGCCTTGCCGTCCTCCAACTCCGGGACGCCCGCATTAGATTTTGCCGCCAGAACGGCCTCCGGCGCAGCTGCGTGCATGCGCTCGATTACTTGCAGCATCTCATCTGTACCAGTGCCACAGTTACCACCGCCAGCGAAGACACCTAAATCCAACATTTTCTGGACTGCATCCTCCGGTTTTACCCCCATCATGGTTCTGCCGTGTGTGTCAAAACTCATGCACGCAACAATCGGGATATCAGCGTCGACTTGCTGCACACCGCGCACGGCTGCTGCCATCTCATCCAAGGATGACAACGTCTCAATCCAAATGACGTCAACGCCCCCATCCACGAGCCCCGTACATTGTTCTGCAAAAGACACCACCGCATCTTCAAAGTGCAGATCTCCCAACGGCGCCATGATTTCTCCACTGGGGCCAATGTTGCCCGCCACCATCGCAGTGCTGCCAACGGCATCAATCGTAGCCCTTAAATTAGCAGCGGCCGCGCGATTTAATTCATGTACTCTCTCCTGCAAACCATGCTGCCGCAGCCGATAACTGGTGCCGCCAAAGGTGTTGGTGACCAGCAACTGTGCCCCGGCCTGAATGTACGCGCTCTTGATGGCATTCACCGCCTCGGGACGCTCCACGTTCCACAATTCC
>CAUZCX010000050.1:0-9989 GCA_963578565.1 Anaerolineae bacterium
CAATTCTTCAAGACATCCAAATCCAACCCTAGCGGAAGTACATGAATCTTCTCCGCCGGCGCAATTCGATGGACAATCAATTCGCTCCGGACTGTTTCACTCACGGTCACTATCGCTGTTGCCAACCGGGCAAGCAGACGCTCGATTGCTACCGCCATACTGGACATAGCTGGACTCCAGTAACCGCGAAAGACATGCCCATGAAAAGTATGTACCACCACCGGCACGCCTACCAATCTAGCCGCGAGCCTCCCTAGTGCGCCAGCTTTGGCAGTGTGCGTGTGCACTATCGCCGGAGAAATGCCACGCATCAGTTGAAACAAACGCAAGAACGCAACACCATCATTCCAGGGAGATATTCTCGGACCGAGCTGCTTGAGCTGGTGGAAATGCACCCCATGCGCCGAGGCCAAATCGCTCATATCACCCTCAGCAGCAGCAGGACTCCCGGCCGCCAGAGTGGTCTCGAATCCATTTCTTGTCAGCCCAGAAGACAACTCGGCCACATGTATTGCCGGACCCCCAATGTTCATGCGCGCAACCACCCGTACAACGCGTATTAGTTCCATACGTCATTTGGTGTCGGCCGCAGCGATCCGAGTACGATACCAGTCAATGGTGGCATGCAGTCCCTCCACCACGCTAATCTGCGGCTCGAAATGCAACAACTCCACAGCCTTGGTAACATCAGCAAACGAATGGCGGATGTCCCCTGGGCGCGGATCGGCGTGCTGCGGTGCTATATCCACTCCGGTAAGTTGCTGCAATATTTCCGTGAGCTGATTCAGGCTATTCACCTCTCCCATGGCAATATTAAATATCTGGCCCGGCGCGTTCGGATGTTCGAGCGCGTGTAGATTGGCACTCACAATATTACCCACATAGGTAAAATCGCGCGTTTGCTCTCCGTCGCCGTAAATCGTGGGCGATTCACCGCGTAGCAGGGCAGTGATAAACCGTGGAATCACGGCAGCATACTCAGATTTAGGATCCTGCCTTGGACCAAAAACATTGAAGTAGCGAAGCGCCACCACCTCGAAACCATAAACAGTGTGAAAAGACATGCAGTATTGCTCGGCGGACAGTTTGCTGACTCCATACGGGGATAGTGGCGCCGGGAGCATATCCTCACGTTTGGCTGCCCTATCACGGGACTCCCCATAAATCGAAGACGAACTCGCATAGGTCATGCGTCGCACACCGGCGTCACGAGCCGCCACCAGCAGATTCAGCGTAGCGACGACTCCGGCCCGATTGTTAACTAGTGGGTCAGCCACCGATCGGGGCACACTCGGTATTGCCGCTTGATGGACCACATAATCAACTCCGTCAACAGCACGCCGCGCGAAATCCAGATCTGCAAGATCGCCCTGCAACAACTCGATCTGTGTTTCGAATTCCGCCATGTTCTCCCACCGGCCCGTGGAGAAATCATCGGCGATACGCACCCTGTCTTCACGCTCCACCAGCGTCGTTGCTATGCTGGAGCCGATGAAACCGGCTCCACCCGTAACGAGGTATTTTCGTGTCAAATCGTGTCCCTTTTTACTCCATTTTGAGAATTAATTACCCCGCCAACCTGACTGCGCTCACTGCTGGCGGGAAGCCGGGCAAACATCCGCGCATACAACCGTTCGGTTGCGACCACCATGCGTTCCACAGAGAACTCCCTCTGCAACCTCGCGTAACCCCGGTGCCCAAACGCACCCATTTGCTCCGGATCGCGCAGTGCACTAATGGTTGCAGCCGCAAACGCAGCCGTGTTTTTCGATGCTACTAGCCAGCCAGTCTCGGCATGTAGAACAACTTCTGGAATAGCACTCACTCGCGTGGCCACAATCGGTAACGCCGCCGCCATAGCCTCAAGCAGCGCTAGGCCAAAACCCTCCCATTCCGAAGCCAGCACAAAAAGGTCCGCGGCTGACAGCAGCGCACTCACATCTTTACGCCACCCGGCAAACCGCACGCGCTCCCGCAATCCTAGTTTCGCCGCCAATTGCTCCAATTGCAAGCGCAACGGACCATCTCCCACCAACAGCAACGTTGCCCGAGGGAATTCATCCACCACCGCTCTGAACGCTGGCAGCAGCCACCGGTGCCCCTTTTGTTCGGTCATACGCGCGACGCAGACCAGCAGCGGCCCTCCGGAGATTCCGAACTCAGCACGCCCATATACCGAACGAGTTTCGGCTTCAGGCGCAAGACCATACTTGACAGTTTCCACGTGAGATTCCGGAGCATGTTCCGCATCAATTGTAAAAGCGCGCACGCGCTCCGAAATCGCCACAAAATGATCTGTGTGCCTATTGATTATGCGCAGCAACCATGAAAGAGGCCAACGTCTGCGTAAAGGGTGATCGTTATGCCTTGTAGAAATCACTACCGGCACTCCGGCCATGCGGGCTGCCAATGTGCCGTACAAGTCCGCATGCATCAGGTGCGTATGTACCAAGGCAGGGACAAGAGCACGCAAACGCAGTGCCAAGCGTAGCGCAAGCGTAGGGTCTATATGTCCGCGAATTGTCACGCGTTCCGCGGTCACGTCCGCGGCCTGCAGGGCGGAGAATAACTCCGGCACCGTTTTTCGCGGTTCGGTCAGCACCATTAGACGTACTTCAAAACGCTCTCGGTCTAGCGCAGGTAACAGCGTGAGCAAGTGTTTTTCCGCTCCGGCGATGCCGGTAGCCTTGATGATATGCACCACCCGATTCATGCGCGCCATCCCTCCGGCGGCATAGCCGCACGGGCAGATCGCCGTGACATTCCTATGTTTTTCCACCCCACTGCGGTTAGCCTGAAATCCACCAACGCTCCAGCCGCCAGCAGCAGATAAAGTGGCATAATGGGAAACAGATAACGCGGAATTATAGTGAGCATCGCGTACACTCCACTGAAATACAGCACGGGAATGGCAAAAAGGCTCCATTCTCGCCATTGCCGCCAGCGCACCAGCGAATAATAAAGGGCAAGGCCAATAGAACCAAAATGTAGCATGTACATCCACAGTTTTGGCCAGAACGCAGGTACAGCAGCCAACTCGCCCAGCGAATATCCGCTGCTCCTCGGGAGCATAGCCTTAATACTCTCGTTGCCTAATACCACGCCTACGGTCACTGTACCAAAAGGTTGCAGATAAGCCTCCGCTACTCTGCGGGCGCGAAGCTGCATAAATCGCAGCGGATCAGACACTATGATTCGGAGTGCGTCCGCAAAGTAACTGTAACGATCTGTGCCGCCATCCCCAATGCGAAGCGCCTCAATTTCGGTCAGCATCGCATCTTCACGGAGCGAGCGCCCCTCTCCCCGCGCTCCCATCCAGAAATGTGCTGCCCCGCCATGCGCAATCTTTGGGCTGCCGAAAAGCAGCCAGTTGCGCATCATCCACGGGCTTACTACCAGTATAAACCCAAACAGAAGCCAGCCCCATCCGCGCCAAATCCCCCAGCCAGTTCGCTGAGATACCAAGTGCGCGAGCAGTGCCAGCGGCAAAAATTGCACCACCCCACGCGTGAGCGCCGTAACACCTATCACTGCTCCGGTCAGCACCCACCAGTGCGTTTGGTCTCGTTCCAGCGAGAACACATACAGCCACAGGCTGAGCAGCAAGAGCGCCGACAAAAGGGTTTCTGTATAAATCGATCCACTCTCCACAATCAAGCGAAAATCGACTGCCGCTAACCCAGCCGCCGCCAAACCAACTCGCGGGCCTCTCCAGCGGCTCCCTAGTGCGAACAGTAACGCCACCAGCGCCACGCCGATAATGCCTTGCCCCACCCGCGCACCCACCACAACCCGCGCCTGCCCAAGCAGCCGCTGCATCCCGGACAGGTACAAGGGGTATACTGGACCGACTACGGCCACCGGCTCGCCATAGCGCAATCCCCGCCCAGCCGCTAGCTGGTCACCAAGATGCAAATAAAAGAGCCCATCGCCGCCCTTGAGCGTTGGCTCCGGGTCAACCAGCAGCACCCATGCCAGCCGCAACACCAGCGCCAGAACCAGCAGCCCCGCCAGACAGAGGTACTGCTGGTTCGAAAGGGCTGCACGGGCACGGTCAGCACCAACGCCTGTGTTCAGCTCATTTGTCATACGGGGCTTGCTCCAGAGACTTTTCCAGGGCTTCGAGCCGTGCCTGCAAAATACCAATCTGCTGAGCAGCAATGCGATTCTCGCGCGTCAGCTGCGTGATTACCGTAGAGAGGTAGAGCAAAATCACCAGCAGCCCTACGAAACCCGCCACAAAAAGGGCGGATGGAGCGTAATATACGCCCAGCACGGGCGCAATGCGATCGAGCGCCGGGCGCGCCACCGCTAGTAGAAGAATGGCCCCGGCCATGATCAACCACAGCAACGAGTATTTCTCTGCCAGCGCCCTTCGCCGTACCATCTCCAGCACCAGCAGCAGCAGTCCGAACGCAGCGACAAAAACGAACAGTGTCAGGCGGTCAGTGAACATATGTGCTCTCCCCGCGCCGCGGCGCGCGGCGCAGCAATAGAATAGTGACGGCCAGAATAACCTTAATCATGTAATATGCTGACCAGAACGGCGTTATCGAGCTCTTGCCGCCATATCGTTTGTTCATGGAAACCGCCACTTCAGAAACGCGCAGACCCATCTTACGGAACGCCAGAAGCGATTCGGGTTCCGGATAGTCGGCCGGGTAATTCTGCGCACACGACTCCAGTGCACGGCGGTTGCTCGCTCTGAACCCCGAGGTGGTGTCCGAGAAGTGCTGGCCAGCAAGCATTGACACGTATCTAGCCAGGATCCTTATCCCGAACATGCGCGGCCACGGAGTAATGTAACCACGGTTTTCTAGGTAGCGAGATCCAACCACCACATCGGCCTCGCCCAACAGCAATCGCTCCAGCAGCATCCCGATTTCATTCGGGTCGTGCTGGCCATCTCCATCTACCTGGACCGCCACCTGATAATCGCCCGCAAGCGCCACCATAAAGCCAGTCTGCATGGCAGCGCCGATGCCCAGATTATAGGGCAGCGAAACCACTGTCGCGCCGGCACGCTCCGCAATCAGCGGTGTGCTGTCATGCGAGCCATCATTAATCACCACCACGTCTGCCCTGGGCACGGAAGCACGCACACCAGACACCACTCTCTCCAAGCTCTCCTCCTCGTTATACGCCGGGATAATCACCAGGATTTCCGTCTCCTCCGGAAGATTCATCTAGCTCTGTTTTTCAACTCGGATGCTGCTCCTCGAGCGCTGCCTGCAGAATTTCTTCTACCTCCTGGAAGCGTGCGTCCCACGAAAAACCACCGGCAGCATGCTGGCGCGCGGCCGCCTCAGAAGCGACAGTCCCATTTTGCGCCCGAGAGAGCACATCCTCCAACGCGCGTACGAACTGCTCCGGCGTACGCACTAGTGGTATCAAATCGGAGAACTCGCGCGCAGCGGGCATATTCACCGAGACGACAGGTTTGCCGGACGCAAGGTACTCGTACAGCTTTATCGGGCTGACAGAATCAGCCAACTCACCGAGCACAAACGGATTAATGCACACATCGAAGCCAGCCAGAAATTCGGGCATTTGTTCATAAGGTTGTTTCCCCAGAAAGTGCACATTGGCCAGACCACGCACCTTGTCCACTCGCGCTAGCGGCTCAATGGGGCCTATCAGCGCAAAAGACCATTCTGGATGTGAGCGGGCAGCATGAGCAATCAGATCAAAATCAATCCAGTACTGGATCCAGCCGTGAAAACCGACCACCGGCCGGGGGAGAGCCGCAACCGCAGCCGCGGGCTCCGTCCTCCGACTACCTGCGCGCGCGAAATGTACGATATCCGCGCCGTTCGGTACCAGATATGGCCGTCGGTCGCGGACCGTTTTGGATTGAAGCAGGTTCGGATGCGTAACGATCACGGCATTACTCACTTGCAGCAGTTGCTTTTCCAGTGCCACGATAGTCTCTCCACGCACCAACCCGCGCGCAGCGCGGAACTCGTCCACACATTCATAGACGACCAACCGCTCGCTCAGCCTACCGACCAGGCCGGCCGCGTGCGGCGTGTACACCCACAATATAACATCTTTGAAATCGACGCAGCGCAGCGCCCAGCGCAAAACGGGTGCCAGCAAGCAGTTGTTGAGTGCGTTAATCAGAATGGACATCTGGAACAAGGGGAGCACCAGCGGTAACGTAAACACCCACAGGCCCTCGGAAATCTTTCGAGGGCCATAAAGCCAGCGCCATACGCGCCCGAATTGACGGCGCAAATCCGCCATCCATCCGAGCCAATGCATCTGCTGTTCCACGTAGAGCACGCGGTTTCCGCACTCGGCGAACTTGCGAGCCCAGTGATGCTTGCGTGTAGGCAGCGCATCCCAATCCTGAGTGGAGAGAATGAGAATATCGCAGTCAGTGGTCACTATTTGACTTTCTATGTCAAAGATTAGATTGCCTCGCACTAGGGTTACTGATTGTCATAGCACCTCGATTACAAATGAGAACAGAGATGGCAAATAGGACGCCCACTGCACCAATGACCAAAGGGTATGCTATTGCGTTGCAGCCAGTCATGGCGACGAGTCACTGATAGAAGCGAACCGATCATTTTATGGAAACTGCCTTACCTTGAGCTACAGACCTTAACGCTGCCCGCGCGCACAACGTGGCCATCAGACCATCTTCTGCGGAGATTGTCAGCACCGCCTCCCCACGCACCGCGTTAACAAAATGCTCGAGCAACGCGCGATGGCCTTTGTCCTGCGCGCGTAATTTGCGCGACTTACCGGGCAACCCGGAAAGCGTCAGGGAGCGAAAATCGTCCAGAACCGCGACCCCGCCTCCAGTGAATACTTCGATGCGCTCTTTTGGGAAAGACGGAACGCCCAGACCAGTGTAAATAAGAGTACCCACACTTCCATCGGCAAATTTCACTATTGCGACGACATCGTCCGACGAATCGGCAACCGCCTGCGCAGTGACGGAAACCGGTTTGGAGTTAGCCAGCCAGGCCATCAGATCGAAAAAATGGCATCCTTCGCCCAGTAGCCTCCCGCCGCCGATTTCAGGGTCGAGCAGCCAGTGTTTGTTCGGAAGCGGCCCGGCATTCACTCTACATACAATCTGTTTAGGTCCGCCCGTGTCGCATAAGGTCTCGCGTAAAGACGCAGCCAGCGGACTAAAGCGCCGATTGAAACCTACTACGCAGAGCACGCCAGCCCGTTCCACTTCTGTCATGATTTCGCGGCATTCATCAGCCGTCAGTGCAAGAGGCTTTTCGACAAAAACGTGTTTACCGGCTTGTGCCGACGCGATACATTGCGCTGCGTGCAAATGGTGGCGGGTGGCGATTAGCACTGCCTCTACGCCCTCACCTTGAAGTGCTAACGATAAATCAGTTGCGACGAGCGGAGCGCCCAGCTTTTCGGCCACCTGCCGCGCGGTACCCCCGGAGCCGCTGACAACCGCACGTACCGCAACCTTTGCCGCCATCGACTTCAGGTTGGGAATGTGTACAGCACGCGCAAAGTGGCCCGCCCCCACCAATGCCAGCCCAACACGTCCGTGCTTTGTGGGAAGCTGACGTACCTGTTGCCAAACTCTCTTAGGATCATCCTGCTTGCCATCACGAGCATAACGAAACAGTATTGCCACGGTTTCTGTGGCACCAGCGGTGGCCATGGCGTAAGCCTGCGCCGCTTGTCCAATGTCGTATTCCGCACTGATGAGCGGCTGCAACGCCACCTTCCGTGACCCTACCAGTTCAAGAAAAGCCGCCAGATTGCGCGTTTCTGTCCAGCGCACATATCCAACCGGATAACTCATACCCTTCTGTTCATACTCAGGATCATAACGCCCTGGTCCGTAGGAACGCGAAATACGTAGGTCAATCTCCTTGCGATAAAACTGCTCCCGATCCAAATCCATTCCAACCGCGCCAACTATGACCACACGGCCCCGCTCACGGCATGTTTCAAAAGCCATATTCACTGGATCAGAGGACTGTGTTCTTGCGGTGACGATGACGGCATCAGCACCATCCCCACCCGTCAGCGCCAAAACAGCCTGGACAACGTCCGCTGACCCAGCCCGCAACGTGTGTGCAATTCCCAGACTGTTGGCCAGATTCAAACGCTCCGCTGCCAAGTCCACGCAAATTACCCGACAGCCATTCGCGCGCAGAATCTGAGCAGTCAGCAGCCCTATCAACCCGACGCCTATCACCACCACGGTCTCACCAAGCGTCAGCTCTGCGCGGCGCACGCCTTGCAAAGCTATCGCCCCGACAGTAGCAAAACAGCCCTCTCGGAAAGAGAGAGTATCCGGCAACTTGACCACCAGATTCCGCGGAACATTGATAAATTCGGCATGGTTAGCGTAGCCAGCACCGGCGCACGCCACACGGTCTCCAACCGAGAATCCATCAACCTTGTCCCCCACCTCAAGCACCGTACCGGCGGCGCTGTAACCGAGCGGGTACCAGCTCTCAGCCGCGCCCCGCACGAGGCCAGCGGCAGTTCCCACTCCTTTGCTCACCGCCAGATCCAATGCGCGGCGCACCAAATCAGGGCGGCGCAGCGCCTGCTTCAGCAGGCTTCCCCCGCCGCCCAATGCGGTCGCTTCCGTACCAGTGGAAATCAAAGAGTACGCAGTACGTACCAATAGATGATCGGGTGCGCATGTCGGCGCAGGCACATCCTTCAGATGAAGATCGCCCTTTCCGTCGAAAAAGACCTGTTTCATTTTCGCACCATCCATCTCATTTCCGGATTACAAAATCACCCACATAAAGCGCATCAATGCCACTACGGGCAAAAGTACTCAGCGCATCCGCTGGAGTGTTGACAATCGGCTCTCCGCGCAAATTGAAGGAGGTATTCAACAGCACAGGCACACCGGTCTGGTCCCCAAAGCATTCAATCACGCGATGGTAGAGCGGGTTCCACTCCCGCCGCACCGTCTGCAATCGCCCGGTGCAGCCTATATGCGTGACAGCCGGGATGGCTGCGCGCTTATCATTTCTGGCCTTATAGACAGCCAGCATGTAGCGCAGCGGATAACTCTTATCTGCGTCGGACAGCTCGTAAAACTCCGCCGCCCGTTCTTCGAGAATAGCCGGGGCGAAAGGACGAAACGGCTCCCGGAACTTGATTTTCGTGTTGACGATTTCCTTCATGTCTTCCCGGCGCGGGTCAGCAAGAATTGACCGGTTTCCGAGCGCGCGTGGCCCCCACTCGAATCGTCCCCGCGCTACCGAGATGACCTTCCCATCTACTAAATCTCTCGCCATCGCCTGTGCAAGCGCTTCCTCATCTCTGATCCGGGTATAAGCCACTCCGGCAGCATCCATGGCACTAACAATCTCTTCTGCCTCATAGCCTTTGCCCCAATACCCATGCTCTTGCACGAATCTGCGCGGTTTTCCGAGCAATACATGGTAGGCATAAAGAGCGGCGCCTAGAGCACCACCCGAGTCACCTGCGGCGGGCTGCACAAAAACATTCTCAAAGGGAGATTCGCGCATGATGCGCCCGTTGGCAACACTGTTGAGTGCCACCCCACCAGCAAGACAGAGATTCTTATAACCACTCTCCCTGTACGCGTAATCAGCCATTTTCAGCAGCGTATCCTCGGTAACTCGCTGCACGCTCGCCGCTATGTTCGCGTAATACTGATTGCGCTCCGCTGTGGCCTCGTCCCAATCGTGGTGATCTCGGTTGGGATGAGTAGTGGGTGTGAAAAAGACTGAATCATGCACCCTCGGGCGCCCAAAAAGCTGCTCGAATTTTGCGGAGAAAGTACGTGTGGTGGATCGATGAAAACTGAAGTAATCCATATCCAGACAAAAACCTCCATCTGCTCCGACCCGCACAACCTTATGCACATCGTCAACATAGTCGGCAGTACCATATGGCGCCATCCCCATGACTTTGTATTCACCATTGTTAACGCGGAAACCAAGAAAAGCTGTAAATGCAGAATACAGCAGTCCAAGCGAGTGAGGAAATCTAACTTCGCTGAA
>CAUZCX010000051.1:0-9977 GCA_963578565.1 Anaerolineae bacterium
CTACGTAACGAGCGTGAGGAATCGTTTGCTATTGCTGGATCTGCGCCCCAAACGGAGGTGTGTATACCTTTCGAACACAGTCCCGTAATAATTCCTGCACTCAATTCGCCACCACCAACTGGTGCAATAATGACATCGAAAGGCGGTGAGATCTCCGCTAGTTCACGGCCTAGAGAATCATTCCCAGCAATAGCGTGATCGCAATCGTAGGCACTGGCCACATAATCATTGGGTAGTGTCACGGAAATTTCTCGCACGCGTTGTGCACAGGATATTCGTCGCACGTCCACCAGTTCAACCTGGGCTCCATAACTTTGGACTGCAGCAATCTTTACCCGAGATGATGTTTCTGGCACGACAATAGTGCATCGTATATCTCTCATGCTTTCCGCACAAGCAAGCGCTTGACCAAAATTGCCAGTTGAAGCAGCCAAGAGCCCTGGTGCATCAATTTGGTTAACTAGGTTGCAAGAGGCCCTAAATTTGAACGACCCTGTAATCTGACACAGTTCACTTATGACAGAAACTCCATATTTGAGAGGTTGACTCAAATGATGGCCTTCCTCCAAATGTATCGGTAATATAGGATTGCAGTTTCTCCCAGTGACAGGTCCGGTCCATTGAGCTACTCCTGGCCTCCAATGGCCTAGATTAATTCGCAGCTAAATCCAACACTCATCAAGTGTGAATTCTGAAGAGGTCAACAGATGTCCATTGCGCGTTCAGTTCCTCTGATCATTCCTTTGACCGAGAAGAAACGCGGAAAGACGGTGCAAGACACTACGATGAGATCCCACAAAGCAATACAGCCTTTCGGATACGAGCGCAAAGCCAGGCATCCAAAGGTACAACCAGAGTAGCCACCCTCTTCCAGGCGCAGCAGCCAAAGCCCCAAACACAGCGCGGGCGCCGCTAACTATCTTCCCATCTTTTTCGATGAGATGAACCCGACTCTCAAATTCCTCCTTCGTAACCTCGCGACACTGATTAGCAATTTCTTGAAAAGGGGCACAACCTATATAACCACTGGTCAACGTCCGAAGATTATCAACACAGATGCGACAGAATGCGCAATCCCCGTCCCAAATTAGTAACGGCCGTGAGTACATTCCCGATTGCTTGGGAGACCTAGCAACACTCAAGTTACTGTTCGCATCACCGATAACAATCACGCCCACATACCGTCAGTCATTTATCACGCTTTAAATTCAGTGAGACCGAATTCACACAATATCTCATACCAGTCGGATCCGGGCCATCCGGAAAAACATGTCCCAAATGACCATCACACTTACTACAAGCAATTTCTATGCGAGGCGAACCCAGGCTATCGTCAGTTCTTCTAATCAAGTTTGTGTCATCCATCGGAGCGTAGAAGCTGGGCCATCCACTAGCTGATTCGAACTTAGTATCTGAACTGAACAAATCGTTTCCGCAGCACACACACTGATAAGTACCCTTGTCATTACACTTGTTATATTTACCTGTAAAAGGCCTTTCGGTGCCACATTGACGGGTTACATTATACTGCTCTGGCGTTAGTTTATCTTTCCATTCCTGGTCATGTCTTGTCATTATTTGTCACACCCTTCATTAGATGTCTGTTAAGTACATACCCTATAGCATGCCCCCGTTTTCTTCGAGAGTGTCTTTTCTTCTCCCCTCCACTTACATATACCCACCCCCAATGAGCTATTTCTACCGCTCACCAAGACTGACCAGCGCTAGTTCTCGGAGGGCGCCAAGTTCGCCGACGTGGATAGATTCATGCGCAATATTTTGGACGAAGTGCTCATTCACCGTTTCCCAGTAGCCGATATAACCCTTCCTAATAGAGATGTCATGTCGGGTCTCCTTCTCAAGTCCTTCTGGGTTGCTCTCCAGCCATCCGATGATTGCTTCGTAGGTGTTAACTTGTAGTTCCACTAACCGGTCGAAGTCAACTGATTTGCTTTCAACGGTAATAGGGTTCGAGCCTGCATCATACATCTTGACCTCCACTTCGGTCATATATTCTGGCTGGCGAATGTCAGCTAGCATCCCATCACGGAACGTAGCTATATGGCCTAGCACCCAGTTCATACAGTTGCTTTCACCGGGCAACTGCAACAAGCTCTCGGCGTGTGATAATCCCTCTATAGCACTTACGATAGAGTTCTGATTGCGCCGCAAAATTACGGCAATAACCTCTGCATTATTCATGGCTATCCCTCCACAGCTACGACTACCTAAACTATACACCCACACCCAGAGGGTCAGCAAGCATAGCCATATCCAGTAGCCTCCATTGACAAAACTACCAATCAGCATTTTCCACGGGAGATGGCTGATAGCAAGAACCAGACTTAGAACAAAGCAGGCGGTTCTTGCGTCGCATAATTGGGTTTAATTCACCAACTAGCCAACGCTATCACCCCGGAAGATATTGCATGACCGGTCTCCCATTTACATGTAAAAGCAGCGTTCCTCGTGTGCAGAAAAAACTCCAATCAGCGGATATCGTTCTCCACCCATCTCGCGCTCCATGATGCCGTGCCACAACACCGATTCAACTTCGAATCCCACATAGCTTCGACAATGCAAAGGGATGGATCGCCATAATCCTTATGAGGCAGCTGTTTTAGTTCTTCGCACGCCCCCCTATAGCACCCTGGGCACAGATTGCCCCCTCAAACGTGGTAATGCTGATTAAATGGAACATAGGGCCATATCCAGTCCTAAGACATTTTACCTTGCATCGTGTAAATGATCATGATTAACCCTCCAGCAATGCTCAGTGGTTTACGTGCTAGCGTTTTCCTGATCGGTAAGTAATGCTATGTCTTCATCTCTATATTCCGCACACAGTCACTAATAGTCTCCTTGATGACCTCAGCCGCCTCGAGAGCCGCCTCGGGTTCAATGCCCAGGGGAGGCGTAAATTTGAGGAACCCTCGGCCGGTGACGAACATAAGTATTCCACGACGCACTGCCTCCAGGACTATTTCATCAGCCAAATTCGTGTCCGGCTCATTCGTATCGGGCCTACGGATGTGAATCCCAATAAACAGGCCTGGTCCATGTATGGAAAGTACACGATCAGGAAATTGCTTAACCAGTGAGTTAAGTGAATTACGGACCAACTTGCCGGTTGTCGCTGCTGCCTTGATCAGTTTTTCCTCTTCTATTACCTGTAACGAAGCTAATGCAGCAGCGGCACACACCGGATTGCCTCCATGCGTACTTGACATATCACCTGCCTTAGGATCATCCAGGATAACATCCCGTCCTACCACTGCAGAAACCGGTAGGCTGGAAGACAAACCCTTCCCCAAGATAAACATGTCGGGTACTACACCGACATGTTCCATGCCCCACATACGACCCGTACGACCAGCACCACATTGCACCTCATCAAAGCACACCACTATTTGATGTTCTGTCGCCCATTTCCTGAGGGCAGTGGCAAATCCGCGCGGAATCGGCCAAGTTGCCCATCCTGGAACGGGTTCGCCGATAAAACCAGCAATTTTGTTTGGTGTAATCCCCTGTTGATTCAGTTGGGATAAACACTGTGCAAAACCTTTTTCGCCAGTTGGATCCTCACCTACATTCCCCCAAGGCCATCGGGGGCCAAATGGAAACGGTATTTGGTAGTGGTATACGCGGTGTCGATCGATCCAGTCTTCAGGTCCTGATTTGCCGGTGGCCAGCGCTGCCGACAATGTCCGTCCGTGATATCCGTCAATAAAACTAATGATACCAACTTTGTCCGGATGAATACGCCGCCCGTGCCGCCGCATTAACATGATGGCGCATTCAGTTGCTTCGGTGCCGGCGCTGAATAGAATAGCCTTAGAATCCGGAATGGGTGACAGTTCGACAAGTTTCTCCAGCAGGGGTAAACGCCCCTGTTGAGGGAAAGTGTAGGTACTCAACAAAGGACGCTCACACATTTCATGGATGGCTGCGCGAATTTTCGGGTGCCCGTGGCCTGCGTTAGACATCACAATACTACTACTCAAATCGATCCACTGATTGCCGTATGGGTCGCAGACTAGGAATCCCTCGGCACGGTCCCAGACAATCGGTGGCATGCCGGTCAGAGAACGCGGCTCCAGTTGGCGTAGTCGTCGCAAAATAGGTATAGATTCGGGTGCTGGGATGGGTGTAACAATCCTTCGCCAGCGCGTCTCAATCAGCTTAGTCTGCTGGGGAATCAGCGGAAGGGTGGACAGGGGAATGGCATATCTCCTCGGCGACACCTACTCGGTAGTTTAATACACATTTTCTAACCTAGAAATCTCAGTACACGACACTCATGGAATAATTGTTTTTGCCCTCCATGATGGCTAGACGAGTGCTAGTTCGCGTCAGGCGCTCAGTTCCCCAGGAGGAACAACGTACAGGAATCAACTAGGAGCAAGAGCACCCCCGGAGAGATTCGAACTCCCAACCACCTGATCCGAAGTCAGGTGCTCTATCCATTGAGCTACGGGGGCTTTCAGAGGGGTGCCTGATGGGACTTGAACCCACAACGACCGCATCCACAGTGCGGCGCTCTGCCAATTGAGCTACAGGCACCACGGACTCCAAAGGTGAGCGCGCTGCCTGAGCGGACGCTCACTAGCAGTATAATTCGCATTCTATCACGAAGGAGAGACGATATCAAGCAGAGAGCGCACTCCAGCCACCATCTCGTCCCGCGGTATTCGCTGCTGCTCACCACTACGCAATTGCTTAATCGAGACCTCACCACTCTCCAGTTCGTCCGGGCCGAGAATCACAGCCAATGGGATACCCTGCCGATCGGCGTACCGAAATTGCTTCTGCAGCTTTGCCGCTTCCGGGAAATGCTCAACGCGAAAATCGGCGGATCGCAGCTCTCGCGCCAGCTCCATGGACTGTGCTGTAAATTCCGCCGCGAAAACGGTCACCAGTAGTTGCGTGCGGCAGGCAGGCAGCCGGGGAGTCACGCCGGCTTCGTCCATAACCAATCCGACGACCACATCGCCCATAGCGAATCCAGTCGCCGGGATAGGCTCACCACCCACATCAGCTACCAGATTATCGTAGCGACCGCCACCTAGAATGGCGCGATGCTTCCCAGCGGAATCGCGCGCCTCGAAGACGACACCGGTGTAATAATCCAGACCGCGCACAACGCTGGCGTCGAACTCAAACCACTCCCGCGTACCCAGTGCCTCCACAGCCTGGAAGAAAGCAATCAACTGTTCCGATTGCCGCCATTGATCGCGGTTGGCGAGCATATCCCGCAGCGCGGTAAGTTGCTTTTCGTCCATCCCGATTTCGCGGCCACTAGCGGACCATTTTTCAGGCGAGAGCTTGTCGATGCGGTCGATCAGACTGAAAATGGCTCCGCTGCCGATGGCCGCCACGGAGAGCTCGTCCAGGCGGCGTTCCATGAATGCGCGACTGTTGACCCTGAACACCACCTGCTTAGGTGTCAGGCCTAGCGCCGCGAGCAGCTCAGCCGCCACCGAGGCGACTTCAGCATCAGCGCTGACCGATTCGCTCCCGAGCAAATCCAGATTCCATTGGAAGAATTCGCGTGAGCGCCCTTTTTGTGGCCGCTCGTAGCGCCAGAACGGACCGAACGACCACCACCGAATAGGACGCGGCAACTGCTGCGTTTTTTGTGCCACCATGCGCGCTAGTGAAGGCGTCAATTCCGGACGCAGCGCGACGAGCGCGCCCCCACGGTCCTCAAATACGAAAGCCTGTTCTTTGACCAGCTCCTCGCCGCTTTTTGCGGCATAGAGATCCATGGTTTCCAGGATGGGAGCTTCCCACTCCTGGTATCCGTACTTTTCAGAGACGATGCGAATATGGCCGTAAAGCCAGTTCCGCAATGCCATCTGCGGCGGATAAAAATCGCGCGTGCCTCTGACCGCTCGAACGATGGTGCTCATGTGAATTCAGGGTGTGCCAGAATCGATCTGACCGCCGGGCCGGTAGCAGCTGCCTTCCGGGAGCACGGCATCATCCAGTACATCCGCCTGCTGCAATTGGGCCCGGCTCACCGTTGCACCGCGCAGATTGGCGCGGCGTAAATCCGCCCCGCTCAGGTCCGCCCCGCGAAGGTCTGCACCACGCAGCCATGCTCCGGTCAAGTCTGCTGCATACAGAACTGTGCTACCCAATTTTGCGCCTCCAAGGCTTGCACGGGTGAGATCAGCCTCGCGCAGGTCGGCCTCACAGAGGCGGGCATCGTCCAAATCGGTCTCGCGCAAGCTGGCTTTGCGCAAGTCGACGTAGTTCAGGTTGCAACCGAAAAGATAGGACCCGCGCAAATTCGCATTCTTCAGGTCTGCCCCAAAAAGATTAGCGCGCGTCAGCTCAGCATGGTTAAGGTCAGCGCCGGCCAGCCGAGCATAACGGAGGAAAGCGCCCTCCAGATCAGTCGCGCTCAAACCAACACCCTCAAGATTCAAGCCTATCAGTACCCGGCCGGCGCCCACAATTTGTAGCAGCCGCGCACGGCTCATTGCTCCCGTTCCCTCTCCGGAAGTCATGCGCGTAGACACCCCACTCTCTCCACAGATGCCTACTGACTAACCATCTTTTCGGGAAGGTATGTTAACGTCCACCGAACTCTCAGATAATCGATCCCAGCCAGTACCCGATTGTAAGGAGCAGGCCGACTGAGAAATGAGTCCCGATAGTCGAAACATTCACTAACAATAGTTCGTATGGAAGCTTTTGTCTGTCGACATCCCGTTCAGCCCACCGATCGAGCCACTCCTCTCCCATTTTGATAGCCTTCCGCGCCAGCAAAAACGGGGCCAAGGCAATCATGACCCACGGTGTGGAAAAATCGGCATTGACAGCTCCCGCCACCCCCAGTACTAAGATGCAGATAAACGTCAGATAAATGAATAACTTGTAGATAGCGAAGGGTCGGGCGTAGTCAGCTACGTCCCCGCCTTCAGCGGTCCGGACGATCCACGTCCGTTTACCCACCTCCCGGTCGGCTTTGTAATCCTGAAATCCGTTGACAAAGAGGATCAGTCCCACCAAGATTGCCACTGGAACAGACGCCGCTAGAACCCCTAGATAGTTCCATTCCGTCACAGGCATCAGAGCCTGCGTCTGCACATAGTGTGCCCCAAGGGCCATGACCGGGCCAAAACCGAGCATAACACCTACATCACCGAAGCCGCGATAGCTGAACCGCAGAGGAGCTCCCGAATAGAAGATTCCTAGGGCCACTCCGGATAGACCAAACCAGAACAGAGGGCTCCACGCGAATGGAGCACCGTGGAGTTGGGCATTCAAATTCAGGCCGATGGCTATGGCTCCAGCGAACATAGTGAGAGAGAGGACAAACATTTTGGCCGGCGACATGAGTCCCGCCTGTATCATCCGCGATCCACCATTAAAAGGGCTGAAAAGCTTGTTCACCTCATCATTGCGGGTAATATGATCTGAGTAGTCGTTTGCCACATTGGTACCAGCATGGGCGAGAATCGCACCTAGCAATGTCCACCAGAACAGGCTCCAGTTGAAGGCGCCAATGTTAAAGTAGGCAACCGCCCCTCCCAAGGCCACTGGTGCGATTGTGGCTGTGAAGAACGGCGCCCTAACAGCTCGAAGGTAGAGACCAACTGTACGAAGTGTGCCTTTGAAGATCCTCGAACCCAACGATTCATAATTTTCGGGGAACTCCCGCCACTCAAATTGATTTTCGCTGTAGAAGTCTACGTACTTTATGACCGTCGGCTTAATCTTGTAGTAACCAATAACCTTGTTCTTCTTTAGGAATTCGTCATTCATGTAAGTCTTGAAAGCTTCTGTCACTTCCAGAACCATCCGGTAAGCCTTTTCAACTTCGTCGGGATCTTTGATCTGGGAAGCTATCCCTTCAATCTGCAGCTCTCGGATCCCTTCAGTCCCGTCAGGACGTACCACACATTGAATCTGCGGATTGACACGGATTTGCTCGGCCTTCCGTGTAGGATTAAACGTAAAAAAATAGATGTCAAACCCGTCATTCGCGAAATACACGTTGCCAGCAGAAGCATTCCCACCAACGGATGTGCCAAGTGTCAGGAAGTTGGCCTCATCCAACATGCTGAAGATCTTTTTATCTAATTGACTGTCCATTTTTTTCCTTTAGCCTATTCCTCTCAAAACGTCGCAATGAAACTTGATCCCTTTTTAGGTAGTTCGAAAACCGAATACACTCCCTTCATCGGCACTGTTGTCTCGAAGACGAATTGTACAACAATCAATCCATCAATCATCGTCCCGGTAATAATATGACAAGAGAACTTGCCAGACACCGAAAAACATTCAGCATACAGATGTCAATTTCAAGAATGAGATACTCACCCGTAGATTACGGTTAGAAATATACGGCAAGGTATATTCTTGAATGACACGAGGGTATTATAGCGTGATAATCTGGATGGCACTCTACGTCCTGCAGCAGATAGTGTACAATAGCCACCGTTCTATTAGCGCAATTCAGGGCATGCAATCATGGCTGACTTTCTACTTCGCGGCACACTGGCCGACCTCGACCCAACTGTACATGAACTTAACCAAATAGAAGCCGAGCGCCAGTACCACAAACTGATTCTGATCGCCTCTGAAAGCACCGCCCCACTGGCCGTACGCGAGGCTCTAAATTCGCCCTTCAACAACGTGTACGCGGAAGGATATCCTGACGATGCCTCGCGCCGGATGAGCGAAACGGACATAGTCGACTACACCTTGCGGCTGGGACACTATCGCCGCTACGCAGACCCGCGCTACTACAAAGGCGTGGAATACTGCGACACAGTAGAAGCGCTGGCTCGCCGCCGTGGCGCGGAACTGTTCGCCAACGAGTGTGTCACCGCCGACGACATTTACGTCAACGTGCAGGCGCTTTCCGGAGGTCCAGCCAACAATGCCGTCTATCATGCCCTGATTGAACCAGGCGACACAGTGATGGGCATGGACCTGATACACGGCGGCCACCTTAGCCACGGCGCCCGCGTCAATCGCTCCGGAAAATATTACAACAGCGTTCCTTATGGAATCGATCCAGACACGGAGCAAATTGACTATGAAGCCGTACGCGACCTGGCGCGCGAGCAAAAGCCAAAACTGCTAATCGCCGGATACTCCTCCTATCCCTGGGCGGTGGACTGGACGCAATTTCGCGGCATCGCCGACGAAGTGGGCGCATTCCTGCTGGCCGATATAGCCCACGTCGCCGGGCTTGTAGCTGCCGGAGAATATCCTTCCCCTGTTGGTATTGCCGATGTGGTCACCTTCACCACACACAAATCATTGTGCGGTCCGCGTGGCGCGTGCATCCTTACCACCGACCGCGTACTGGCGCGCAAAATCGACCGCGCCGTTTTCCCGGGCGAACAGGGAGGACCACATATGAACGCCATGGCCGCCATCGCTGTAGCGTTCAAGCTTAACCATGGCCCTGAATTCCGGCAACTGCAGAAACAGATTCGCGCCAACGCCACGCGCATGGCGAAGCGCTTCGGTGCGCAAGACTTCAAAGTCCCTTTCGGCGGCACAGACACGCACCTGCTGAACATAGATTGTAAATCAGTGCGCGGCGCAGATGGCGCTCCACTGATGGGAGACGCTGCCAGCCGCATCTTGGATGTCGCCAACGTGGTGGTAAACCGCAACACCATCCCCGGCGACCGCAGCGTGCTCAACCCTTCCGGCCTGCGTCTGGGCACGGTCTGGCTCACTCAGCGCGGTTTCCGGGAAGCCGAAATTGACGAACTGACCGACCTGATGGCGCAGCTGTTACGGGCTTGTCGCCCCTATAACTATACGGCGGCGCGTGCCCGCACCGTGTACCGTGCCAAGGTGGATTTCGAAACGCTCAACGCGGTCAAAATGCAGGTTCGTGATCTCTCGCAGCGCATGGGCTTGGACTTCACGCCTGCCACGCACGGATACCCGCATTTCTATTATCTCGACCAGAACCCCCCGGAATCCAGCATGGTGACGCT
>CAUZCX010000052.1:0-9965 GCA_963578565.1 Anaerolineae bacterium
TTTTACTTTAATAGTGTTTTGGTAGGTCGGTGAGCGCAGGCCGCGGAGGCGGTACGACCGTCCTAGGCCATGTGGGCTGTGAGGATGACAGCGATGTTCATATGGTACGGGCTAGTGCGCGCCTGTAGTTTCATCTGACGCATGTGCGCCCGATAATGTTTCATCCAGCAACCGAATGGTCTTCCCGTCAACCATCCGTGGTTTAAATACTCACTGATGGTTGATAGACTGAAGTCTGGGAAGGCAGCACCGTCGCAAATGTGGCGGTCCCCCGAGTGACTATCACAAATCAGTTGAGTCACAATCTGTGAAAAAACCGTCATAGCCCCAGCAACGCCAGGGGCGCGGTGATGAAGTGTACTCATCGCGTTGAAGGTGTGGGTAGTTTGGATGCTAGACTATAATCCCGGCATGACTTCGCGCTTGCGTCTGGTCTCACCCTTTGCCGTTCTGGTAGTATTGTGCCTGCCGGTGGTCTACCCTTTTCTGGGTGGAGATCTTCCACGTACGAATGACCTAGCGACTCACGTCTACCGGGCGTTCGAGCTCGAGCAGCTTTTGCGCGCCGGGGTGCTCTTCCCGCGCTGGGGACCGCAGCTGGTACATGGCTATGGTTACCCCATCTTCAATTATTTCCCCTATCTTTCTCATTATCTCATCAGTCTGATACACATGACCTCCGGGCTGGATTACCTCTGGGCGTATAGACTGGTTTCCATCGGTGCGACAGTTGCCGCTGGCTGGGGCGCTTTTCTGTGCGCAAGTGATCTGTTCAGTGATGTTTCCTCCGGTCTGCTGGCGGCGATCGGCTTTGTTTACAGTCCATATCTACTGATGACGGCTAACGTGCGCGGCGGCCTGCCCGAATCGCTGGCGCTGGCTGCGCTCCCCTTCGCGTTTTGGGCCTGGGCGCGTGCGGCGCGAGGGGAGCGCGTCTTCGTGCTCTGGGGAGGTGTGGCTTATGCCGTCATTATACTTTCTCATAACGGCTCTGCGCTGCAGCTCTCTCCGCTTCTGCTGGCGTACGCGTTGTTTCGAGGGAGTGGGCGCTGGGCTTTTTCCATTGGTCATGTCGCTGCGACTGCCGCGCTTGGGATTGGGATGGCGGCTTTCTACTGGCTGCCTGCACTGCTCGAACTGGGCTTCGTTCAGGTGGAGGCCGGATATGCTTCAACCGGCATTGTCTATCATCAGAACTTCACTCCTCTTCCCGGGCTTTTCACCTATCCGCCGCTGCCCGTGGATAGCGATTTGCTCAACCCACCGGTCTCGAGCCCGTTGGCCGTGGTTACGCTTGGATTGGCTTTCCTGACGCTCTGGCGCGCGCATGCCGCTGCTGCAACCGGGCATGTGCGAGAAATGACGTATTTGGCTGTGCTCTGTCTCGCCGCGCTGTTTCTGGTGCTGCCGCAGTCTCGGTGGATCTGGGACGCGCTGCCGCCATTGCAGCTCACTTTATGGCCATGGCGCTTTGTAGGACCTGCCTCATTGCTGCTTGCACTGCTGGCCGCTGGCGTGATTCCGGCTTACGCTCACGGGCGGATTTCGGTTCTGCTCATTGGCATTATCTTACTCATTGCTAACGGGCTGCCTTGGTTTTACCCGCCGCGTGAGCCACTGGCTGCTCCGGAAAGCGCATCCGACCTGGCGCGTTTTGAGCTGCCGCCATGGCTGATTGGTACGTCAACGACTGCTGAGTATCTGCCGCGCTGGGTGCAGCACCTACCCGATAGCGACCTCCAGCGGGATGCGCTGCTCTCTGACCCCGACCCGGATCGGTTGATGCGCGATCGCTTGCCTAACGGGGTGACGGCGGAGCTTGTATTGAACCAGCTGCTACACGACGATTACCACATTGTGGCCGATAAAAGCGCGACTCTGACCTTCCGCCATTTTTATTTTCCGGGATGGCGTGCTAGTCTTGACGGGATCCAGGTACCCCTTCGCGTTACGAACCCGGGCGGATTGATGGCTGTATCTGTGCCTGCCGGTGAACACACGCTGACGCTCTTATTTGGCTCCACCCCGGCGCGCCGGTGGGCCGGGGGCCTCAGTGTGGCTACGCTGGTATTGACAATTGTTCTGGGCTTCAGGTTTTCCGCCGCCCGGCCAATTGTGCAATCAAGGCGGATGATCATGCGACCGGTCTGGCTGTTGGCAGCTGCTTGGCTGTCGCTCTTTCTGTTTTCGGCTTGGGTCGAAAACCCGCTACGGCGACACGGGCTTACTCCCGGCAATCACCCGTTGACCATGGAAAACGTGCTTGACATCGATGTGGGCGGTGAGCTTTGGCTGCACGGTTTTTCGCTCAGCGCGGCTGCCATTCCCGCCGACGGTCAGGTGAAACTTGACCTCTACTGGCAGGCGCAGCGACGGGTCGGGTTAGATTATGGGTTCAACGTGCGTCTTCGTGATGGCAATGGCCGACTGTGGAACACGCCTGAGATTGTGCGTCCACCGGGATGGCGCTTCATGCCCGGCACCGATTTCTGGCCGCCGGACAAATACGTGCTCGATAACTATGCGCTGCGCCCGCTACCCGGTACCCCTCCGGGCGAATATCAGTTGAAAGTGGTCACTTTCCGCAAAGATACGCTGCAGCCGTTGCATACGGCTGATCTGGGAAGTCTGCACATTACTCATCCTGACCGCACTTCATTTGCTGGTGCGCGGCCGCTGGCACTACTGGGAGATGAATGGTGGACTTTGTGGGATTTGCAGGTCGACCGTGCCGAAGCAGCCCCCGGCGACCTGATCGGTATCCACGCTGTCTGGGGCGGTGTGGGTGTTGTCACGGAGAGGCGCAATGTGCAGATCAGTCTGGTGAAGATCGACGGGGAGCACGAGGTACAATTCGATTTTCATCTCAGCCCGGATTATCCTCCCGGACGCTGGCATCCGGGCGAAGCGCTTCGTGACCAGTACATTTTCCGACTGCCTGCTGCGCTACCGAGTGGGGAATACATCTGGAGCATAACCTTGCTGCGCCCAGACGGTAGCTTAGTTGGTGAGTTCAAGCCTGGAAATAGCCTCAACGTGATTGCTCCGCAGCGAAGCTTCAGCGTTCCGGACGGTGTTGAGTCGGTGGATGTTTCCCTCGGCGATATTGTCGTGCTCTCTGGATATATGCTGAATAGGCGCACCGTCGCTGCCAATGACAAACTTGCGCTCACGCTATTCTGGCAGGCGAGCACTGAAATTCCGGATTCGTACCGCGTCTTCGTCCATCTGCTTGATGAGCGCGGAGGGCTGCGGGCGCAGTCTGACGGAGAGCCTGCTGGCTGGTCACGTCCCACCCCGGGCTGGCTGCTGGAAGAGTACGTGTCCGACCATCATGCGCTTACGCTGCCGGATGACCTCGAACCGGCTTCATACAGCCTGCGCGCCGGGATGTATCATCCCCGCAGCGGCGAGCGCCTGGCTGCAGCTGCATTTCCGGATGGATCGGTGGTTATTGCAGAAATCACCGTGCTGTCAGATTGAGCGCTTAACACGATGCATAAGGATCTATGATGAGTGATATGCCGATGGATATTCTCCCAGAGGTGGCGTCTGCTTTGCAAGCTGGGCAGCCAGTTGTGGCGCTGGAATCGACTGTGATTGCCCACGGTCTGCCGCGTCCTCTCAATCTGGAAATCGGGAGGCGCTTGCAAATGGTGGTGCGCGCGCAGGGCGTTACTCCTGCCACCGTCGCCGTGATGGGCGGGCGGGTGAAGATTGGCCTCTCCGACAACGAGCTAGTGCAGCTAGCCAAAGGCGCGGATGTACTTAAGGTGAGTCGACGCGATTTTCCTGCCGCTGTCGCGCGGCAGCTTGACGGTGCGACCACTGTTGCTGGAGCCATGATGGGCGCGCACTGGGCTGGAATCGGTGTGCTGGCCACTGGCGGTATTGGCGGGGTGCATCGGGGAGATCTATTGGATGTCTCGGCTGATCTCCCTGAACTGGCACGTACTCCGGTCGTGGTGGTTTGTTCTGGCGCTAAAGCGATTCTGGACCTTTCGGCCACGCTCGAGTGGCTGGAGACGCATGGCGTTCCAGTGGTCGGCTACGGGGTCGACGATTTGCCCGCGTTCTATTCCCGCAGCAGCGGGCTTGCACTGGATTTGCGGGCCGACAACCCCGGAGAGGTGGCAGCGTTGCTGCAGGCGCAGCGTAGGCTCGTGCTTAGTGGCGGGCTGGTGGTGGCGGTGCCGCCCCCGGAACAGGACGCGCTGCCGAGCGCTGAAATGCGAGCAGCCATAGAGCAGGCTCTGGCCCAGGCGCAAGTCGTGGGCGTGCGCGGCAAAGACACTACACCATTCTTGCTGCAGCAGATGGGTACGCTAACCAGTGGCGCCAGTCTGCGCGCGAATATCGCCCTGCTAGAAAACAACGCGCAGGTGGCCGCCCACATCGCATCTGCCATCGTAGTCTCTGGCGGCTGAGCGGAGATTCGCGAACTGCCGGAATTTCTGGTAGAATGCTTGTCTCCGTCCGGAGGGCACTGAGAATCAGGGCGTTGTACCCTTCGCCCACAGTGTTTTGAGTTTGTATTACCTTGGAAAGGGCTCGTATCTCCATGAAAGTATTACTTCTGAAAGATGTTTTTAAACTTGGCCTTGCCGGTGCTGTGAAAAAGGTGGCCGATGGCTACGCGCGCAATTTTTTACTGCCGCGTGGTTTCGCCATCCCGGCCACGGTCGGGGCTCTCAAGCAAGAGGAACGCGTCCGGGCTGCTGGTGACAAATTGCGCCAGCAGGAGAATCTTGATAAGGCCGGAATCGCCGATGTGCTCACTGGCCTGCGACTGGAATTTCCGGTGCGTGCTAGCGAGCAGGGACGACTATACGGATCGGTCACCCATCAGATGGTGGCAAATGCGATTAATGCAGCGATCGGTGAGGAGATCGATCGCCGCAGCGTGATGGCGCCACCGCTGCGGGAGATCGGCGTGTTTGAGGTGCCCATTCGTCTGACCGCAGATCTGGTTCCTAGCGTGACGGTCGTACTGTATCCGGAGAATGAAGTGCCACCCGGGCCGGATAATGTCCTTGCGCACGGGCGGCAACCAGAAATGGATTCTGATGCAATTGCTGCGCAGCCAGAGCCAGAATCCTCCGTGTTGGTGGAGCAAGATGAATCTGAACTGGCACCCGAGGAACCGGATGCTGCAGCCGAGTAGCTTGACGTAGTTGCTCTCCATCGACTGACCCGTCGAAGTTGTCAACACCAACACCCTCGTAGTTTTACCATCGCCGTTGCCAGGGTTTGCGTGCAGGCTGCATGTGGCCATTCTCTGAGTATAATGGCTATTACGTCTGTGTCTTCTGGAGTACCATTCTGGTCTAAGAGGTCATTTCATTTCCCACCGTGTTCGACTTGATGTCGGGAAGGAGACGGGTGCGCATGCAGCCCAACCAGATCATCATAGGCGACTGCACGTCTGCATTGCAATCGATGCCAGCGCAAGCGGTTGACTTGATTTTTGCTGACCCGCCCTACAACCTGCAATTGCAGCGCGAATTGCACCGTCCCAACATGACAAAAGTGGATGCAGTCAACGATGCATGGGACCAGTTTGATGGCTTCACCGCCTACGATGAGTTCACGTGCGCGTGGTTATCCGCGTGCAAGCGCGTGCTCAAGCCTTCCGGGTCAATCTGGGTCGTCGGCAGCTACCACAATATCTTTCGTGTTGGCAAGATTATGCAAGACCTGGACTACTGGATCCTGAACGACGTACTCTGGATCAAGACCAATCCGATGCCCAATTTCCGTGGAAAGCGTTTCACGAATGCGCACGAGACCATGATCTGGGCTAGCAGTGGCAAGGGAAATCGATATAACTACAATCATCAAGCTATGAAAGGATTGAACGATGAAAAGCAGATGCGCAGTGACTGGTGGTTGCTGCCCCTCACCAGAGGTGCCGAGCGTGTGCGCGATGAAAACGGCGTCAAGGGCCATTCCACCCAGAAGCCGGAGGCGCTTCTCTATCGTGTGATTCTCTCCTGCAGCAATCCTGGCGACCTTGTTTTAGACCCGTTCTTCGGGAGCGGTACCACCGGTGCGGTGGCGAAACTTCTGCACCGTAATTGGATTGGAATCGAGCGCGAAGAGAAATACGTGAAACTTGCCCAAGCGCGCATTGATGCTGTTGAACCTAAGCCGTTTGATGCGGTTTCCTTCGATGTGCGCAGCAAGAAGAAAACAGCGGCGCGCATCCCTTTCTCGGCCTTGCTCGAATGTGGCTACCTCAAACCTGGCCAAAGGCTGTACTTCCGTAAAGACAGGCATCGGAGCGCGACAATCAAGCCGGACGCCCGCCTAAGAACCGGAGACGGATTCGAAGGCAGCATTCATAAATCCGGGGCGCATCTAATGGATGGCTCTCCCTGTAACGGATGGGAGCATTGGTACCTGCAGGAAAACGGCAATATGGTGCTTCTGGATGACTACCGGAAACGTTTTCGCATTGAGCAAACAACCCAGGATAGGTGATCATATTCAATATGGGTTAATTAAGCGCGTTTGTTGTGGGTGAGCGCCGCACTAACGTGTCGTTAGCCGAACTTGGTAAGCAGCTTCGCCACGCGCGAGAGGCGCGCGGGCTTTCGTTGCGGCAGCTGGAGCAGGCCACCCGTATTCGCGTGAAATACCTGCGTGCATTGGAGCAGGGTCACCTTGAGGCGCTGCCTACCGATGTGCAGCTGCGCGGATTCGTGCGTAACTACTCTCAACAGGTGGGGCTTGACCCGGACAGTGCGGTGCTGCGCATGCAGCAGGCAATGGAAAGTGGAAAAAGAAGTGGGTGGATGAAGCTATTTCGGCGCAGGTCGGCAAGCGTCCTCCCGACGGTGGCACCCCGGGCTGGAGCGGTTGTGTCGCCCGTTCAGTCCGCAGCAACGACGCTGGTCGCGCGCGGCCCATTGTTGCGCTTGCGCCGGACAATTACACTGAACACCTTGGTCAGTACCGTTCTTTTCGTTGGTTTGATCGCCTTTTTTTTCTGGGGCGGAGCGCGGCTTGCACGGTCAATCCGTTCTCCTAGCCCGGTTGTGGCCACTCCGGTCGTGCTAGGCCCGATTGTCACCCCGACATTTCTCAGCCACGTGACGGTGACGCCAACAAACCCGGCACCGCTAGTCAACTTCTCCGATGTGCAGCTTACGCTTCTGGCCGAGCAGCGCTCTTTTGTGCGAGTCACTGTGGATGGCGTGCTGGAATTCCAGGGAATGCTGCATCGCGGCGAGCGGCGTGATTACTTCGCCGATGAGCAGATTGAACTAATCACTGGCAACGGCGCGGGCGTACGCGTAATTTTCAATCAGCGGGATGAGGGTATCATGGGCGAGTTCGGCGAAGTGATGACTTGGATATTCTCGCCCAATTCCATGAGCACGCCGGCGCCTGTGTCGGCTCCCCCGTCCCCCAGGGCGCCCGTGGCTGTAACGGCTGCGCCCTGACCACCAGCTAATACCCTATTACATTGGTATGACCTCACACTTCTACATAAGTACGGAGATGAGATGAAGCGCCGTGCTCATGATAAGAAGCGGCTCTATTACGTGCTTGCGACGCTGTGCGTGGCCGCGGATTTGCGAATCACCGAGCCATCGACCACTGAGAAATTGTGCGTAATATGGGAAGAAACGGACTCATAATCCAGTTATAATGGTGAGTAATAGGAGGTATCACAAATGGATACCAAACGTAAACATGTCCGCGTGACTTATAGCACATTGAGTAGTCCGGATCCTCTGTTGCATGAGTACTACGAGGAGGATGTGGTCGCGGCGAAAGCCAGTTTTGGAAAGACTTTCCCGATGTACGTTAATGGTGATTGGGTCACGGCTGAGAACACTTTCGCTTCCGTCAGCCCAGTGGATACCAGTGTGACGGTGGGCCATTTCCAGCAGGCCGGTCCCGAGGATGTGGGCGCTGCCGTGCAGGCTGCCAGAGCGGTATTTCCGGCGTGGCGCGAGACGTCGTGGCAGGAGCGCAACGCTCTCTTGACAAAGGCAGCTGACATTATCAGTGAGCGTCTGTTCGCGCTGGGTGCAGCCATCAGCATAGAGGTGGGCAAGAATAGATTAGAGTCAATCGGGGAAGTGGAGGAGGCTGCTGAACTGATTCGTTATTGTGTGAATGCAATGCAAGTGAACAATGGGTTTTCTAGGCAGTTAGCGTCTGAGGATAGCAACACCCGCAACCACAGTGTACTCAAGCCATACGGCGTGTGGGGTGTGATATCGCCCTTCAATTTCCCTTTCGCGCTCTCCGCTGGTCCGGCGGGAGCGGCACTTGTTGCTGGAAACACCGTGGTACACAAGCCTGCGGATGACGCTCCTTACGCGGCTTACCTTTTGGCGGAGTGTTTTCATGACGCCGGGGTTCCGCCCGGAGTGTACAACATGGTGACAGGTGGCGACGATCCGGGTAAGGCGCTAGTAGCTAACAGCGATGTGAACGGCATCACATTCACCGGCAGCTACGAGGTTGGCATGAGCATCTTGCGCCTTTACTCAGCTGGGGGTGAGTTTGTGCGCCCACTGGTGGCCGAGATGGGTGGGAAAAACGCGGCGATCGTCTCGCGAAGCGCGGATCTCGAAACGGCAGCCCTCGGGGTGATGCGGTCCGCTTTCGGGGCCACCGGGCAGAAGTGTTCGTCGTGCTCGCGTGTGTACGTGCACCGTGACGTGAAAGCCGCCTTCACTGAGAGAATGGTCGAGCTCACTAGGAAGGTTAAGGTTGGCGACCCGACGCTGCGCGAGAATTACGTCGGACCGCTTGTCAATGAAGCCGCTTATGTGGCTTACCAGAAATATGTGGCACACGCAGCATCTGATGGCGATATTCTGGTGGGCGGCGAAACCCTGGATGAAGGCGGATATTACGTTGCCCCGACCGTGGTGGACAACTTGCCCTTCGACCACTATCTGTGGAAGGAGGAACTATTTGTGCCCCTCGTTGTCATGGGTGAGTACGAGCACAGAGAAGAAGCCATGCGCATGGCCAACGATGCCTCGCTGGGGCTGACAGCCGGCTTATATAGCCAGGAGGACGAGGAGATACAATGGTTTCTAGACAATATCCAGGCCGGATGCGTTTACGTCAATCGTGCGGCTGGCGCGACTACCGGCGCGTGGCCCGGATATCAGGCCTTCGGGGGATGGAAAGGTAGCACAGGTACGAACAAATCGTCGATGAGTCATTACTATCTTCAGCAATACATGCGAGAGCAAAGCCAGACTGTTATGGGTTAATCTGTATGCCATCACCAATGCAGGGATATGTTTTCTGATGTATCTGAATGCATGTCCGCTCCGGCCCCGGCGCTCGGAGAACACAGGCGCGAGATTCTGGGCGGGTGCTCGGAAATAAAGCGGGGCTCATAACAGCGCTTGAGCGTGGTTAGGTTTTACAGAGTGTTGCCGTATTGCTTCCTTCGCGCCCGGGCACAGAAGAAAAATAGGCGGATTGAATTGCTCATCAATTAATAGCACTGCCTGTGCGGTCAGGTACAGGATCGGCTTCGATACGGTCTCTGCATAAGTGAAGTAACATGCCTGGGATTCAGTATGTATGTCCAACAAAACGTTTGAGTCACCAGTATATATGAGCCGCAAGGATCGCGAGAAGGATGATGACTGGATTCGGCAGCTGCTGCGACGAGCGCCGTTCTGTGTGCTGTATACTGTGTCGGAGAGAGAGCCTCTCGTCAACATTAATCTGTTCGTTTACTATGAGGCGGTGCATGCGATTGACTTGCATACCGCTCCTGTCGGGCGTATGCGAGCTAACATTTAGCGGGAAGGCTCAAGAGGAGCGGCCTGATTTCCCGGGTGCTTTTCATTTCTCTTCACAGAATGCAGAGTAAGATTGTTGCTTCCGCACGGAAGCAGTGGGGAGGGCGTCATCTGGGCGATGGTTGTCCGTCAAGTTGTCGTGCTCGGGATGGGGTATATTTTAGACGTAGCTCG
>CAUZCX010000053.1:0-9910 GCA_963578565.1 Anaerolineae bacterium
TGCCCCGATTCCGGCTTAGGAAGTCTGCCGCCGGCGTCTGTGCAAAGAAACCACCCGGTGGAGGTTGTTCCAAAACAATGCCGTAATTTGCGCGAAAAAGGTCAATCACAGTCAGCGCCAGCAGTAATGGCAGTGCCCAGCGTGGTCGCCATTCCTTCCGGGTTAGGTGAGAAAAACCGTAGGCTGCCAGAACAATCAGGGCGAAACTGACCACGAAAGCGGCGCGTTCCTGCCCACGAAACAGCGCAGCTTGTGGCACCAGTGTGTAAAGCATCGGATACAAAAAGCCATGCCGACCTAGAGAAAGCAAGAGCGCCACCGCGGCCGCTATTCCCCAATAACGAACTTCTGCCCGGCTCACTGAGAGACCAATAAGAGCCAGACCGAGCGGGACGATGCCGATGTAAAGTGGCGACCACTCTCCGGGGTTAGGGCGCAAAAGCCCCCATAGGGCTCTCGGGCCAAAACCACCTGAGAGCTGCTCATAAGAGATTTGGGCGCGCGTCGACAAAGCGGCAAGCTGAATGCTTGGCAACCATTGGGCCGCGCTCAACCCTAGTGCAATGCCGCACGCGAGCAACGCGGCGACCAACACGAATCCACGTTCCTCCGCGTGCGCGAGGAAGTGCATAAACGTATAGCCGCCGATGACCAGAGCGATGTACAGTGAGGTTTGCGGGTGGCCGGCGAGAAGGCTGCAACCCAGCGCAACGCCCGAAAGGGCGGCCAGTCGCAGGGAGTGCTGATGTAGCGCCATTTGCAGCAGCCATAATGCGGCTGGCAGCCACATGGCAGCCTCCAGGATTGTGAGTTGCAGCAGTGGGTAGGATGTGAGAAAACCACACAGGCTAAACGCTACTCCTGCTAGCAGGCCAGCGTCGCTTCGGCTTGTGAGCTGCCGTACCATCAGAAAAGTAAAAACCCCGGCTAATCCTAAATGGAAGAGCGCTTCAATTTCCAGTGCCATAAAGGGAAGATTTCCTGGGAAAAGAATCTGCCACATACCGAGCGGATAAAACGTTGCGTGCAGGCTTTCGGCAATGGCTGGGTAGCCGCTGAAGGTGTGCGCATCCCACAGTGGTAGGTGCCCGGTGCGCAATTCGCGCGCCACAAAAACCCGAAAAGGGTAATGCTGCTCGACAAAGTCGCCGTAAGCGAATACGCGCCGGGAATTGCTGCTTGGCCACCATACTTGCCAGAAAAGCAAGAAAGGCAGAGCCATCAGAATCAGGCCCGGTGCTGCCGTTCTAGCTACATCCGGCAACCGGAAGCGCTGCGCAAATGCGCCAGACAATTGATCAGGCTTCAGACCATGTTCTCTATGGGGAAGTTTACCTGGCGGCGGCGCCACGGATTGCTTCAGATTGTGCCTACGAGCCGCAAAGCCGCAACCCACAGGATCACCTGTACGGCTAACGTGTTCGCCCACAGCAGGTGAGCTCCCACACGCAAGTTGCTCTTATGTGCTAGTCCAAGACCTGTGAGGGTGTTCAGTAGCCATATCAATGCTCCCAGAAGTGGCAGGTAGAACAGGTTTTGCGGAGGGCCCCTTTGGTCGGCGATTCCCTCGTGAGTGAAGTGAAGTGCAATCTCGGATGGAAGTTTCGGTACAACTTGGGCGATGAAGGCGAACAGCATCAGACCGGCTAAGAGTGAAATGCCGAGCATTCCCAGACCGACAGCGTGACGGCTCCATCCAGGGGTATTGTTCGGGCGTTCCTCGTCAGGCATCACGTGCGGATACCGGAATCACTCGTAAACGTATTCTAGCCATTCGGACGAGCGGTTTCCTTGGCCATTGACCGTTTTGAAGAACTCCTGCTGCAACGCTTGGGTGACCGGCCCGCGCTGTCCAATTCCGATGGTGCGGTGGTCCACGGCTCGCACAGGTGTGACTTCGGCTGCGGTGCCGCATACGAAGAGCTCGTCCGCGATGTAGAGCTGATCACGTGAAACAGGCTCCTCGGTGACAATATAGCCTGTGTCACGTGCGAGAGTGATCACCGAATCCCGCGTGATGCCGTCCAGTATGGTGGCTTGGGGTGGTGTGAAAACTTTGGCAGCGCGGACGATGAAGAGGTTCTCTCCCGAGCATTCTGAAACGTATCCCTGTGGGTCGAGCAGAATGGCCTCGTCATAGCCTGAGCGCAACGCCAGGGTTTTTGCAAGCACCGAGTTGACATAATTGCCGGAAATTTTTGCTTTGGTCATGCTGACGTTGATGTGGTGACGGGTGAAAGATGAGACCATCATATCTACGCCGCTCTCTAGCGCTTTCTCCCCCAGATAAGCGCCCCATTCCCAAGTGGCAATTCCGATTCTGGGTTCGGCCTCGTCTAGGTTCAGTCCCAGCGGTCCATCCAGATAAATCAGCGGGCGGATGTAGCAACTCTTGAATCCGTTGGCTCGTATGGTTTCAAGAGTTGCCTCGCGCAGATCCTGCAGCGTATATATGAAGTCTCGGATCCCTAAAATTAGCACGGAATTAAGCAGGCGTTGTAGATGTTCGGTCAGGCGGAAGACGGCCGCTCCGCCGGGGGTTTCATAACAGCGGATTCCCTCGAATGCGCCCAGACCGTAGTGCACTGTGGGGCTGAGAAAGGGCACGTTCGCCTGTTCGAATGGCACCAGATCGCCGTTCAACCATATATAGTCGGCTTTCATGCCAGGGTTTCTCCACGCGCTAGCCCGATTGATTGCATGCCGTATGCATGATTATACAACCAGCTGGTCTGAATCCAAAATCTCTTTCTGGAGCGGGTCAGCGTTAATGCCATCGACTCAACGTGTGGTACGGGCCGTTGTGGATACTTTCTCTGGATGTGACCCCGGGGGGCGGTGCTCAGGCCTCAGTGAATTCGCCTTCCACAACGTCTTCGTCGTCCGTGGATGTACTCTCCGACGCGTCGTTTCCATTGTTGGAAGGGTCTTTTTCCTGCTGGGTTTCCGCAGCTGCTTGCTGGTTAAGCGCATGCGTCGCTTGCTGCAGCGCCTGCGTGAGCTCACGCACGTGATTGGTATCCTCACCCTGCGCTGCCTCGCGCAGATCGTTTACCTGCTTCTCGATTGCTGCACGGTCGTCCTCACCCAGGTTCTCTCCCAGTTCGGTCAGTACTCTCTCGGCGCCGTGGGTAATACTGTCGGCCTCGTTACGCGCCTCCGCTAGCTCTTTCCGTTTTCGGTCTTCGGCCTCGTTCTGTAGGGCGTCGTTGACCATATTTTCGACTTCGGATTGTTCCAGATTGGTGCTGGCAGTAATGGTTATCTGTTGCTGTGTGCCGGTGGCTTTGTCTTCCGCGGCCACGTTAAGAATTCCGTTTGCGTCAATATCGAAAGTGACTTCAATCTGCGGCATGCCGCGCGGTGCGGGCGGGATGCCTTCCAGACGGAAGCGTCCGAGACTCATATTGTCGGATGCCATAGTGCGTTCACCCTGAAGCACGTGGATGTCGACGGCCGTCTGGTTGTCTGCAGCGGTAGAGTAAACCTCGGCCTTTTTCACCGGTACGGTGGTGTTGCGCTCTATCAGCGGGGTCATAACCTCGCCTAGTGTCTCAAGTCCCAGCGTCAGCGGGGTTACATCCAGCAGGAGCACATCTTTTACCTCTCCAGCGAGCACTCCTCCCTGAATGGCTGCCCCGATCGCAACCACCTCGTCTGGGTTCACACCCTTGTGCGGCGATTTACCAGCGAGCTTCTCGACCAAATCTTGCACCATGGGCATGCGCGTGGAGCCACCCACCAGCACTACTTGATCGATTTCGCCGGAGGCGACCCCGGCATCTTTGAGCGCGTTTTCGAAAGGCCCACGGATGCGCTCTACGAGATCCTGCGTCAGTTGCTCGAACGTGCTGCGGCTCAAATTTAGCTGTAGGTGTTTGGGGCCATCAGCATCGGCGGTGATAAACGGCAGGTTCAACTCGGTCTGCGTCACGGAACTCAACTCCATCTTGGCCTTCTCTGCGCCTTCGCGCAGACGCTGCAACGCCTGGCGGTCGTTGCGCAAATCGATACCCTGATCTTTCTTGAATTCATCTGCGGCCCAGTTGACAATTGCCTGATCCCAATCGTCGCCGCCCAGATGGGTGTCGCCGTGGGTTGCTTCCACCTCCACCACGCCTTCACCTACTTCCAGAATGGATACATCGAAGGTGCCACCGCCTAGGTCGAAGACAAGAATTCTCTCGTTGGCATGTGATTCCAGCCCGTAAGCCAGCGCCGCGGCGGTAGGTTCGTTGATGATGCGCATTACCTCCAGACCCGCTATTTTGCCGGCGTCTTTGGTAGCCTGCCTTTGGCTGTCGCTGAAATATGCCGGTACGGTGATAACCGCCTTGGTAACTGGCGTACCGAGGTAGGCTTCAGCGTCCGATTTGAGCTTACCTAGTATCATTGCCGATATTTCCTGCGGAGTATAGGTCTTGTCGGTTTGCGGTATCTTAACGCGCGCGTCATCTTTGGGGCCCGCCACCACTTCGTACGGTACCATGCCGCTCTCTGTGGTCACCTCGTCAGCCCGGCGTCCCATGAACCGCTTTATTGAATAGATTGTGTTCTGGGGATTAGTCACCGCCTGACGCTTCGCGGTATGGCCAACCAGACGCTCTCCGCTCTTGTTGAACGCGACGACTGAGGGCAAAGTGCGGTTGCCCTCGCTGGTGTTGATAACTGTAGGATCGCCACCCTCCATCACGGCCACTACTGAGTTGGTAGTTCCTAGGTCAATTCCGATTATTTTGGACATTTTCATGCCTCCAGCAATTCATTAGTTTGCCGCACCGGGAAAACGGTGCAGATACCTTATGTTATGTGGTTCACATTGGAGGAACGTTAGAGCAAAATAAGGCCTAGATCAATGTTATGCCGTTCTGTAGGAGGCGCATTTTTCGGTTATACTAGACTGCCATGTACCCTTATGGTGCCAATGTCACGCGGATGGTCGATGGCGACACTATTTGTGTCGATATGGGCTTACAACTGTGCTAGAAGATGAAGCTTCGGCTTGTCGGTCAGAGCATTCCTACAAATTGTGGGCCTAACCGGGCGCGTGGTATGCCCGCAATATCTTGCGTGGAGGCTGGGATGGTGGCAGGCAGGTGGTGGTTATAAAACCCATAAACTGGGCCAAATTGCAACTTACATCGCTCACTCCAGTTACCTGCTGCGCGAAAGTGATGCGCATAAAGTCCTTGCGCGCAACAAATATCTGAGTGAGCAGCGTCTGGATGAAATGTTGGTCGAGGAGGTGGCTAAGAGTGATGTTTCGGCTTCCATTTGCCTCGGTTGGCGCGCAGTCAACACTTGAGTGATGAGCGCCCCAAAGTTTTCAATTGTAGCGCCGGTTTTCAACGAGTCCGAATCGCTGTCTGAGTTTCACCGGCGTATGCGCGTGGTTATGGATAGTCTAGACGGTGCGGCTGAACTACTGCTGGTGGATGACGGCAGCTCCGACGGCTCGCTACGGATCATGCGTCATCTCGAGGCAACCGACGCAAGCGTGCGCGTGCTCAGTTTTTCGCGCAATTTCGGGCATCAGGTTGCCATAACTGCTGGCATGGATTATGCGCGCGGCGCGGCAGTGGTGGTTATTGACGCGGATTTGCAGGACCCGCCCGAAGTAATCCCCAATCTTGTGAGGGAATGGCAGCGCGGTGCTGAACTGGTGCTAGCGGTGCGAGCCTCCAGGAGGGGAGAGACTTGGTTCAAGCGTACTACCGCAGCTCTGTTCTATCGTCTTATTGACCGTATGACCGATTTACATATCCCCAAGGACAGCGGTGATTTCCGGCTGATGGATCGCAAAGTGGTTGATGCGCTTGGGAAGGTACGTGAACACCATCGCTTCATGCGTGGCCTTTCGGTGTGGGTGGGTTTTAGTCGCGCCGAGGTGGAATATGTGCGCGAGGAACGGTTTGCCGGGCGCAGCAAATATTCCTTGCGCAGTATGTTGCGCTTTGCAACGGATGGTATTACCGGTTTTTCCCAAGTGCCACTGCAGCTGGCTATGACGCTCGGTTTCATTTTCGCCGGTGTGGCATTGGTGGGAATCCCGGCCATTGTGGCGCTGCGGTTTTCGGGCAGCCGCGAGTTTTTCGGGCAGGCTACTACGCTTGTGAGTGTGTTGCTGCTTGGCGGAGTACAATTGATTTGCCTTGGCATTGTCGGCGAATACCTTGGAAGGATATACAACGAAGTGAAAAAACGCCCGCTCTACTTGATTTCTGGAAAGTGGGGTTTTGAGGGCGATCGCGAAGAATGACCCCGAACACCGGCTGCCATTCCGGATGACCGCGTATGCCTGACCCTATCCGTCTAATCCATTTCGCCGACTTGCATGTCGGCATGGAGAACTATGGCCGTCTCGACGCGCGCACGGGCACATCCTCCCGCGTGCGCGATTTTCTCGATCGCATGGATGAGGTGGTTGATTATGCTCTTGAGAATCAGGCGGATGTGGCTATCTTCGCCGGAGACGCTTTTAAGACGCGTGACCCGGACCCTACACAGCAACGTGAATTCGCTTTGCGCCTGAAGCGTCTGGCCGAAAATATGCCGGTACTGTTACTGGTGGGCAACCATGATTTGCCGGGCATGGCATCGAAAGCCACAAGCGTAGATATCTTCGGTGTGCTGGATGTTCCCCATGTGATTGTTGGCAGCGAGCCTGCCGGACAGGTGGTGGAAACGCGGCGAGGGCCATTCTTCCTAGCATGGATGCCATACCCGATGCGCAACCGGTTGCTTACCCAAGATCAAAATCGTGGTAAGTCGGTGGCGGAGTTGGATCAGGCGCTGCGCACGGCTGTCTCTACACTCGTTGAGGACCTCGCACGCCAGGCCGCGGTACACGAAATGCCGCGCGTACTCTGTGGGCATTTCTCTGTGGCTGAGGCCAAACTTGGATCTGAGCGCAGCGTGATGCTAGGACGAGATGTGGCCGTGTACAAATCGGAGCTGGCGGAGCCGGTATGGGATTACGTCGCGCTCGGCCACATCCACAAACATCAGGACGTAAACGCAGACGCATATCCTAGTGTGGTTTATTCGGGCAGCCTAGAGCGCATCGATTTCGGGGAGGAGAAAGAGATAAAAGGATTCTGCTGGGTGGAGTTGGCGCGCGAAGAGACTGAGTGGAACTTTGTGCCGGTGGACGCACGCCCTTTCCTGACAATTCGCGTGGACGCGCGAGAGAGCGATGACCCTACCACGGCGGTTGTGCACGCAATCGAGAAATGTGACATTGAAGGCGTAGTGGTGCGACTGATCATGCAGTTGAAAGCGCAACAACCTCCCGTATTGCGATATGCGGAAATCTATGGCGCTATGGAGGCCGCGTACAGTCACACCGTAGCGCGCGAGGTGGATCACGAGGCCCGTACACGCCTCGGCGGAATGGCGGCCGAGTCGCTCACTCTGTCCGAGCTACTGGAGTGCTATTTCGTGGACAAAGGCTACGATTCCGAGCGCGTGAAGCCGCTTCTTGCCGTGGCTAATGGTATCTTTCAGAGCAGCGAAGAATAGTCGTTTCGTATTCTCCGCACAGGAGAATTGATGATCCCAGTTACATTAGAACTCACTAATTTCATGCCTTACAAGAATCCGGGCCCGCTTGATTTCAGTGGCATCCACGTAGCGTGTCTTACGGGCGAAAACGGGGCAGGAAAATCGGCGCTGTTGGAATCTATGGTCTGGGCGCTGTGGGGTCGAGCGCGCGACGGCAAGCGCAGCGACGATGAATTGATTCACTTCGGCGAGAGTGAGATGCGTGTCGCTTTCACTTTTAGACTTTCCGGGCAGTGCTATCAGGTGATGCGGCAGCGCAAGAGCGGAAAGCGCGGACAGAGTATGCTGGATTTGCAGATGTACGATGCGGACACCGAAAGCTGGCGTGGTCTCTCCGAAGCCGGCATTCGCCAGACCCAGAGAAAAATCGACGAACTGCTGCGCATCGATTACGATACTTTTATGAATTCCGCTTTCATAGCTCAGGGCCGCGCGGACGAATTCACCGTCAAATCCGCGGGAGAACGCAAGGGTGTTCTGGCAAGTATTCTTGGCCTCGAGCAGTGGACGCTCTTTGAACAGCGTGCCCGCGAGCGTGCCATAGCTCTTACCGAGAATGAACGCGTGCTGGAGCGCGAAATCGCTGCAATCGATGCCGAGCTTGAGCGGCGCCCTGAATATAATCAGGAACTCTCCGACGTGGAATCCGGTCTCAATCAGTTGCTGGAACAGTTGCGCGCGGCCGAAAAGGATATGGCTGACTTAGAGAAGGCCAAACAGGCGCTGGCACACGTGCGTCGCAGTACAGATGATCTGAACCAGCGCTTTAAACAGGGAAAAAGTGAACTGGTAGAAGTTGAAAATGAATTGGCGGCGGCGGATGCCAAAGGCGATCACGAGGAACTGATGGCTGTACGGGATACGGTTCAATCTGAATTGCAAAAGTTGGATGAGCGCGAAGCCGAGCGCAAGCAATTGTCCACTGAGCGTGCTGGTGCTGCCGAAACAGCTGCGCGGCTGCAGGGCGAGAACGAGATATTAATCACGCAGGCGGACCCGATCAAGCAGCGGGTCGCCGCACTGCAGGCGGCCGTAGAACCCATTTGCCCGACGTGTGGGAATGTGCTAGACGAGGATGCACGCATGCAGCTGTTGGCAGATTTGCAGAGCGATTTGGAAGAGCGCCGCGGGCGCTACGTCGAGAAGCGTGAGCAGCATCAGAAAATGTCAACGCAGGTGACAGAATTTGACAAGAGTCTGGACGAACTGGAAAAAGGCTTGAATCGGAAATCTGGGTTGCAGCGTAAACTGGCCGAACTGGGCTTGGCAGTAGCGAGCGCGGCGGAGGCGAACTCGTCCCTCGCGGGGCTGCAAAAGCGGCAGCAGCGCTGGCAGAACACTCTGGAGCAAGACAGTGCGCAGCTGCAGCAATTGGAACTTGAAGCGCGTGAGCACGAATTGCAGTTGCATGTGGCAGATGAGCGCCAGCAGACGCTGGAGCGATTGCGATTTGACCATCGTGTTGCCACTGAGCGTGTAGGCAGCGCGCGCCAGAAACTGTCCGCTCTGGACGGGCTGGCGCTACGGCGCGAGTCCCGGGCCGCCGAGCGAGATAAGCTGGCGGAGCAGATAGTCATTTACAATGAGTTGCGCGTGGCGTTCGGTAAGCAGGGTGTGCCTGCAATGATTATAGAAGCGGCCGTGCCCGAGGTCGAAGAGAGAGCGAACACGCTGCTGAGCAGAATGACGGGTGGGCGCATGAGCGTGCGTTTCGATACTCAGCGTGAGCTCAGATCGGGGGTGCTGCGCGAGACCTTGGATATCAAGATAGCCGATGAACTTGGCACACGTAATTACGAGCTATACAGCGGCGGAGAGGCTTTCCGGGTCAATTTCGCCATTCGCATCGCTCTCAGCGGCATGCTGACCCGGAGGGCAGGAGCACAGCTGCAGACGGTGGTGATCGACGAGGGCTTCGGTACGCAAGATGCGCGGGGCCGCGAGCGATTGCTCGAAGCCATAAATTCCATTCAAGATGATTTTAAGCGCGTACTGGTGATAACGCATATCGAGGAACTGAAGGAAGCTTTCCCGACGCGCATCAACGTGGTGAAGACGGCCATGGGATCAATGCTGTCGGTCGGATGAGAGGATCCGTTGGCTGGCCCCGTTCCATGTTTCTGGGTAGAGTGACCGTGGCAGCGAGCGTCAATCGCAGCGTAGAGATGAATCTCCCTTGTGGTTTTCAGCGTTCAATCGACCATAACTGTCGCTAGACGGAATCATGCGGTGGATGAGGCGGCGCCAACCGTCTCCTCGGCGGGCATCGATTCCGGATCTTGGTCAGGCTCGGGAGCTGCTTCCCAAGTGAATTCCAGGCCGTTCTCCTCGCCGGCATCCACCCGTA
>CAUZCX010000054.1:0-9753 GCA_963578565.1 Anaerolineae bacterium
GGTGTAACATCGAAGGCGAAGTTTGCCGCCGGGCTCTCTTCCGGAGTAAGCAGAACCGAGCGGATTTCGCCCTCGCTCAGTCCACGAATGGTTTTCACCTCCGATGCATCACGCTCTTCGATGGGAATCTGTGCAACACCATCGCGATGCTCCCAATCAAACGTGGATGACGGCAGCGCCACATAAAAAGGAACATCATTGTCATACGCAGCGAGCGCCTTAAGATAAGTGCCGATTTTGTTAGCCACATCACCAGTGTAGAGCGTGCGGTCGCTGCCGGTGATAACCATGTCAACCAGGCCGTGCTGCATCAGGTGCCCGCCCACATTGTCGGCCACCACAGTGTGTGCCACGCCGTGCTGGCCGAGTTCCCAAGCGGTCATGCGCGCACCCTGATTGCGCGGGCGCGTTTCATCCACCCAGACATGCACTGGCAGTCCGGCTTCGTGCGCAAGATAAATCGGCGCAGTAGCGGTGCCATGATCCACGCAAGCCAGCCAGCCCGCGTTGCAATGCGTCAGGATGTTCACCGACTCCCCGCCTTTTTTCTGACTCAGGTTCTTGATCAGGTCTAATCCGTGCTCACCAATCAAACGACAACTTTCTACATCCTCGTCTGCAGTGGCTGCAGCGACATCGAAAGTGGACTGGATGCACGCCTTCACATCTCCACCGGCTGCCGTCAGTGCTTCCAACTGCCGCTCCACCGCCCAGGCGAGATTGACCGCGGTCGGACGCGTGGAGCGCAGCAGCTGCCCTGCATTCTGCAGCGCCAGCAGAAAGGCAGGCTCAGATTCATCGCACGACGCAAGCGCTGCCAAATACATGCCATACGCAGCGGTAACGCCTATCAGCGGAGCTCCACGCACGTGCATCTCGCGGATGGCGCACGCTGCCTGCTCAACCGTTTCCAAATTCTCAATCACGAATCTATGCGGCAGCCAGCGCTGATCGATAGTCTGAATCACGTGCTGATTGTCAGGCTTCACCCAGATGGTACGGTAGTGTTTACCGTCAACTTTCATCGCTCAGGTATTTCCAGTTGCAGCCATTCCAACGGATCCACTTGTGTTCCATTAACCCATACCTCCCAATGTAGATGAGTGCCAGTTGAAAGCCCGGATTCGCCCACGCGCCCGATCACCTCGCCCGCCTGCACGCGCTGCCCAACGCTTACATCCAAACCGATCTGATGCCAGTAACCAGTATACACCCCGAGGCCATGTTGAATCAGGGTTGCATTGCCACGAATGCGCAGCTCTTCTGCGAGCACCACCACCCCGGCGGCCGGTGCGTGGATGGGAAAACCATCCGGAGCTCCAAAGTCCATCCCACTATGGAATGTACTGAAAGTGCCGCCATTGTAGCTACGCCGCAACCCGAAACCGGCGGTGATATGATCTGACGGCATCGGCGACTGGAAGCGGCCTTCCCAATGCTTCTCCGCGCTGTAGCCAGTCGCTGCTCTCTCGATAATTGTTTCCTCCAGAGCACGCGATTGTTCATTCAGAAGCAGCTGCGCTTTCTCGGGCAGCAAGTGTATGCGCTGCAGTTGATAACCACCATCGGAAACCGGCAGGCGCATCTCCAGTGCCACAGAATCTCGTTCCGCTGTATGCGCTCGCAGAACGAGGGGATACACACCCGGAGCGGTCATGGCATCGATTCCAAACAATCCGATGTGTTCACTTGCGAGCTCCGCGAAGTGCAAATCGGCCTCCGCAAACTGTCCAGACACGGCCGCGCCAGCGGCTACCATCACCGTAATCACCACTGGCTGCCCCTGTCCCGGATGCTCTGGAGAGATGCTGATCTGCTCGAATGGTGCAGGCAGACCCTCCAGAGGAGACTCACTGGGAAGAAATATGAAATCACCAACAACTAGTGATCCGGGAGCGGGCCTTCCGTTAAGCATCCAGAGTTCAACTGGGTTACGTCCGCAGCGTACCGCAAGCCCAAGCAACGTGTCCTCCGAGGTTGCCAGCACAAATTGACCAGTGCGCGCAGCTTCTGCCTGTTCGGGCACTAGGTGAATCAGAGGCTGATCCAAGTAAAGTGCAGCCGGATTAACTATCCGGTTCAGCTGCAGCAGCGTGCTACGTTCGTTGCCCAGCTGCAGCGGCAACATGCGCAGGTTCTCTCCCGGCAGCAGCGGGCGCGTGCGCACCATCCCGGTGATGCCCACATATCCGGGCAGCAGCAGCTGCTGCCCAATCACCAGCATGGACGGGTCGGCGATTCCGTTCGCATCCTGCAGCGCTTGCATAGTTGACCCCAATTGCTGCGCGATGGAATACAGGGTATCGCCAGGCTGTACCTCGTAAAAAGGCCCTTCGGTCTGCTGCCCCCCAGCCACGCCGCTGACCACCAGTAGCACGCATAAAGCTGCCAGAAACCCAAAGATGATTCGCATGAAAGCTGCTGCCCGCGCTGCCGCCTAGTGAGAATTTTACTATATCCCCACTCGATAAGCGCTCGACATCCGTGTAGTATAATGCCTGCGCTCAGCGAGGACGGAGAAAAAGACATGCATGCCGCGGCAGTCGGTGATTTGATCCAGCTGGTCAGCATGCGCGACCGGAAGTCGTTTATACTCCGCATTCATCCCGACGAACGCCTAGAAACCCACAACGGAGTCATTCAGCACGCAGACCTTTTAGGACAGCTGTTTGGTAGCACCGTTCGCTCTCATCTGGGTGCAGATTTTGTGTTACTCACCCCCTCCACCGCGGAAATTACACGCACTCTAAAACGCCAGTCTCAGATTATTTTTCCGAAAGATATTGGATTAATACTACTGAAGCTTTCAATCGAGCCGGGTCAAGAGGTAATTGAGGCGGGCACCGGTAGTGGAGCGTTGACGGTCGCTCTGGCACGCGCGGTCGGAGCCGATGGACGTGTGAGTTCTTACGACGCGCGCTCGGACATGCAGAACACCGCCCGTCATAACCTCGACCTGACGGGCCTTTCCGCGCGCGTTAAGCTGAAAACGCGCGACATAGCGGACGGATTCGATGAAACCGATGTCCCGGCACTCTTTCTGGATGTCCCCAATCCGTGGGATTATCTATCGCAGGCGCACCGTGCGCTGCGGAGCGGAGCCTTTTTCGGCGCGCTGCTGCCCACCACCAATCAGGTCATCTTACTGCTCACAGGGTTGCAGCGCCATCCGTTCGGTATGACAGAAGTGTTGGAGGTATTGCTGCGCAATTACAAAACCGTGCCGGCGCGTTTCAGGCCAACCGACCGCATGGTGGCTCACACGGGCTACCTAGTGTTCGCCCGCGCTCTTTGTCCAGAGCAACCGCCGCATCAGCTCGCCAATACGTGATACCGCGCAAAATGCCCGAGATGCTACACGGCCGCTTGCGTCCGCCCGACGATTGCCCTCAGCCTTCCGAGGGAGAAAGAGCGGCGGCCGTGCTGCTGGCCCTCTATCAAGAGAAGGATGCTTAGCATCTGCTCCTAACTCGCCACCCAGAAACGGTGATCGAGCATAAAGGTCAGGTCGCTTTACCCGGCGGTGCGGTTATTTTGAACCACCTCACGCGCGCCGAAACTGCTCTGCGCGAGGCCAGAGAAGAAATCGGCCTCCGCTCAGATGATGTCACCGTACTGGGATGCCTATCGCCTTACAGCACCGTCACTGGCTGGCACGTTACCCCGGGCGTGGGTACCATTCCATATGCGTATCCATTTCGAGTCAATCCGCACGAGATAGACACTATTTTCCCCGTACCGCTCTCCTGGCTGGCTGACCCCAACAACCTGACCAGAAAACCTTACAAAAACCCGCGCGACGGATGCGCGCGCTCGGTTTTCTTTTTCAGGCCATACTCCGGGTAGATCATCTGGGCCGCGAGCGCCCGCATCACTCTGGAACTGCTGGCGACAGCAGGTCTGAGATAACTCGGTTCCGCAAATGAAAACCGCGGGAGCAATGCCCGCGGTCGCTTTTTTCAAATGTACGGTGGGGCCTGGCTACACACCTGAGGCCCCAGAATTATTTTGCGTCTTGCGGCTGCACCGCAGCTGCCTCGGCATCCTCGTCCTTCTCAGGTACCTTGCCCTTTTCAATCACTTCCACATCCTCGGCGTCTAGTTCCAGAGCTTCTTCTTCTTCCTCTTCGGTCTCCAGAATTCCGGCGTAAGTCACGCGAGCCACGGTGTCTTCAGGATCGGAGAGAATGGTAACACCGGGAGGTGCGTTAAGGTTGGCCACGGTCAAAGTGTCACCAAGTTCATCCAGCGCCTCGACACTGATTTCCAAGGAGTTAACCATATCCCTCACAAGGCATTCTACTTCCACTTCGCTGATGCCGGCCATGACTGCATACTCTCCCGTGGAAGCCGCCGGGGCTGCACCCACCAGCGTTATCGGCACTGTAATAGTAAGCATCTGGTCCATAGCCACCGCCATGAAGTCCACATGTAGCAGATCTCCGAGCAGCACATCGCGTTGCAACTCGCGCACGATGGCTGTATGTTTCTCCCCATCCAGCAGTAAATCAATGAGAACCGTGCCCTGCAGTCGAGTAAGCAATTTTTCGGCCTCGCGCGCCTGCAATTGCAACGGCACCGCTTCCATCGCAGGTCCGTAGAGCACAGCGGGTAAAAACCCATCGCGGCGGAGCTGGTTCATCCCCTTGCGGACAGTTGTGCGTTTCTGCGCATTCAATGATGTAGTATCCATCGATTAAGACCTTGATTATAATCCTTCCGTGGCAGCTGCTCTAGGCAAACAAAAAGGGACCTCCCTCCGCATGCTCCGGCATCGGCCCCATGATCTGTTCCGCCCGCGATCTGCCTGGGAGCATTTTGATTGTAGCGTGACAGGCCGGTTTCGTCAAGAAAAATATGGTACGATTGAGCCCATGCGCTGCGCGGGGATGCACCTGCTGGCAGCCCTGCTCTGGCTGGTAGCCTGTCAGCCGGTCAGCACGCCTGATCCGGTCCAAGTTTCGGTAATAGTAATACATGACGGCGAGAGCACCACGGTGGCCACTGCCGGCAGCGTGGTGCGCGATGTTCTCTCCGAACTTGAGATTATCCTAGGCACGCTCGACCGCGTTTCTCCCAGTGAATTCACAACACTGAATGACGGTATGCAGATCTCAGTCACGCGCGTGCAAGAAAATGTGGAGAGCGAAGAGGTTGTGATACCGTTTGAGAAACAGGTAGTGCGCAATGAGGGCCTGCCGATGGGCGAAACACGCTTGCTGCAGACCGGCACTAGCGGCCTAGAAGAAGTTACCTACCGGATAGTTAGGGAAGACGGAGCGGAGGTATCGAAAGCAGTGCTACGGCGCACCATGTTAAGTGATCCGGTGGCGGAAATCGTAATGGTTGGAGCACATTCATCGCTGACCGTCATTCCAATTGAGGGCATGCTGGCGTATCTTTCCTCCGGAAACGCATGGATGATGCACAATTCCAGCGGCAATCGCAAACCGCTGACCGTGACCGGTGCACTGGACGGGCGCGTATTCCAGCTTTCGGGTGGCGCCGACTATCTCCTCTACACGCGCACACCCGCCGAAGACGAAGAGGATGATAATGATCCGGCCTTCAACGAACTCTGGGCTGTGGCCACCGCATCCAATCAGCCGGAGCCATTTACTCTACAAGCTGAAAACGTGCTCTGGGCAGCCTGGTCGCCGACGGAGGCGCGCACGCTTGCGTTCTCAACCGGGGAGCCGCGGAGCACCGCACCCGGATGGCAGGCGCACAATAACCTACGCCTGGTTACCTTCGACGAGACGGGCAAAATCGGCCAGCAGACCACAGTTATGGACCCATCCTCAGGCGGAAGCTACGGATGGTATGGCATGCGTTTTTCCTGGGCGCCCGATGGCCAGCGCCTCGCCTATGCTCAAGCCGATGCTATTGGTCTGATAGATATCAGCGAGCCCGAACACCCAACACAGCAACGCTTAACGGCCTTCTCACATTACCGGACGTACAAGGATTGGGTATGGATACCGTCAGTGACATGGTCTCCTGACAGCCACTTCCTTTACGCGGTCACCCACGCGGGCCCGGTCGGGTTAGAGTTGCCGGAGGATAGCCCAGTTTTTGACCTCTCCGCCCTTCCGCAGGACGGCAGCTTTCAGGCAACACTTACGGAGCGCAGTGGCATGTGGGCCAGCCCGGTGGTTTCGCCACCATCCAGGAGAGGCTTCCGAGTTGCATTTTTGCAGGCGCTCAACCCACTCGAGAGCATCAGTAGTCGCTACCGGCTTGCGCTCATGGATCAAGACGGCAGCAATACAAATCCCGTTTTCCCCGCCCCGGGTGAGGTTGGCCTGAAGCCCCAGACCGTCGCTTGGTCACCCGGCGGCAATCAGATTGCGCTTGTCCACCGCGGCGACCTGTGGATTGTGGAAGAGGCTTCGGGTATCGCACAACAGCTCACAAACGACGCTCAGACAAGCAGTCCAAGTTGGACGCAGTAATACATGCGCCGCATATTGACAAGCCTGTGCGCGCTAGCACTAGTGGCAACTCTGCTGGGCGCCGCCGCTTTGCTGGCACAACAGCACCAGCGCAGCCGTGGGCAGCCATTCGAGCTTCCGACCGCCGGATTAACTCCACGCCCCGCCAACCTTTACGGTGTGAACATCGCGCTGCTCTCGACAGAGCCATCAAGCCGAGATGCCGCGCTCGAAATAGCCGCGATCAACGGTTTCGGTTGGGTGCGGCAAACCTTCCAATGGCGTGAGTACGGCTTCGACTGGGAAGCCACTGATGAACTTGTCGATGCCGTCATCGCCCACAAATTGAGACTGATAGCGGTGCTAGATGGCGAAAGGGCGCCGGAGGACCCGGTCACATTCGCGGAATTCGCCGCTCGCTTCGCCCACCGTTACGCTGACGCCATCGACGTATATCAAATCTGGGACGAACCCAACCTGCAAAGCGCCTGGGGCGAGGCGCCTTCGGCGGCAGCCTATGGGCGCCTGCTGGTTGCCAGCCATCCGGCAATTCATCAAGCCGATACGCACTCAACAGTGCTGCTAGCAGGCCTTGCGCCAACGGTTGAAACTGGACCAGAGAACATAAGCGACCTGCTATTCCTCCGCGAGTTGTACGCCGTCGGCGCCGCGCCTTTTTTCGATGCGGCCGCCGGTAAGCCATACGCATTCAACAGCACTCCGGACGAACGCAGCCCGCACCCGAAAACCCTAAACTTCTCGCGTTTCATTCTGCTGCGCGCCGAAATGGAACGCGCTGGAGACGAAGACAAACTGCTCTGGGGCACCCAATTTGGCTGGTATAACCCGGAGGCAGCTGCGAACGCCCGAGCCACTTGGGGCGGGGTGAACGCAAGTCAGCAGGCAGAGTTCACCGCTGTCGCCTTCAAGCGCGCCCGGAGCGAATGGCCATGGGCAGGCGTACTGGTACTGGAAAACCTGCAGCCCGGCGAAGACCTGAGCGACCCGCGATGGGGATTTTCTCTTCTAACGCCGGAAGGTCGCCCGCGCGCCATTCTACTGAATCTGCGCCAGAGCCTTACCGCTCCAGAGAGCGCCGTTGCTCCGCCCGGCGTGCACTCCGCGGCAACACCATTTGCACGATACCACGGCGCTTGGCAGTTTTCCGATCTGGGAGCTGATATCCCGCAATCCGGATCGGCCGAAATCAGCTTTACATTTGAGGGCACAGATCTCGGGATAATAGCCCGGCGCGGTGATTATCGCGCCACCCTATTTGTGCAAGTAGACGGTGAACCGGCTAACCAGCTGCCGCGCAGCCTGCAGGGCGAGGCCTATCAGGTTCTTACCTCCCCGGATCTCTCTTCTCGAGTCGAACTACTGCCGCTCGCAGCTGACCTGCGCCCCGGTCGTCACACCGCCACAATCAGAGCCGAGCGCGGTTGGGAGCAATGGGCGATTGTCGGTTTCTCAGTCGGCAACGCTCCGCCCCGAGCAACGCTTGTACGCAATCTGACGACGCTCGCGGCTCTGGCGCTGATCGCTCTGCTCGGCCTGATCATCAGCTTCCGGAGATATACAGCGCAACTGCGCGTTTCTATGCTAGCCCTTGGAAAACGCGCAAATGTGCTGCTCGCCCTGGGACTAGCGGCGCTTTTCTGGCTCTCCGCCGGAATGACCTGGGGACAAACCCTCCCACAGGTTTTCCGCCGTCAGAGCGACGCTCTCCCTCTAGCGGTAACAGTGCTCTCAGCTGGCCTGTTTTATTTCTCGCCGTGGCTGCTACTCACGCTCGGCAGCCTGCTAGCGTTGCTAGTACTTTTTTACGCGCGCCCGACAATTGCGTTGGCACTGATAGCGTTGGCAACGCCATTCTACCTGCAGCCACGCCCCATGTTTGAGCGCGTTTTCTCTGCGGTGGAGGTATTCACCTGGCTAGCCGCCACTTCCATTTCACTGCGCTGGATATTTGAGCATCGCAACCGCCGCACCGAATCCGCCAAGCCGCGGATCACTCTCAATTCACTAGACCAAGCGGTACTCATATTCGCATTGCTCGCCGCAATCTCGCTTTTCAGCGCTGAGATGCGCGCGGTGGCTTTCAACGAGTTGCGGGTGATGGTGCTGGAACCAGTATTGTTTTACGGACTTGTGCGCATCCTGCCACTGCAAAAAAAGGAACTCTGGCGCATAGTTGACTTTTTCATCCTCGGTGCTTCTCTAGTGGCTGCCATTGGCCTGATTCAATATGCTCTAGGCATCAACTTGATTACTGCCGAGGGTGGATTGCTGCGTATACGGAGCGTGTACGGATCGCCAAACAACGTGGGGCTTTACCTCGGACGCGCGCTGCCAGTGGCGGCTGCAGTGGCACTGCTAGGAGACGAGCGCAACCGCCGCCTGAGCTACTTAGGGGCTGTACTGCTGATGGCTGCGGCACTGGTGCTCAGTTTCTCCCGCGGAGCGCTGTTACTCGGCGTGCCAGCGGCGCTAACGATCATCATTCTCTTCCGTGGCGGCAAAAGCGCTACCGCGGCGCTGCTAGCTTTGCTGGCCGCAGCGACCGCGGCACTGCTAGCTTTCGGACGCCACCCACGCCTAGCCAGTCTGCTAAGCCGTACCACTGGACCGACGTTTTTCCGTCTCAATCTCTGGCGCAGCGCGCTCAATATGATCAACGACCACCCGCTTACCGGCGTCGGACTGGACAATTTCCTTTATGAATATCGCGGGCGTTACATAGCACCGACCGCGTGGCAAGACCCGCATCTTTCCCACGCCCACAACTGGGTGTTGGATTTCGCCTCCCGGCTCGGTCTGCCCGGGCTTGCGGTCGCATTGTGGTTGCTGGTTGCATTCTTCAGCACGGCAGCGCGCGCCCTGCGCACACTTTCCAACCCCGGCTTGCGCGCCCTAGCGGTCGGATTGGTGGCTTCAATGATGGATTTCCTCGCCCATGGTATGGTGGATGCCTCCTATTGGTTCGTGGATTTGGCCTTCGCTTTTATGTTGACGGTCGCACTCGCACAGCACCTAGCAGACCAGCGCGACGCAGATCTAACTTGATCCGGGATTGCATACCAGTCGCTATGGTAGAATCATAGTGCGTCCACAAGCGGCGCACGGCACCCACAATGCGCATTCTTATCACCGGTGGTGCAGGTTTTATCGGATCGCACCTGTGCGATCGCATGCTTTCAGATGGCCACAGCGTCATCGCCATGGATAACCTCATCACCGGCAGCACTGAGAACATAACCCACATCACCAGTGGCCAGAGATTCCGTTTCGTTGTCCACAATGTTGCCAATTACATTAA
>CAUZCX010000055.1:0-9744 GCA_963578565.1 Anaerolineae bacterium
ACTTTGGTGATCGCAGCCGTCAGCGTGGTCTTGCCATGATCAACATGCCCCATGGTGCCCACGTTCAAGTGTGGCTTGCTACGATCAAATATTTCTTTCGCCATTGTTTTCTGACCTCCTAATTACAATCATCCTTGTTGGCCTCTTGCGGCCATAGGCACTATCATGTGCCTTTTATAACAGCCTCCGTAACCGAATCGGGAACCTGCTCATAATGAGCAAACTCCATCGAAAATACACCCCGCCCCTGTGTCCGCGAACGCAACGCCGTCGCGTAACCAAACATTTCTGCCAGCGGCACTTTTGCGTTTATCGACTGTGTCCCGCCGGGCCCTGCATCCATGCCTCCTATAGAAGCCCGCCGAGATGAGAGCTCTCCCATAATATCTCCCATGTGCTCCTCCGGAACCACTACTTCCACTTTCGTAATCGGTTCCAACAGCACCGGTTGCGCGCGTGAAACTCCTTGCCGAAATGCCATCGCCCCGGCAATCTGAAACGCCATCTCACTCGAATCCACATCATGGGACGAGCCATCATACAGGGTGATTTCCATATCGGTTACTGGGTACCCAGCCAACGGCCCAGTATCAGCAGCGTTCCGTACACCCTGCTCCACCGGTCGTATGAATTCCTTCGGAATTGACCCCCCCACAATCTCATTGGAAAAGGTGATACCGGACCCTGCTTCCCCGGGTTCCATCCTGAGAACGACATGCGCGAATTGACCCCTGCCACCCGACTGCTTCACATGCCGGTACTCCACCTTATCGACTATCTTCCGAATGGACTCGTGATATGCGACCCTCGGCCGACCCACGTTCGCGTGCACCCGGAATTCGCGCATCATGCGGTCGACGAGCACCTCCAGATGCAATTCCCCCATTCCAGAAATAATCGTCTGACCGGTATCCTCATCGGCGCGCACCCGAAACGTAGGGTCTTCCTCGGCCAGCTTCTGGAGCGCCAAGCCGAGCTTATCCTGGTCGCCGGCCGTCTTCGGCTCCACCGCCACTGAAATTACCGGTTCCGGAAAGACGATGTTCTCCAGCAATATAGGCTGTTTTGCATCGGAAAGCGTCTCACCGGTAAAAGTGTTTTTTAGACCCAGCGTGGCAGCAATATCACCTGCGGTCACTTCCTCCACATCCTCGCGTCGATCCGCATACATCCTGATGAGGCGGCCAATCCGCTCCCGCCGTCCTTTTGTCGTGTTTTGCACTTTGGCACCAGCCTCGATTTTTCCCGAGTACACGCGGAAATAGGCCAATCGCCCAACATATGGATCACTGACGATCTTGAAGACCAGTGCCGAAAGAGGACTTGTCTCATCCGCCGCGCGCTCCACGGCTTCGCCGTTTTCAGGATTGCTCCCAATCACTGGGGGCACATCTAGCGGAGATGGCAGAAAATCAATCACGCCGTCCAGCACCGGCTGAATGCCTTTATTCTTAAGCGCAGTGCCGCAATACACTGGGTTTATCGAATTCCCTATGGTGGCCCGGCGGATGCCCGCACGCATCTGTGCATTAGTTGGCGGCTCCTCGTCTGAAAATAACTCTAACAGCTCATCATCGTGTTCGGCAACTTGCTCAATCAGTGCTTCACGCGCAGACTCAGCTTCCGCCTGCATGTTCGCGGGGATGTCCTCGTAAACCCTGCGCGCGCCCTCCTGGTCGCCCCAGGTTACCATATGCATCTCAATTAAGTCGATCACACCGACGAAATCGGCCTCGGCGCCAACTGGCAGATGCAAAGCTACCGGGTTCGCCCCCAACCGCTCGCGGATCATTTCCACACATCGCGCGAAATCCGCACCGACTCTATCCATCTTGTTGACGAAGCACAGGCGCGGCACTTTGTAGAGATCTGCCTGCCGCCACACAGTTTCAGTCTGCGGTTCCACGCCCTGCACAGCGTCGAAAACAACCACCCCTCCATCCAGCACTCGCAGCGAACGCTGTACCTCTGCGGTAAAGTCGATGTGCCCGGGTGTGTCTATTAGGTTGATAAGGTGCTCGTTCCACTCCGCAGTAATCGAAGCGGCAGTTATCGTTATACCCCGTTCCCGCTCCTGTTCCATCCAGTCAGTGACTGTGTTGCCGTCATCCACGTTCCCAATCCGGTGGGTCCGCCCGGTGTAGTATAGGATCCGTTCGGTGCAAGTAGTTTTGCCCGCATCGATGTGCGCAATAATCCCAATGTTCCGCACCCGCTCCAATGGCGTTCGTATCGCAGCCATAATCTAGAAACTCTTCCACTCACCTTTATCAATCCGCCGTTGAGAACTATCTCGGCACCTGGACTAAAATCGATAATGGCTGAAAGCTCGATTGCTCTCAGCCATCCGATGTACTTCCTCGCGTTTCTTCATAGCTCCACCGGTGTTGTTAGCCGCATCAACCAATTCCCCAGACAGCTTTTCAGCCATTGATTTGCCATTACGCGCACGCGCAGCGGCCAACAACCAGCTCATAGCCAACGCCTCTCGCCGCGAAGGAATGACCTCAATCGGTACCTGGTAGGTTGCACCACCCACACGACGCGGCTTAACTTCCACCGTTGGAGAGACATTGCCCAACGCCTGCAAGAACAACTCAACCGGATCTTTGTCTGCCTTCTTCTCCATCAGCTCGAACGCCGTATACATTATCTTCAGCGCAACACTTTTCTTTCCGCCTCTCATCATGCGGTTCACGAACATTGAAACCTGCGCGTTCCCATATTGAGGGTCCGGCTTCACCTTCCGCCGCTGCGGCTTATACCTTCGCGCCATAGTCCTTGCTCCAGTTCCAGAACGCCTCAGGCATTAGTTCCATCAGTCCACCCGCCGTTTTTTTCCGCCATATTTCGAGCGACGCTGGCTGCGGCCCTCCACGCCCGTGCTATCCAATGTGCCTCGCACGACGTGATAACGCACTCCTGGCAAATCCTTCACCCGCCCGCCGCGCACCAAGACCACGGAATGCTCCTGCAAAGAATGACCCTCACCGGGAATATACGCGGTCACCTCCAGGCCATTTGTCAGACGCACGCGGGCCACTTTGCGCAAAGCGGAGTTTGGCTTCTTCGGAGTCTGCGTGCGTACAATTGTGCAAACCCCACGCTTCTGAGGCGCACCCTTAGCATGGCGAGAGCGCTTTTGCTTGTTAGCGTTGTACGTGTATTGCAACGCAGGCGCAGTGCTCTTCTTGTGCTTTGTCTTACGACCCTTGCGAACCAATTGATTTATTGTCGGCACGACCCTCTCCAATAAAACTCAACACCTATTTGCTCGCTGCAGTCAGCGGGGCCACCTGCCGCCCCTCCGCGATGGCCCCGCTCCAAAATTCAATCTCTAAATTCGCGCCAACCCGAATCTACACTCAGGCAATTAGCGCGCCCTGATGTCACAAGCAACGGGTGATTTTACCACCCGCGCAACCTTGCGTCAAGGCAGTAAGATGACGGATCTATCTGCTCCCGCGCCCGAAATCAAGAAGCCCGATACCTCCGAGCCTGGGCGCCCGCTTTCGCCCCTCATTCTTGCCGAACTCTATCATTTCTCCCGCTTCGGTCTCGGCTTCAACCGACAATCCGAGACTCTGCATTTCTTTCACCAACACACGGAAAGACGCCGGGATTCCCGGGTCTTCAATTGCCTCGCCTTTCACAATACTTTCATAGGTCTTCACGCGCCCAATCACATCGTCCGATTTCACTGTAAGCATCTCCTGCAACGTATGTGCCGCTCCATAAGCCTCGAGCGCCCAGACCTCCATCTCACCAAAACGCTGCCCGCCAAACTGCGCCTTTCCACCAAGAGGCTGCTGAGTCACTAGAGAATAGGGACCGGTGGACCGCGCATGCACCTTATCCTCCACAAGGTGATGTAACTTCATCATATGGATTATACCGACCGTGACCGGTTGCTCGAAGGTCTCACCGGCTCTGCCATCGCGCACAATCATTTTGCCTAGAGTAGGCACTGGCCTATGTATTTTGCCCATCATTTCAGTGGCCTTCGCAACTAAAGCCTCATCATCACCAGTTCTACCGCTGTAGCCATGGTCTTGCAGCCATGTCTGCAGGCACAAACGAATAGCGTTGCGGTCTATCTCTCGATTGTCCGTACCAACGTCAAGGCCACTTCCTTCCACTCCCATCACTTCATGCGGTTTCTGCCCCTGTTCATTCAACCAGATGGTAAGCGAAGCCCGCCGCGCGAAATCAATGTCGGTTGAGAGCAAATCGGAATCCAGCTTTGTGCCCGCCACTGCTACCAGATAAAGCGCTGTCGCCTCTTGGTCATCACGCAGTAATTCCGGTTCGTAATCCTGCTCATCCAGCCAATCCCAGGCGCGCTTACCCATTTCCCTCCACGCTCTGTCAATCAGCCACGCACGTGCTAACTCTGCTTCGATTTCAGACTCACTTGCACCATCAAACACCGGGGTTATCGCGCGAAAACCGAGACGGTTTGCAGCCCAGCCCAAATGCGTCTCCAGAATTTGCCCTATATTCATGCGTCCAGGAACACCGAGCGGGTTGAGAATAATATCCACCGGCGTGCCGTCCTCCAAGAACGGCATGTCTTCTTCCGCGACGACTCTGGAGATGACGCCCTTATTTCCGTGCCGCCCGGCCATTTTATCCCCCTCGGTCATCTTACGACGCTGCGCCACAGAGACGCGCACCATTTTATCCACTCCCGCTTTAAGATCACTGTGCTCTTCGCGAGTGAACACGTGCACATCGACGACTTTGCCTTTCTCTCCATGCGGCAAACGCAATGAAGAATCCTTTACTTCGCGCGCCTTTTCGCCGAAAATAGCGCGGAGCAGTTTCTCTTCGGGCGAAAGTTCCTTTTCGCCTTTCGGTGTGATCTTGCCCACTAGAATGTCGTTCGGGCCGACTTCTGCGCCGATGCGCACCACTCCATGTTCGTCCAAATCCTTCAGTGTTTCCTCACCCACATTGGGGATATCGTACGTAATTTCCTCGGGTCCCAATTTGGTATCGCGCGCTTCCACCTCGTGCTTTTCTATATGGATAGAGGTAAAGCGATCCTCGCGCACGAGCCGGCTGGAAACAACTATGGCGTCCTCGAAATTTCCACCCTCCCACGACATAAAGGCCACCAGCACGTTTTGGCCGAGCGCTAGGTTACCCCGATCGGTACTGGATGAATCCGCGATAACCTGCCCTTTGCTCACGCGCTCGCCTTTCACCACGAGTGGACGCTGGTCAATGCACGTGCTCTGGTTGGAGCGCGTAAACCTGCGCAGGCGGTATTTCTTGCGTTTATCACCACGCCGAATGATCACTTCTCTGCCAGTAACACTGGTGACTTCTCCATCCATATCGGCGATCACAAGCTGCCCGGAATCAAGCGCGGCCGCTGATTCCATCCCGGTGGAAACCGTTGGGACTTCCGGCCGCAACAGCGGCACCCCTTGCGCCTGCATGTTGGAGCCCATCAGCGCTCGATTGGCATCATCATGCTCCAGGAACGGTATCAGAGAGGCAGATATGCCCACAATCTGGCGCGGGGCCACGTCCATGAAGTCAAGTTCCGTGGGCACAGCAAACACGAACTTGGCGTGCGCCCTAGCAGAAGCACGTGGTCGAACGAATTCCGCATTCGGTTTTAGCGGAGCGTTGGCCTGCGCGATTACGTATTGGTCCTCAGCGTCGGCCGAGAGATAAGTAACCTCATCTGACACAAATGGGGTGATGGGTACCATCACCTTGTCGCCCAGCTCCTGCAAGCGCCGCAGCACACGTGGGACAACCAAGGTGCCAGCCTTTACGGCGACGCGGCCGTTCTCGGGATCATGCATTACCGCGCGTACGGTACGACCAGAAAGTCCGGGGTGGTTCACCGGTAGTTCTTTAACCACTTTCCTGTACGGCGTTTCGATGAATCCGAAAGGATTAACCCTGGCATAAGATGCCAATCGGCCAATCAGGCCAATGTTCGGACCTTCGGGCGTTTCTATAGGACAGATACGGCCATAGTGCGAGTGGTGCACATCCCGCACATCGAATCCTGCACGCTCACGGCGCAATCCCCCCGGCCCGAGCGCAGAAAGAGTGCGCTTGTGCCGCAGCTCTGCCAGCGGATTGGTCTGGTCCATGAATTGCGAAAGTTGGCTGGAACCGAAGAACTCCCGTATTGCGGCCACCACGGGCCGAATGTTGATCAGGTTGACCGGCGAGACCGCGTCTTGATCACGAATGGACATGCGTTCTCGGACAACGCGCTCCATCCGTCTCAGTCCCACGCGCACTTTGTTTTGCACCAATTCACCCACAGTTTTCACGCGGCGGTTTCCCAGATGATCAATATCATCCGGCATGATTTCACCATTGTTGATCTTAATCATGCGCATGACCAATTGGATCAAGTCCAGCGCGGTCACCGTACGATGCGTAAGTGGCACCCTTTTTCCGTGCCCCAGTTTCTGATTGAGCTTGTAGCGCCCGACCCGCTCCAGGTCGTAGCGCCGACGATCACACAGTTGTTGTTCCAGAAACTCGCGCGCATTATCCAATGTCGCCGGATCGCCAGGTCGCATGCGGCGGAAGAATTCAATCAGCGCCTCTTCCGCAATCGTCCGTTTGCGGCCAACCTCCCATTCAGGCTCCTGGCGAAGGGATGCCAGAATATATTGTCGGTCAGGGTCAGTATCTACTCTGCCAAACAACGCCAATAGCTCTTCATCCGTGCCGACTTTTATCGGGGATTTGGACATCCCGTCATCTATCGCCGCCAACGCTCGGAGCAGAATGGTAACCGGCATGGTACGCTTGCGGTTGAATTTAACCGTCAGATAATCGGTCTTTTTCGTATCGAATTCCATCCATGCGCCGCGATCCGGGACCAGCTTGGCAGCCGCCATACGTTTGCCTGATACCGGGTCATCCTGAGCTTCGAAGTACACGCCCGGTGACCGAATCAGCTGCGAGACTACCACACGCTCTGTTCCGTTCACAATGAAAGTACCTTCTTCAGTCATTAATGGAAAGTCTCCGAGGAATATATCGGATGTAATGGGCTCGGGAACATCCTCACCCGCCAGCAACACCTTGACGTACAACGGTGCAGAGAAAGTTAAATCCCTGTCAAGACATTCCGCCTGATTCCATTTTATGTCCTCGAACCAATATTTCAGATCGAACTCACGCGATTCCGGAGTTTTACTGGGAAAGTACAGACGCATACGCTTATTAAAGGATTCAATTGGGGAAATCTCGTCAAACAGTTCAGCTAGACCGTCTTTCTTAAGCCAGGCGAAAGAATTCAATTGCACTTCTATCAATCTGGGCAGCGGATGCACATAGGGAATACGTGCATAGGACTTTTCTGCGATTGAAGGTGTCATTCTTGATCTTTCTCCTGTAATGTAATATCCGCCGCCGACATTCGGGCAATCAGGTAATGCGGAAGGCAAACCTGCAGTATATCAGTTAATTGTTAGCCCGTCAAAAATTCTGGAACAATCTCGAAGAAAGGCCTATGCTATCTACCCCTTCGTCCGAGACCGTCTCGACAGATAGTCTATAGTCTCTGCAAACCGCGCCGGGCGCAAGCCAAAGTATCGATGGACGCCATTTATCTCACAGGTACTATCGCGCGAGATAAAGTCAAGCCAGTTTGTCGCTAGCACGGATGCCGGGAACAGCCTGCCCAACAACGAAGCCATGAAGCGCATGACCGGAAGCGGCACAGAGACAAGCGCACGGGATATTCCTGCAGCATTCATAATCGCTTTCAACAACTCGTCCACGGCAATAAATTCAGGCCCGCCGATAGAAACCGTTTGGCCAGCAAAGCGGTTGTCAGCCACAGCCTTACATATGCACTCAGCGAAATCACCGATCCAGAGCGGCTGCAGTCGCGCTCTGCCAGAACCAGGCCGCGGGAACACGGACGGGGAAACCCGCATCGCCATTGCCAGGGCGTTCGTGAAATAATCTTCGGATCCGAACACAGCGGCTGTCCTTATTATGGTGTATGGAATACCACTGTTGCGCACAAACTGCTCGATGATTCCCTTAGCCCTCAAAACCGGGAAGGCGGATGCCCGCGCCGCTCCCAAATGCGAGATGTAGACAAAGCGACGCACCCCAACATCACCGGCGGCGGAGAGCAACTGTCGCGTACCGACATGATCCACTCGCATTAGGTCATCCCATCCACCGCGCCTTTGCGCACTCTCGATATGCAAGACAGTTTGCACTCCCACCAGTGAGGCACGCAGCCCAAGCGGGTCATCGAGAGCGAGGACAAACAGATCGACGCGCGGATCGTCTATGGACGGCACTTCATGATCGGAAGGACGCACCAAGCGGCGCACAGCGTGGCCAGCATCGAGCAGCTCCGGCACCACTGCGCTGCCTACAAAACCGGTCGCACCTGTAACCAGAATCACCCGCTTCTTCTCCGACATATCACCATGAGAAAGAATGGTATCATAATGTGCTGCTTGCATGAGAACATATGGATCAAACCGGCTATACAGCATAACTTAAGCACTGAAATCGTGTTATACAGTGGACACATCTAAGGTTATCAAAGCCATGGAGTTACGTATCGATGAAAAGTAGGGTATTGATAACGGGCATTGGTACCGTGAATCCTCTGGGTCTCGACGTGTCCAGCACCTGGCAGCGGGCAATTCAGGGGAAATCCGCCGTCGATACAATCACGCTGTTTGACGCAAGTGAACATAGCACACAGTTCGCGGCTGAGGTGAAGGGTTTCGATGCGGTCAGTCGTTTTGGGAGAAAGCATGCGCGACGCATGGACCGCTTCGTGCAATTTGCCGTGGCTGCCACCGAGGAAGCGCTTCAAGACGCGCAGTTGAAGATCACGGATTCAAATCGGGACCGCGTGGGGGCGGTTATCGGCACAGGCGTCGGTGGAGTAAGCACAGTCAGCGAGGGAGCTAACTCCCTGCGTGACAGGGGCCCCCGTCGCGTCAGCCCTTTCATGGTTCCGATGATGCTGCCCGACACTGCACCTGGTCAAGTGGCAATAGTTTTCGGCGTCCGAGGCCCCAATCTGTGCATCACTACAGCTTGCGCCAGCAGCACAAACGCGCTCGGAGAAGCGGCAGAGATCATTCGGCGCGGCGCAGCCGATGTGATTATCTCTGGAGGAGCAGAAGCCGCAATAACACCGTTGACCATCGCAGCATTCGGGAACATGGGTGCACTCTCCTCTCGCAACGATGCTCCGGACGCAGCCAGTCGCCCATTCGACCGCGACCGGGACGGGTTCGTAGCCGGCGAGGGCGCAGCCATTCTGATACTGGAATCTGAAACCCACGCTCGCGCACGTGGTGCACGAACCCACGCAGAAATTGTTGGATATGGCCTGACCAATGATGCGTTTCACATCACCGCGCCCGCGTCTAACGGAGCAGCTGCTGTCATATGCATGCAACTCGCCCTTCGAAGCAGCGGACTGCAGCCAGAGCACATTGATTACATCAACGCCCACGGCACTTCCACGCTATTGAACGACAGAACAGAAACACTCGCTATCAAACAGGTATTTGGAGACCGCGCTTACCGAACGCCAATCTCATCGACCAAATCAATGCACGGACATCTGCTGGGTGGTGCGGGCGCTTTGGAAGCAATCATGGGTATCAAAGCCATACACAATAATGTGATTCCTCCCACAATCAATTTTCAGAAAGCGGATCCGGACTGCGACCTGGATTATGTGCCTAATTCCCCGCGAGAGGCATC
>CAUZCX010000056.1:0-9461 GCA_963578565.1 Anaerolineae bacterium
TGCAACGAGCGAGTCAAAAGAGTGACCTGACATCCCAGAGAGACGCAGCGCAGGGCCAAATTGCTGCCGATGAAGCCCAGCCCGCCAGTAATCATCACTCGTCGCCCTGCTATAGCAGAAAAATCCATACCGCTTCACCATCTCCCGGACGAATTCATGCAATCCGCGCCGCGGGTATGTGCGTGATGAACTTACCACCTTCCTCCCGAAAAACCTGTTCCTTTGCAGCAATCTCGTTCAAATGATTCCATGCAAGCACAAAGGCATAATCTGGATAGTCAGCCGAGAATCGGTCAATAGAAACAATGGGAATATGCGTACCGGGTGTGAAAAGCCCGTGTTTCGATGGCGTGTTGTCGCAGACATATTCCAGCATCTTCGGCCCGATATTGCAATAGTTCAGAATGACCGTGCCCTTTGAAGAAGCGGCGTAACCAACCACGCGAGCGCCATCACATTGCACCCGCTGCAACAACTTTGTCAGCGAGGTACGCGATTGCTGCACGCGCTCCGCGAAAGACATATAGGTCTCCAGAGAATCCAGGCCGAATTCGCGCTCGGTCGCGATCTGCGCCGTGACCGAGCGCTCTATCGGATGACTGCACGATGACCTACAACCGTAGATCCGCATGGACCCACCATGCACCAGAATAGGCTCAACGCGGAAGATTCGCAGTCCGTGCTTTTCGAACAGCCTGCTCAGCGATGTCACGCAAAAATAATACACATGCTCGTCATAAATCTGATCATAGGCCATCTGAGTCATGATTTCCAGCAGATAAGGGTCTTCAAAAATGAAGACTCCCTCTGCATCAAGAAGCGCCTCGAGGGCGCGCGCCACGCCGTTCAGGTCAGGGATATGGCACAATACATTTGCGCCGACCACCAGCTGGGCCGGCTCATACTCGGCGCTCAAGGTGTCCACCAGATCCATGTTGAAAAACTCGGAGACCACATGCAGCCCCTTTTTACGCGCGGCAGCAGCCACATTTGCAGATGGCTCTATGCCAATAGTATTAGCAGAGTACCCAGCCAGTTTTTGCAACAGGATGCCATCATTCGCACCTATCTCCACAACCGGCAGATGCTCATCGTACAGGATTTCGTTTCCGATGATAGCCGCCAATTCGGTGAAATGCTTATCCATTACGCCTGAGATTGACGAGAAATAGGCGTAATGGTCATGGAAGAGCATGTTAGGATCAACGGCTTCCACCAGTTGAGTCATCAGGCACGACTCGCAGAAACCGGCTTGCAGTCGAAAGGTGTATTCCGTTTGGGAGAGTTGCTCACTCGATAAAAAGGCGTTGGCGATGGGCATCTTCCCAAGATCGAGGAAAGGATACAGAGTCGCCTTGCCGCAAATGCGACAGCTCAGGCCGCGTCGGGATGCTTTCAATTCACTCATTTTGTTGGAGGATACAATTTGCGACGAATTATAACGTACGGTTCACTGACGAAGCTTTATGAGACCGTACCATGCGTGCGGATGAGCCAAATGCCATTCACTGGTTCAATCCACTCCACTCCAGGATGTGCTGTGCCACCGTGTCCACCGCGACAGGCATCAGCTCAGGATACATCGGCAGGCTGAGGATTTCTCCGGCGGCGGCATCGCTGTGCACGAGCTCTCCAGCCGTGAGCACGCGTCCGGCATACGCGGGCTGGCGGTGTACCGGAACGGGATAGTGAATCGCGCTGCTTACACCGCAATCACGCAGATGCTCGTGCAGTCTGTTGCGCTGTTTGGTTCGAACCACAAACTGATGATACACATGATGGACGTCCGAACGCGCGGCCGGCAGCCCGATTTCCGAATCCACTAGCAGTTCCTGATAGCGGCGCGCATGTGATCTGCGCCGAGCGTTTTCGAATTCGAGGTGCGGCAATTTGGCGCGCAGAATTGCCGCCTGCAGCGGGTCGAGACGACTATTGTCACCCGGAGTTTCACTGACATACCGTTCACGCCATCCATACTCGCGCAAGCCGCGTACCGTTTCTGCCAACTCAGAGTTGCCACTCACGACCGCGCCGCCATCACCGAACGCGCCCAGATTCTTGGTTGGGTAGAAACTAAACGCTGCCAGCTGCCCCCACGTGCCCACACTACGCCCGTCGACAATCGCGCCATGCGCCTGAGCGCAGTCTTCAACGACGAACAATCCGTGCTCCTCGGCTAGATGACATATGGCGTCCATATCCGCCGGATGGCCATATAGATGCACCGGCACCACGGCGCGCGGACGTCCGGCAGGATGATTATGAAGCACCGCCCGCAGACAGTCAACATCCATACTATAGCTGAGTGGGTCAATATCAACCAGAACTGGCGTAGCACCGGTAAGCTCAACCGCTGCCACTGTTGCCACCGCCGTATGCGAAACGGTAAATACCAGGTCGCCGACGCCGACACCGCAAGCCAACAGCGCCAATTTAAGTGCATCCGTGCCGGATGCCACACCGACGGCGTACGCAGTACCCACAAAATCAGCGAATTCGCGTTCGAATGCATCCACTTCTTTCCCGAGAATGTACCATCCACTGTCGAGCACGCGCTGCACGGCCGCGTCAATCTCCGCACGATGGGCGAGATAGTTGGCGTGTGGGTCAGTCTGCAGTATCTGTGCCACTATTCCTAGAAAAAGTTTTGCAATAGAGTGAATGCGGTGCGCCTGTCAATCCAGAAACTCACGCTGCCAGAGCTCGAGCATAAGCAGAGCCCAGACACGCATGTAAGGACCACGACCGGCATCGCAATCGCTACGCAGGCCTGCCACCACATCCGGGTTAAAAAGGCCGCGCCGTTGCACGGATTCCCGAGAAAGGGAATCATCCACAACCGGTTGCAGCTCGCCACGCAGCCAGGCACCGACCGGCATGTAGAAACCCTGCTTGCGGCGCCGGGTGATTTCCTCCGGGAGTACATCAGTAAGCGAATCGGTCAATACCATCTTTGTGCGCCCGTACAGCGAGCCGACAAGAGAATGTCCAATTTTCAGATGCGCGGGAATACGCATTGCAAATTCGACCAGTTTATAATCTATCAACGGCACGCGCACTTCGAGCGAATGCGCCATACTAAGCGCGTCCGTATCGCGAAGCAACATGTGTGCCAGATATGATTTCAGCTCCATCCGCGTCACCTTAACAATTGGGTCACGTTCACTCTCGACCACGTACGGACGCAGCAAGTCGATACTTGGGGCGATTCCATGCTGGCACTTAGCCAGATCCTCCCGGTAGAGAAAATCCTTGGCGGCCTCACTGAAGAGCGTGCGCGTGCGCAGATAGCGAGAGAGAAAACCCGCCTCCAGCCAACCCGGTACCTCGGCTAGCGCCGTCCGTCCGGAGACTCGGGTCAGATGCCGTAAAGCCGTACGGGCTGCGGCTTTCCCCAAACCCGGCAGGCGTTGCCACAATCTCCCGGCACGTTCACCCTGCAGCAGGTATCGGTACTGGCGATACCCAGCAAAAAGCTCATCCCCACCAAGCCCGGAAAGCGCCACCTTGACATGCCGAGCAGCCGCGCGCGACACCATATAGGTATTCAGCCCGTCCCCGGTTGGCTGATCCATAGCGCGGACGAAGTCTGGCAGCTGCGCGGCTACATCGCGCCCGGATATTACCACCTCGTTGTGTTCTGTATCGTAGCGGTGAGCGACAATCTCGGCGAAACGGCGCTCGTCCATGTGCTTGCCTTCCGCATGAAAGCCGATGGAAAAAGTCCGCAGGCGCTCACCACTTAGACGAGCCATCAGAGCTACCACGGCGGATGAATCCACACCGCCAGATAGAAACGCGCCCACAGGCACATCGGCAATCATGCGCAATCGAATCGATTCTTCCAGTAGCCGGCGCAGCTCGCGCCTAATTTCGACAACGTTGCCGCCTGCTGACATGAGGTCGCCATTCTCCACCGTGGGTACATCCCAGTATTGGCCTACGGTCACCTTACCTTTTTCCCAAATAAGATAGTGCCCTGGCAGCAGGACATGCACACCCTGCAAAATGGTGTATGGGGGCGGTACCGCGTAGAACGTGAGAAAGTGATGCAAGGCATGAAAGTCCAGCACGGGGTTCATCAACCCACTGCTGAGCATTGCTTTAATCTCAGAAGCGAGCAGCAGCCCTTTATCAGTCTGAGACCAATAGAGCGGCTTGATTCCCATCCGGTCGCGCGCGGCGAACAGACGCTGCCGGGGTGCATCCCAAATCAGGAATGCGAACATACCCCGAAACCTATGCACGCACTCATCGCCCCACTGTGCGTAAGCGTTCAGGATAACCTCAGTGTCGCTTTGCGAGCTAAACTGATGGCCCCGCTGCTCCAGTTCAGCCCTGATTTCGGCAAAATTGTATACCTCTCCATTGTAGGTTATCGCCATCCCGCGACCAGCATGCAGCATCGGCATGTGACCAGCAGGGGAGAGATCAATAATCGCAAGACGCGTGTTTACCAGAGTCACCGGTGTATCCGTGCTATCGATCCAGACTCCGCTGTCATCTGGGCCGCGATGGTAAATTGATCGCGCCACGCGTTCGCCAAGTTCACGGTCAGCCCGGCCAACAACACCGAAGATGCCGCACATCAGATTATCGCCATCACAGTGCAGTACAGGCCCAGCGAATCTCCAGCGGACAGCTGAAGTAGGGCAATTCGACGCGCAGCAGCATCCACGTGCTCGCCAGAAACACACCCGCAATCAGCAATGCAAGCACCACCAGAGTTACGCGCTTCGAGAAGAGCTGTGCTAGGCCGCCAACGATCAGCAACGCCACTGGAGTAATGGCCGGTAACACGTGACGCGCGGTGGCGTAGAAAAGGGGTGGGACCCACTCTGCGGAAACCTCCATGCGCACCACTCCAACAAATATATACAGCAGTGCCACCAACAGGAAGGTAAACGCCACGGAGGCTGGCATCGCCTCCGCCATCGCAGTTGGCTGCCACATGCGGCGCAGCCATCCCAAGCCTGCCAGAAGGAGCACACCCGCGGCCACCCCGTAATGCCAGCGCGCCAGCCCCGGCCAGTCTCCCCCAACAAACGAGCCCCAGAAGGTGGTGAAGATAGCACGTATCCCGGAAACGTATCCCCCGCTGGTACGCTCAAAGTCGTAGAGAGAGAAAATCTGCCCGTCAAGTCGATTCGCCAATGGCCCTGTACCGAATCGGTCAACGAAGGATCTCAGACCAGCGGGAGCACCACTCCAATTGTACTCGCCCGAGCCATTCTTAAGCAGGTTCTTGAAGCGCGCGCCAGCCCACTCGCCTGTGGTCGAGGCGGGTTCGTCATACATGGGCGGCTGGCCGGAAGCGACATACGACCCCGCCGCCAGGATCACCCCGTCCCAGAGCACCTCATCACTGTTGCCGTGCAGGCGCACCCCGACATCGGGGACATGCGTCGGCAACTGAACTTCATTAGCCAGAAACTGCCAGTCCCCGCTAGCCGTGAGTGCGCTGGTCGGAAGAGTAATTCTTTCAGTGGCGTCCACTGCCAGGATTACTTCAGGCGTATGAATCCGGGTGCCTGCCGGCGCTTTCATCCAGGCGCCAACGCTGAGTAGTTTTCCAGCCAGCTGAGCCGCCACCTTGTTGGGTAAGAATTGCACGACACTATTTTCGAGTAAAGGTGACCTCATACCTCCTGCAGAAAGCACCCATCGCCCCAGCGGCGGCGTCAACGCCACACCATGGTCATCTCTATCAATGACCTGTTGCGCCAATTTAGCACCCATGCCATGAATCGGTACCAGCATTGGAGCTCGCTCGAAGTACCAGTGCGCCGCACCGATCGGACCGGAAAAACTGCTCCCTATCCCTACCGAAAATGATAGAACACCTGCCAATATTGCCAGAAGCAACCCGCGCCAGCGGAAACCTACTCGGGTCAATAACAGCAACCCCGCCACCGGCACCACAGCCAATGCAGACACTTTTGTGAACGCACATGCCAGCACCCCAATGCCAAGCATGAACATCCTTACCACAGAAAAACCACGCAGATAAACAAAGACCACCGCCCACAGCAAGAGGGCCACGGCCAGCAGGGCCGGACCTTCCGTGGAGAGTACGCTCATAATTCCGTTCACTGAGGGCAGCAGCACAACCAACGCGGCCGCAGCCACGGCTATCCTTCTGTCATCATACAGCAGGCAGCTGAGACAATATGCCGTCCAAGCCAGCACCAAACCCACACCCAGTGCCATGATACGGCCAAGCAGCAGGCGCGAGTCTATGTCACTCACCGGCAGCAGTAACTGCACCATACCATGCAACAAATACACACCGCTGCCGCGTATGTCTCCACTACCGGCAGGCGAGACGACATATGGGCTGGGCTCGCATTCGGAAACACCTCCAAAGCCGAGACCACACAAATCGTCTCCCCTGGTGCCAAGTGCGGTCAGATCCGGACGCGAAAAGCGCGGGGCGGGCAGGCTAAAACCTTGTGCCAGCAGCCGCGCGCGTTCCAATGAGCGTGCAAAGTGAAAAACCTCGTCCGGAAATCCGCCCTGATTGTCCACCAGCGGCGTGGCCATCGCGCGTAACCCTCCCATGAGTATAAAACTCAACGCTATTGCCATCACCGCGAAGATGTGTGACCTTTCCGCCAGCACTCGCTGGAACACGCCTGTCCGCGCGGGTTTTCTGAGATCAGCCATGGACACTGACTCTGCTTTAATGCTCACCGGCACAGACATAACGCAACCCGAGAAAACCTGCACACGAGAACATGGCCCCCACCCCAAGCACCGAGAGCGGAATGGCACGCACTGGTCCGAGCAGCACCTCGCCCACTACTAGAGCTAGGCCGGCTGCTGCAGTGGCCGCACCGAAGCGGAGCGCGCTCGCTGCTCTCACCCGGGGCCAGCGCTGCACATAAGCACCCAGTACCGTGTTCAGCGTCAGATGTACAAACACGATCGCGATGATACCATCGCGTAATCCGAGAAAAAAAGGATAACCCTCTTCCATGCCACGCGCAAAGCGCATTCCAAAAGCCAGCGCGTACGCTATAACGATTATGATACCATCCGAAATGAGGGCGATTCCTGCGCGCCGAAGAAAACGTGTCAGCGGCTGCCACAGCCCCCCGCCGACAACCTCGCCCAGCACATGTCCACGCTCGGACTCCAGCTGCGCTTTGTATCCCTCTGCATAATGCACTAGCGCGTAAGTACCTGCAAACATTATCAGTCCCACCACCACGAGAGCGGCAAACGGCAGGCGGAAGAAGTCGAAATGCAGGACGGCGACTGTAGCCAGTCCCGACGCCATCAGTAGGTACAGACCGGTGACACGGCGATGTCCCCATCCCATGCGCAGCAGACGCTGGTAATAGTGCATGCGGTGCGCCTGCAGTACCGGCTCACCCTGCAGTATGCGCTTACCTAGCGTCAGACCAGAGTCCAGCAGGAAGAGACCGAACAGCAGCACCCAAAAACCAAGCGAAAGTCTCTCCCCGCTGCGCGGCGCACCCATGACCGCCATTCCAGCGAAGGTAAAACCTAACCAGATGCTACCTACATCACCCATAAACACGCGCGCGGGTGGCCTATTGTGGAGCAGAAATCCCAATAGGCCACCCGCCAGAGCGGCCGACATAACCGCCATCCAATCCAGTCCAACTCTCATGCTCAGCCATGCAACCGCGAGCGCCGCAATCAGGCCCTGCCCGGCGGCGAGTCCATCCATGCCATCCATAAAATTGAAGGCATTTGCCATACCCAGAATCCACACAAAAGTGATCAGCACCCCCAACCATCCCACGTCTATCACACCGAAGCCACCGGTGCCGAAATAGCGCAGATAACGACCAAACAGCATCAGGCCCAGCGCTGCCCACGCCTGCGCCACCAGCCGCACCCGAGCCGGAAGCGGTTTCCAGTCATCGAGCAGGCTCACCCCTGCGATAAACCATCCGCTGACTAGCAGTGCCCAGTCGCCACGCTCTAATTGGACGCCGGTGCGCTGCGCAACCGCAAGAGCTATCAACGGAGAAATCACCACAAACACTAGGCCACCCGCTCCTGGTATCGGCCCGCTGTGCGAGCTACGCACATTGGGTACATCGATCAGCCCGATACGCGGCGCGAGCTGCCGAAACAACCACGTCCCAGGCCACACCAGCGCGAATGCACTAGCGAAGCACACAAGCAGGACACTATGTCCGACGTGAACCATGGGGAAAGAAATACCTAATTAATTCCATAACAAAATGTTTCAATTCCAATTCTGGCGAAAACCAAACTGTCCACAAGCTCTAAGCCCAGCGTGTCCCCTTAACCCGGTTCCCAATCAACCGAGTTTAAGCGACGGCACCATTTTTCGCAGCTGTTCCAACACAGCACCTGTATCCCCCCCTCTTTTCACAACAAGAAGTAATTCTTTCACTGATTTGTCAAACCCAGGGTCTGGAGCAGATGCTCCATCGAGGCCCGAGATGAGTATTTTGTCATTAGTAGTCGATAGCCATACTCTTCCATCGTAAGTAGTCTCTTCGACTAACCTTTCGCCGGAGCGCAGGCCAATATATTCGATATCAATGTCGCGACCCACCTGTAATCCGTAAGATCTGACTAACCTCCGTGCCAGTTCCGCTATCTTTGTTGTTTCCCCTGCCGCCAACGCCAAGATGTCACCCTGAGGCCGCATTACCAGCACATCCAACAACAAACCCACTGTTTCAGCGGCTGTCACAAATATTCGTTCAGCATCCGGATGTGTAACCGTCACAGGTCCACCACTCTCAATCTGCCGCCGAAAGAGAGCATGCACACCGCCGCTACTCTCCAAAACGTTGCTCAACCGTACGGTGAAGAACGCCTGCCCGGCACTCTTCGCTGCAGCAGCCACAATGATCTCACCCAAGCGCTTGGTGGACCCCATCACGCTCACTGGTCGAAAGGCTTTGGTGGAGGATGTGAAAATGAGAGTCTCGCTGTGGTTGGCCAGGGCCATATCCACTACATTGACTGTGCCCTGCACATTCACCATCACCGCCTCTGTAGGGTGAGCCTCTGCATAAAGTATATCTTTCTTGGCGGCTGCGTGGAAAACGATGTTTGGACGGTGCGTGTCAAAAACAGCAGCAAGTCGCTCGCGCCTCTGTACGTCGCAAAGCTCGGTTGCAACCTCAACATTCGGAGCCCACTCCCGCAACTCATCCCGAACGGAGATCAACTTCTCTTCCCTCCAACCCAAACACACTATTCGCGCCGGTTTCCGCACCGCCACCTGCCGGCAAATCTCAGACCCGATCGTGCCGCCACCTCCAGTAACCAGTACCGTCTTACCACTCAGTATCCGAGAGAGTTCTTCCAAGGTCATGTTGATCGCCGACGCTCAGCCAGATACACAGCGGCAACCTGAGTTACCAACAGGAAAACTACCAGCGCTAAAAGCTCCCATCCCCGGCTGCCCCCTGCCGTTAGGTAGAACCAACCGCACAAACCAG
>CAUZCX010000057.1:0-9153 GCA_963578565.1 Anaerolineae bacterium
TGTTGTGTACTCCGCTTTGCTTCCAGTCGGGGCGAGAGGATTTGAACCTCCGACCCCTGCAACCCCATTGCAGTGCGCTACCAGACTGCGCCACGCCCCGACGTGGTATGGATTATACCAGTGGCGGATGTACCGGTAAAGCGTTTAGAAATCGCCACTGAGAAGCTGGTCGGCAAGCCGGTCGGGATTGGCGCGGTAGTGGTCCCAGGGCGTCTCGCCCGAGACAATCGCGGCTAACAGATGTGCTATTCTCCTGTTCACTGGTGCGGCTATGCCAAGCGCCTCAGCGTGCCGTGCAACTGCGCCGTTCAGGAAATTGACTTCAGAGTTTCCGCGCTGCGCTGCTAGATCCACATGTAACGAGGGTAGCTTACCGCCTCGTCCGCTTGCCACGTTGCGTGCTAGCAAACCGCGATAACTCCATGTCGGCAGACGCCGTAGTGCGAAGCCCAACCAATGCGATGGCGTGCCTGGCAGCCGGACCACCGGCAGGCCCTTTCCCCGCATCACCGCAAGGGTCTCGCGTAGTGCGGTAATCTCTAACTGGAATAGCCGGTCGTGAGCGAAGACTGCGGCTGGAGAGAGATCGCAGATAGCCGCGCTGGCGTTGGCTAACAGATTGGTGAGCAGTTTTGACCATTTCATCGCGCGGGCGTTAGGATACAGCAGTGTGCGGAATCCAGCGGCGGTAAAGGCTTGCAGTATCTGCAGCGAAAGTGGGTGGCCAGCTGCTAGCCCGATCCCTCGGTCCTTTTCGACCACCATTACGCCCGCTTCGGGACTGGAAACCGCGGTGGTCAATGTGCCTGGAATGACATGATCCATTCCGAGGGCATCCGCTAGCAGCGTCTCATTATCAACCCCGTTTTGCAGGCATAGCACCGGCGGAGGTTGCGAGCTGGCGGATTGCAACGCCTTGGCTGCCGCGGAGGTATGAAAGGATTTAACTGCCAGAATGATAAGGTCGTAGGTATCATCGGCGAGAGCGGAGGGCAGGTCAGTTGTAACACGCGGGACCGGAACTGAACGGGCACAAATAGCCCCGCTGATGGATATGCCGTTGGTGCGGATGAGATCGGCCTTGGCTGGACGCACCAGAAAGGTGACACGCTCCCCCACCGCGGCGAGCGCTCCGCCCACTAGTCCTCCAACCGCGCCCGCGCCGAAAATCAGGAAAGAAAGTGGCAGGAGAGTCAGCCCCGTTTAGGCAGTTTCGCGCAGTACGTGTCGGTAGAGCAGAGCGGCTGCCGTTGCTCCGAGCAGCGTGCCTATCAGGTACACCCAGAATTGACTCAGGTCTCCGCTGACCAGCGCAGGCCCGAAGGTGCGCGCCGGATTTAGCGATGCGCCTGTCAGTGGGCCGCCCATCAGGATGCAGAACACCAGCGTGAGTCCGATTGCCAGCCCAGCCAGACTGCCGGCCTTGCGGCTGACTGCTGCGTTCATAATTGTGTTGACAAGGAAAAACGTCAGTATTGCTTCAATCAGAAGGGCCTGGGAGGGCGTCAAGCTGGCCGCATCGAAAGTGGTCGCGCCAAGCCCGACCACCCCGGATCCTCGAAGTGATGCTGAAAGCGCAAATGATGCCATAGTGGCACCGGCGAACTGGACTACCCAGTAGCGGATAGCATCGGCGAGTGATATCTCCCCAGCTACCAGCATGCCGAAGGTGACCGCCGGATTGATATGGGTACCGCTATGGTGACCGTAGGAGTACGCGAAAGCCACGATGACCAGACCATGTGCCAGCGCCACGCCCACCAGCCCGCCTACTCCCAGCGCGCTCGCTCCGGCACCGATGTAAATCAGCGCAAATGTACCAATGAACTCTGCGGTGAGTGCTTTTCTAATATCCATGAATCAGAACCTCCTGTGTTTTTGCTAATGGATCGCTAACACCTTTCAGGTTAGTACTAACAAATTGTACCTTCAAGTTATCTTCTGGGGGTCATTCAAGTGTATCTCCGACGAAATCAGGCGCGCCCCGGGCGTAATCCTCGGCGGTCATGGCTCGTTTTCCGGGCGGTTGAATACGTTGCAGGCGAAGCAACCCTGTGCCGGTTCCTACCGCTATGTTTCCTGAATCGAGCATTACGATTCCGGGCGGAGCCTTGCCCGACGCAGCCTGCGCTCGTAGTACCTTGAAAGGTTTCTTGCTACGGAGTGCGAAGGCACCAGGCCACGGTTGCATGGCGCGTACCTGTCGTTCCAGCTCGACCGCAGAATGGCTGAAATGCAGCCTCCCATCATGTTTTCTCAGTTTCGGCGCGTATGTGGCCAGTGCGTCGTCCTGAGGCCTGGGTCTGACTTTGCCGCTCAAGTAACCGGGAATGGTTTCGCGTAGCAATTGTGCTCCGAGCGTGGCAAGATCGGCGGTCAGTGCTCCGGTCGTGTCCCCGGTATCAATTGCTGTTTCGCGCTGTGCCAGCACTGGGCCGCTATCCATTCCGGAGTCCATTTTCATAATGGTTACACCCGTACGTGTGTCGCCGGCAAGTATGGCAGCTGCTACCGAGGCTGCTCCGCGATGGAGTGGCAGCAGTGATGCGTGGACGTTCAGGCAACCACTAACAGGCAGCTCGAGCAGGTCGGGACGAAGTATATGTCCGTAGGCCGCTACCACAATCAGGTCAGGTTTCCAGGCGGCTATCTGGCTGAGGAAGGTGGCCTCGTGCGGATTCGTGGGTGTGATGACCGGCAGGCCTAATGCCTGGGCAGCTGCTTTGGTGGGGGCGGCTTTGAGTTTCAGGCCGCGGCCTACGCGCCGGTCTGGTTGCGTGACCACTCCCGTCACATCGTGTTCTGCTGCCAGAGTGCGTAAGGACGGAACTGCGAATTCTGGAGTGCCCATGAAGACTAAGCGAGTCATGTGTCCATTGTAACGCGCGCACCAATAAACTACAATGCTCGCTTTCTCAGGGAAGCAATGAATAATAAATGGGTAGTTAAGGATAAGATGCCGGTGCTAGCTCGCGAGCAGCTTTCGCGCTGGCGGGATGAGCCGCTGCTGCAGCAGCTGTTTTGGAATCGTGAATTGCGTAGCGAGCAGCAGGCGATGGCGTTTGTGCGTCGAGAATTCGCGCATGAGCGTGACCCTTTTCAATTGGCTGGCATGGATGCCGCGGTGGAGCGGATTCTGTCGGCGTTGGATGCAAGAGAGCGTATCGCCGTTTACGGGGATTACGACGTAGATGGGGTGACCGCCACCTTGTTGCTGCTCGAGCTGCTTGAGGCATTTGGAGCGGACGTGTGCCCATACGTTCCGCGGCGCCGCGAAGAAGGCTACGGGTTGCACAACACCGCGCTCGAGGACTTGCATGCTAAGGGCGTGCGTCTTGTGATTACAGTTGATTGCGGGGTGAGCGACCTTGAGCAAGCCGAACACGCGCGCACGCTTGGGCTTGATCTGATAATCAGCGACCATCATCATGTGGGCGAGGTGTTGCCATCGGCGGTCGCGGTGATTAATCCCAAGCGGGCCGATTGCTCCTATCCTGAGCAGATTCTCTGCGCTGTGGGAATCGCATATAAAATTGCAGCTGCATTGCTGGAACGCCGCACCCCTGCGCAGGGTGGAATCTTGGCCGACAAGTTTTTGGATTTGGTGGCGCTGGGCACGGTGGCTGACCTCGCCCCGCTGCACGGTGAAAACCGCGCGATGGTGTACGCAGGCCTGAACCAACTGAATGCCAAGCCAAGGCCGGGTGTGACGGCGCTTCTGCGGGCTGCGGGATATAAAGGGCTTGTTTCGGCGCGCACGATTGGTTTTGAGCTTGGACCGCGCCTAAACGCCGCCGGTCGACTTGGTAGTGCGATGGATGCGTTGCGGCTGCTTGCCACGCAAGATCGCGAAGAGGCAACCCACCTTGCGGTCGAGCTGAATGAGCGCAACCGAGTGCGCCAGAGGCTAACGCGAGAAATTTCTGACCGGGCGCTGGAAATAGCGTTAGAGCAGGCTGGGGGAGATGACCCGCTTATTTTGCTCGCTGAGCACGCGGACTTCCACGTCGGCGTCGTTGGGCTGGCGGCCTCGCGCCTGTGTGAGCAGCGCCAACTCCCTGTTGTGGTCGCACAGAGTAGGGATGGGTTGATAACCGGCTCAGCCCGCAGCGTTCCCGATTTTCATGTCGCCGAGGCATTGATGCAGTGCGAGGATTTGCTATTAAAACACGGTGGGCACGCGGCAGCTGCCGGTTTCACATTGGCGCAGCGGAACTGGGCGCGGTTTGTCCGTCGACTGCGGCAGATCGCGGAGGATCAATTAAGCGAAAAGGATTTGCGTCGGACATTGGTTATCGACGCGTCGGTGCGCTCTTCTGATCTCACCGCGCGGCTGGCGGAGCAGTTGGAATATTTCGAGCCCTATGGCCATGGAAACCCGCCTCCGCTCTTTATTTGGCGTGATGCTCAGGTATTGGAAAAGCGTGCTGTGGGAACAAACGACGCGCACCTGAAATTGAAGGTGCGGGCGGACAGTGGCGTGCAACTTGATGCAATCGGCTTCTGGCTCGGGCATCGGTTGCCCCAGTGGCCCGTGAAAGTTGACTTGGCTTTTGCCTTTGAGAAGGATGAGTGGCAGGGCCGTGAGCGGAAACAGCTTAATCTGAAAGACGTGCGTGCCGCCGTGTGAGCCTCTGTCCAAAAGCCCAAAGCAACAACGTTATCGTACTTACCCATAACCCCCAACGCAAGCTCAGGGGTTGATAATCAAAGACCACCTGGTGGCTACCCGACGGCACCTTCACAGAGCGGAAAAATGCGTTTGCCGGCTGGATACGGGTGGGCTTACCGTCTACGGTTGCGCGCCAGCCTGGGTAATGCGCGTCGGCCAGCACAAGCGTTGCGGCATCGCGGGATTCTGTTTCAACCACGATGTGGTGGGAGGTATACGTGCGTATTAGCGCGTGCCCGATAGGGTGAGTGTCGGCGGTGAGCGGAAGATGGCGAACAAGGTACGCGCGCGGAAAGACGTTCAGATTCTCATATATTTTCACATTGCCGGAATGCGCCATGCGGTAAGGGCCTAGCGTCAACGTGATGAAGGCTCCGCTACGGGTATCTATTACGGCCGCCCCGCGCACTTCCAGGTCATCAATGGCACTTTGTATTCTGACCGATGTAAGGTTCATCGGTTCGCCCAGCAGGATGTGGCCCCCGCCAGTAGCGAATGCCTCAGAGATGGGGACGATGCGGCTGGAGCCATCGGATAACTCTAGGTGTAGTTGGCCGAGCCGGGCGTTTTCTACTTCCGGCGCGGACAGCACGAGCCCTACTGCTGTGGCCTGAAAAGTGGGCTCTACTAGCATTGCAGTACTATCCCCTGATGGCAGCGCAATCTGGAACTGTAGGTCATAAAAGACGTCATTAAGCCAAATATCTTCGACTTTATCGGTCAGGAGCCAGCGCGTGTTGGTAATGTTTAGTAGCCAGTTCGCAGGGGTGTCTATGACTCTTTCGCGCAGGCGTCCGTCCTCGGACAATTCATGATCATGCGTGAACTGCGTTGTAAACTGCGCATAGGTACGCAATGGAAGCACGCCTCCACCGTAACCATCCACGGCCGGAATGCGCCAGGCGAGTGGAAGATTCGGGGAAAGTACCTCTTTAGCTTTTAATGCGTCGATAGCGACAGTCACGGCTGGCTCCGGCAGGGTCATTCGTAAATTGGTACGCATATCTGCCAAATCGCCGGGGTCGAAAAGTAAGGGGGACATGGAAAACATCCGGGCAGGTACTGGTAAATCATCGCGGTGGAGCAGCAATTGTGTCATTGGTGCTCGCACGCTAGTGTAGGCATTGCCTGTAGTTAGGTTGTTCAGCGGAAGCTGAAATGAGGCAAAAACTATTTCGATGGCAATCAAAAGCGGCAGTAAAATGCGGATGCGGGTGTTAATCAGGAGCGCCGCCAGTGCACAGGAGAGCGCCAGTGCCCATGCGGTGGCGTCTATATAAGTCGGGGTAGGTAGTGGACCCGTCTCGCCGGCCACCGTTAATCCGGTGCTGACGAAAGCCAGGGTGACCAAACTTAATGTGCAGGTCGATAAGGCCAGCGCCAGGCGGCGCCGAAAAAGTTTTGGGAATGTGGCGATGCGCTCAAATCCCAAGCCAGCTAGCAGTGCGGCTCCCAATGCCCAAAGCGCCAACCAGCGGGCGGGCACTCGAAACAGGTCGAACCCAGGTACGAACTTTGCCAGTGGCAAATATAGGGGATTGTAAGCTCCCAGGGCTAGGAAGAGACCGCAGCATGCTAGCAATGCCGCAGGGAGAAAGCGCGCGCGCTCTGTACTATTTTTAACTAGTACGACGAGGCCGGCCAGTGTTAGCAGCAGCCCGGATATGCCGACATAGCCTATGAACTCGCTGAAGAGCGAGCGGCTGAAGGAGGGCAGGAGCGCTCGCCCAAGCAGTAGGGGGTGCAACGAGAATGAGACCGCGTCGCTTAGTGGGAGGCCTGTGCTGCGGAGCGAGTTGCGCACAAGCTCTAAAGCTGGAAGCAGCTGTGCGCCCGCGATTAGGACGCCCATTATCGTGAAAGGGAACAACGGAAGTAGACGGCGCATCGTGGAAAGCCGATCAAGGCGGTCGCTGTCTCCGAGAACCGCCGTCACCGACCAGAGTAAGGCGGCCAGCAGCGCAATGAACGTAGTCTGCGTGTGTCCGGCCAGGAATTGCAGTGCTAGTACACCGGCAAATGCCAGGCCCGCACGGGTTCGTTCTAGTGCGGAGGAGCCGGAGACCTGCAGGTGGGCAGCCAGCAACAACCAGGGCAGCCAGGCCAGTGCCTGCAGTTGGTTCACCTGTTCTACCTTGCCGCTCAGGTGGCCTCCCAGCGCGAATAACAGTGAGGCCAGCGTAGCCCCGGCGGTACTCAAGTTAAGCGCACGCCGCGCTAACATGAACACCCCGGCTGCGGCGATAAAAATGTGCGCGATTATGGCGATTTTCACTGCGATGGGAATTGCGAAAGGCAACAGTGGCCAATTCAGGGGATAGAGTACGCCGGCCTGCGGGTTGGCCAGAAAGGGCGCACCCATGAAAAGATACGGGTTCCACAGCGGTAATTGGCCTTCCAATAGCGCCCGTGCGCGATGTTCCCAGTACGGATAGATATAAAAGTAGGTGTCTCCCCGCGCAAGGATCAGGTTGGTGAACGCGAGCTTCCAGAGCAACAGCAATACTGCTGATCCGATTACCATTGCCGGCAAGTAGCGGCGGGTTTTCACGCGGCGATTATAACCGAGTCGGTGCGAGCTGGCTGCGCGGCGTGCTATAATCGTGCTTACAGCGCGGAGCGAACCCGAACGACCAATAAGAGTGGATTTCACCCTAGACGAACTGATTTGTTCTTGCATCGCCCGCCAGATTGATGATGGCGAGGTGGTGGCGCAGGGTATAGCCACCCCGTTAGTGGTGGCCGGTTACCTGCTGGCAAAATGTACTCATGCGCCCGAATTGATGTTTACCTCGGCAATCGGTCAGGGGCTTTGCAGTGATTGGGCGCCGCTAGGACTGGCGGGTGTGGAGGGGATGTGGTTGGAACGCGCCATAAACTCTTTCGGTTTTGGCCGGGTAGTCGCCGAGGTGCTGCCACGCTATCATTTGAAGGAATTCTTTCGGCCTGGCCAGATGGATGCGGCGGGCAATTTTAACAACATTGCCATCGGGGGAACTTACCAGAGGCCGCGGTTGCGGTTGCCCGGCTCCGGCGGTATTCCGGATGTGACGCCGGTGACTACGCTGTCCTATCTTTATGTGCCGCGGCACTCGCGCGCTGTGTTTGTGCCGAAATTAGATTATTGCTCCGGTCTGGGGCATTCATCTAAACGGACACGTGGCAGTGGGCCGCGTTATCTCGTCACCAATCTTGGTGAGTTCGATTTCGCGCATGGGCAGCTGCGCCTCACCAGCCTACATCCTGGCGTAGGGGTTGAACGCGTACTGGTGAAGACCGGATGCGAAGTACACATTATCCCTGGGCTTCCCGAAACTCTGTCTCCCACCTCAGAGCAGTTGTTCCTGCTGCGCAACGAAATTGATCCGCTGGGAGTGCGCCGTCTAGAGCTACTTAGCGGCAGAGCCCGTCAGGTGCTTCTACGTGAGATCCTGGCCAAGGAGCGCTCAATCTAATGTGGTACTAAGCGCATCATACTATACAGGTGTGTAGTACCTCTAAACCGTTTGCCTTCCTGATAAGTGGCTTCTTTTAGTAGGCGGTGATTGTATCTGCGGTTGCTCATGCTGTGCTGCCTTGTATAATGCTCTTAGCCGGCACAGGCTTGTAATGGTGACGATATGTATTTGTTTTTGACTCTCGAGATCGTGAAATTGTGGGTGTAGTGGCAAGCACCGACCAAATAAAGGAGCTAGCGCTTCCGCCGACTCGCGGACGGCGTAGCATTGCTAACCTGCTGAAGTACGCGCTTTCGCCGTCCCACATGGACTTGCTGCACACCCTTAGCGCTGCGGCGCAATCGCAGGGGTGCGATCTTTATCTGGTGGGCGGGTTTGTGCGTGATTTGCTACTGGAAAGCGCGAGTGTTGATTATGATCTAGTAGTTGATGGCAACGCCATAAAATTGGCTCGGGCGCTGGAGGAAAGCCACGGCGGGCGGGTGACGGAACACAGGCGCTTCGGCACTGCAAAATGGCATCTGCCCGCAGCGCTGAAGGCAGAGACAGGGCTGCCGTCTCTTGACCTGGTTTCGTCGCGGACCGAGTTTTACGCGCGGCCGTCGGCACTTCCTGAAGTTAAACGCGGCAGTATTAAACTGGACCTGTACCGGCGCGATTTCACCATCAACACACTTGCGCTAAGCCTACAGGCGCACCAATTCGGTGAACTTTTGGACCACTGGGGCGGGCTGAAGGACCTTGAAGACAAGCGCTTGCGGGTGCTGCATTCCCGAAGCTTTGTGGATGACCCCACGCGCGTGCTGCGTGCTGTGCGTCTGGAGCAGCGCCTCGGTTTTCAGATTGACCCCCAGAGTGCGGAGTTGATGGAGATGGCGCTTCCGCTTCTGGAAAGAGTGAGTGGTGACCGCATCCGGCACGAGATAGAGCACATTTTTTCGGAGGCAGCTCCGGAAATAATCCTTGCGCGGCTGGATGCAATCAGTGTGCTGGGCCCGTTGCATAACGGGCTGGTCGGTCAGG
>CAUZCX010000058.1:0-9000 GCA_963578565.1 Anaerolineae bacterium
ATTTTGGCTCCGCCCGCTTCGGTGACGTACAGAATATCACTAATGCGGTCTCCCACTGAGGCAACTTCCACGCGCGCGATGTACACACCGTTTAGGGCAAGCGCGTTGGCAAACTCGTACATGAAACCAACCGTGTCTGGTGCGTCAATGTTCAGCACGGTGTACCGTGCGGAAACCTGGTTGTCGAACTCTATATCGATGGGATACAATGGCTCGCTCTCATCGGGCATGTCACGGAGCGTGCTCGCAACCCGCCGCACGAGCGCCCCCTGTGCACCCTCCCGATCGCCCACTTCCATAAGAGAAATCAGACCGGCCAACTCGCACTGATACTCATTCCAGTCAACTGCATCCGGCGTGCTCCCAGCGGGCGCAGCAACACGCTTCAGGGTGAAAACATCTACGATTTTCGAGCGTCTTTCGCCGCTCACCTGCCGCCGCACACTGCCGGCATATGGCTCATACGTAAACACGTGGCCATCGACAATATTCCATCCGTGCACCAACAACAAGCCACATATAAGGCTAAGCTCGCCAACGTAATCGTAGCCAACCATGGTCACACGCCAGTGACCGTCATCGAGCAGTATGGCATTAATTTCAACCAGATTTTCCGACGAAAGGCGTTCGCTCAGAACAGCATGTAGGCTGATTTCATCACGGTCAAAAGTCTGCGCGTAGGAAGGTGCCATACGCGCCACGTGCCGTTCCATACTAACGCTTCCTGAGACCGGCTTATCAGCCTCTGCAGGAGGCAAGCCACTTTCATCGCCCTCAAAGTGGTAGAGATACACTCGGCGTATAGAGGTGCTGTGTTCTTGATAGCGCGCTATGAAATCATCGCGCGCCTCCTGATGTGCAAACCCCATCCGGGCGGCTAACGAGGCTAGGCCCTCGACATCTTCCGGTAGCGCATAGGTCTGCTGATAGTGCATAAGTTGCAAATGGTGTTCAATGGTGCGCATAAAGACGTATCCCTCGCTCAGTACACGCTGCTCGTCATGCGTCAGGAGGCCATGCGAGCCCAAAAGTGCGAGCGATGTTATAGTATTATGGCTACGGATACTCGTCTGGGATGCGCCATGAGCCAACTGCAAATACTGAGTGATAAACTCCACATCCCTGATGGAACCGACGCCAAGTTTCACCTGTCCCCACACGCGTCCGCGGCTCCGCAAGTGTGATTCGGTACGCTGCTTCATGTCGTGGACGGCAGCGCGCACCATTTCGGGGGCAGCTGCGTACAGTAGTGATTGCGCCTGCTGTAACATGTCTTCCCCCAGAACCAGGTCACCAGCAATCGGGCGCGCCTTCAGCAGTGCCTGTTTTTCCCAACTGCGGGCATGCTCACGCAGGTACTTCAAATATCCTGGCAGCGAAGTCACTAGCGAGCCACTGCTGCCCCACGGCCTCAAACGCATGTCCACGCGGTAGAGAAAACCCTCCTCGGTCACCCGTCCCAATGCCTCAATCAGGCGTGTGCTCAACCGCTGGAATCGCATCGCATTTTCGGACGCCAGGAAGAGCAGATCAACGTCCGAGCTGTAGTTCAACTCCTCTCCTCCCAATTTGCCCAACGCAATTACCACGAAGTCATCTGCAGCCACACCAGTGTTGGTGGAAACCAGCTCCAGACAGATGGCTACCAGACTTTCCGCCAGACTTGAGAGTTGCCCAACTACCGTGGGTAGATCGAAAAGATCCAGAAGGTCGCAGGTACCAATACGAAGCAACTCCTTGCGCTGGAAGAGCCGCAGCGCATCGTACTTAACCAGTGGAATGACCTCCCCCTCACTGCTCTCGAGACCAGATAGTACCGCGCGGGCGTCGTCCAAAAAACGGGATGCGCTTTTAGGTTGTGCAAGCCTCTTGTGTTCAGCCCAACGTTCCACGTAATCGGGATTACGCAGCAGAATTTCCGCCAGAAACTGGCTGCCGGCAAACAGAGTGACCAGGTTCTCAATCACGCGCTGGTTGCTGCACAAGTATTCCCACAGTGCTACTGGGTCGGATACCCGTTGCGTGAAGCGCTCCATATTAACCAGCGCTCCGTCCGCATCCGCAGCTGAGCGCAGTGCTCGCAACAGAGGCCGCAAAGCTGAGGAGAGAGCCTGCGGATCTTCCAGTGCGGTTGCCATACTTTGCAGGCATCGCCGCGCCACTTTCCGGTCGGCAAAGTCAACCTGATTGAAAATATCCTTTGCCTGCGATTCATTCAACAGTTGTTCTAGATCCACAGAATTCATGGCGTTTATCCAAGCCGATTATACCGGTAAGCACAGTCTTGGCTGGTGCTGGTTCTTGCCATACAATAGGATCCTATGAACAATGCATCGCTATGCACATTTTAGTCGCTGAAAACGATTCCAGCACACGCCGGGAATTGCGCGGCATGCTGGAACAGCTCGGTCACACAATAACGACGGCTGCCGATGGCCGCGAGGCAATGAACGTGGCACGGCAACGCACATGCGACCTGGCCATTCTGGCAAGCGAACTGCCCTTTGCCGATCGCCTGCGACATGGGCCGGAACTGGCCCGTCCGCACCGAATTCCGAGCTTATTGCTGGTAAAGAGTTCCACTTCCGACCCGGTTGCTGACCTTTCGGCTCTACCGGTCTACGGCTGCGTGTCCCATCCGGTGCGCTTGCCCGCACTGCAGGCTGCGTTAAGTGTTGCGGCTGAGCGCTTCAGTGAAACTCAGGCACTCTCATTACGCGTGAGTGAACTAGAAGAGGCGCTAGAGACGCGTAAACTTATTGACCGAGCAAAGGGAAAATTGATGCGCATGGGCATGAGCGAACAAAAGGCGTTTCTTTCTATCCAGGCACGGGCCCGGCGCACACAAACAAGCATGCGCAGGGTTGCACGCGCGATTCTGGGCGATTGAACCTGACGCAATCAGATTAATCGAAAGGGCCGAGCCGTGATTCTCACCTTGACATTACCACCCGCTTGCAGTAGACTTGCTAATCTAAAGACAAAAACGTCTGCACGGAAATGTCCTTTACACTCCTTGTCCTGCTAGTCATAGTCTTTCTCCTCATTATTGTGGAGGAGCCAAAGGCGCGCGGGACGGCACTGGCCAGGGTGATCCAACACTAACACCCAGGCCCAAGCGAGAGCAAGACACGAGCCGCCCCATACACTGGAGCGGCTCTTTTGCTTCTGTGGGCTACCATCGGATGTAACTGCAGTTGGGGGAATCCCGGGAAAGCGCAGGGGTGACAGGAGAATTGAAGATGCCGAAACTGAGTGGGTCACAGATAACCATGGAAGTGCTTGTGCGCGAGGGCGTAGAGCACATCTTCGGCTATCCAGGCGGAGCAATCATGCCAATCTATGACGCTATGCTCGATTACCAGGTACACCACATTCTCACCCGCCACGAGCAGGGCGCCACGCATGCCGCAGACGGATACGCGCGCGCCTCAGGGAAAGTAGGCGTGGCGATGGCCACCTCCGGACCCGGAGCTACTAACATGGTAACGGGGATAGCGACAGCGATGCTGGATTCATCCCCGATTGTTTGTATCACCGGACAAGTTCCCGCGTCCGTAATTGGCACGGACGCGTTTCAAGAGACTGATATGACCGGGGTCACGCTCCCAATTACCAAACACAACTACCTTGTCACAGAGGTGGATGAACTGGCGTACACGCTGCGCGAGGCATTCTACGTGGCCCGCTCCGGACGACCTGGGCCGGTGCTAGTCGATATCGCCAAGAGCGCGCAGATTGCCGAGACCAATTTCGAGTGGGATGACGCTCCAGTGCAGCTGCCCGGTTACCGCCCCGACCTCCGCGCAGACCTGGAGACCTTCCGACGCGCTGCGGACATGATTAACAGTTCCAAGCGCCCGCTCATTTTGGCCGGACACGGTGTGATAACCTCCGGTGCGATGACCACATTGCGTGAATTTGTGGAGCGCACCAACATTCCGCTTTCGACAACGCTGTTGGGAATCGGCGGATTCCCGGCTTCGCACCCACTCAATTTGGGCATGATGGGCATGCACGGAGAATCCTGGGTCAACAGTGCCATTCAACAGGCCGATCTGCTGCTCGCTTTCGGCATGCGCTTTGACGACCGCGTGACCGGCAACCTGGCTACTTACGCGCAGAACGCCCGCAAAATTCACCTGGAAATTGACCCCTCGGAAATCGACAAGAACGTACAGGTTGATATAGCCATCGTGGGAGATTTACGCGAGACACTGGAGCAATTGCTTCCACTGACCAAAAACGGACAGCACAAAGAATGGTTGGGCTCAATCGATGCGCTCAAGGATGATTCTGCTGTGCGGGATATCAAGGACATGCCTGACATGGGACATCTATACGCCGCGCACGTCATTCACGACCTCTGGAATCTCACTGAAGGAGATGCACTTGTGGTCAGCGACGTCGGGCAGCACCAAATGTGGGAGGCGCAATATTATCCACACGATAAGCCACGCTCGCTCATAACCTCAGGAGGGCTAGGAACCATGGGCTTCGCACTTCCGGCGGCGATGGGTGCGAAAATAGCCTGTCCGGAAAAAGAAGTCTGGGTGGTATGCGGAGACGGAGGATTCCAGATGACTGCAGCCGAAATGATCACCTGTGTTCAAGAGAAACTGAACCTAAACATTGCTATCATTAACAACGGATATCTGGGTATGGTGCGCCAGTGGCAGGAGTTTTTTTTCGACGGCCGATATGCCGCCACACCCCTGCTGAACCCTGATTTCGTGAAACTCGCCGAAGCCTACAGGACGAAGGGCGTGCGCGTGGAAAAACGCGAACAGGTTGCGGATGCCGTGCGCACCGCGCGGGATACGCCAGGTGTCACGGTAATTGATTTCGTAGTGGAAAAGGAAGATTCAGTCTATCCAATGGTGCCCACGGGCGCCAACTTGCATGACATGATTCGCAGACCAAAACCTGAAAACGCATAGATGGGCGAAAATGTTACACACAATAATCGCGTACGTGGAAGACAAACCAGGTGTACTCAATAGAGTGGCATCGCTGTTTCGGAGACGCACTTACAACATCGAATCCCTTGCTGTCGGCCATACCCACCTCCCAGGCATTTCCCGCATGACGATCGTAGTAAATGCAACCGAGGAAGGAATCGCCCGCCGCATCGAGGCGAACCTGTACAAGTTAGTCAACGTACTGCGCGTCGATAACCTGACGCACAAGGGACCGGTGGCGCGCGAGTTAGCACTGATAAAAGTCAGGGCCGATAGTGCCATCCGCAGCGAAATTGTGCAAATAGCAGACATTTTCCGCGCAGACATCATCGATGCTTCCCCGCACAGTCTGATACTTGAAATCACTGGAACGGTCGAGAAGGTCAGCCGCCTGTTACGTATGCTGGAGCAGTTCACAATTGTTGAGGTACAGCGCACCGGCATGGTAGCGATGTTGCGCGGCAGCGATGATGTCTCCCTGGATCCGCCCCCCGTAGCAGCCGTTACAAACGGGAATCGGGTAACCAGCGGATGATGTGGAGCGCACGAGCTTTATACCAAACAGACGACTGGAGGAAACATGGCAAACATCTATTACGACAGCGACGCTGATCCATCCATCATAAAAGGAAAAAATGTGGCCGTGATTGGCTACGGCTCGCAGGGTCATGCCCACGCCCAGAACCTGAACGACAATGGGGTGAGAGTCACGGTGGGACTGCACGAGGGCAGCAAGAGCAAGACCAAGGCTGAAGACGATGGTCTGGAGGTCATGAGAGTGGCAGGAGCCTGCGAATGGGCGGACCTAATAATGCTGTTGGCTCCTGACACTGCACAGCCGGCAATCTACACTGAGAGCATCGAGCCGAACCTCGTTCCGGGTAAGACATTGATGTTCGGCCACGGTTTCAACATCCGTTTTAATACCATCGTGCCGCCTGCTGAGGTCGACGTGAGCATGATTGCGCCCAAAGCCCCTGGCCACCGCGTACGCGAGACATTTTTAGAAGGAGGCTGCACACCCGGCCTGCTGGCGGTACATCAGGATGCCTCCGGCGCTGCGCGGGAGGTCGCGCTGTCTTATGCTTGGGGAATTGGAGTGACGCGCGCCGGCGCCCTGGAGACCACATTCGCCGAGGAAACCGAAACAGACCTCTTTGGAGAGCAAACTATCCTCTGCGGTGGCGTAAGCGCGCTGGTCAAAGCCGCCTTCGAGACACTGGTAAAGGCCGGTTATCAGCCTGAGGTCGCTTATTTTGAGTGCATGCACGAATTGAAACTGATTGTCGATTTGCTTTACCGTGGCGGACTGAACTACATGCGCTACTCAGTCTCCGACACAGCGGAACACGGCGATTACGTCTCCGGACCACGTATCGTGACTGAGGATACTCTCGGAGCAATGACGGAAATTCTGAAAGATATACAGAGCGGAGCGTATGCCGAGCAGTGGATCGAAGAAAACAAGAATGGACGCCCGTGGTTCAATCAGAAACGGAGCGAAGAGCAGGGCCACCTGATTGAGAAGGTTGGCGCGGAATTGCGCCAGATGATGCCATTTCTCAATCCGGTAACGATAAAGCCGGGAGAGTAAAGCGCGCAGTTCGCAAGGAGACCACCACGCGCCGTGCCCAGTTAAGAATCCGAGACAAACGACATGGATAATTACGTCCGCTTCTTCGATACGACGTTGCGAGATGGCGAGCAATCCCCTGGCGCAACCTTGACCAGCACTGAGAAAATTGAAGTAGCCCGCCAGCTTGTTCGTCTGGGCGTAGATATCATCGAGGCCGGTTTCCCGATAGCATCCCCGGACGACTTGACAGCCGTGCAGCACATCTCCGCTGAGATCGGCCGCGCGGAAGAATTGCATACATGGGCGGAAAATTCCCTGCGTCCGCCGGTGATTTGCGGACTGGCGCGCGCCTCAGAAAAGGACATCGACGCTGCCTGGGAGGCCATTCAGTCCGCCGACCACCCTCGCATCCACACCTTTCTGGCTACCTCCGAAATTCACATGCGCCACAAACTGCGCATGGATCCTGAGGAGGTGGTCAACCAGGTACAACACATGGTGGCATATGCCAAACAGTATTGCGAGGATGTAGAGTTCAGCCCCGAGGACGCAGGGAGAAGCGACCCAGAATTTCTGTATGTGGTTTTGGCCGAGGCCATCAAATCGGGAGCGACCACGCTCAATATCCCTGACACGGTTGGCTACACCACTCCGGAGGAGTTCGGAGCACTGATCGCTGGAATCTTCGCCAATACCATGGGCATCGAAGACATCATCGTTTCAGTGCATTGCCATGATGACCTCGGTCTAGCGACAGCAAACACCCTGGCCGGCATCCGCGCCGGGGCGCGACAAGCTGAGGTGACAATCAATGGCATAGGTGAGAGGGCTGGGAACACCTCGCTTGAAGAAGTAGTGATGGCGCTTCACACTCGCCGTTCGGTCTTTAATCTTCAACATGGGATCGACACCACCCAGATCACGCGATCCAGCCGCATGGTGAGCAAATACACTGGCATAGTGGTGCAACCCAACAAGGCCGTGGTTGGTGCGAATGCCTTCGCGCACGAAGCCGGAATCCACCAGGACGGAATGCTCAAACACGAGGAGACTTACGAAATTATGCGTCCTGAGACCGTGGGGCTTTCACAGTCCACCCTGGTACTGGGCAAACATTCCGGGCGGCACGCGCTACGTGTGCGTCTGCAGGAACTGGGATTCGATCTGAGCAACGAGGAACTAAAAGACGTGTTCGCGCGTTTCAAGCGCGTGGCCGAAAAGAAAAAAATGGTCACCGACGCCGACCTTGTGACGCTCATCACCGATGAGATTTATCAACCCCCGGAAGTCTTCCGACTGAAGGATGCCCAGGTGGTGTGCGGCACACTGGGCATGCCCACCGCCTCTGTTCGCATGATCGGCCCGGACGGCGAAGGATATGAACAAGCTGCCATCGGTACCGGCCCCGTAGATGCTTGTTACAGTGCCATTGATGCAATCGTACAGCTACCCAACGAACTGCAGGAGTATAAGGTAAACGCAGTAACCGAAGGTATCGACGCTCTCGGCGAAGTCACCGTTCGTATCCAAGTGGACTCGGAGCGTGTGGATGCGCCGCAGCGACTCTCGCCGCAGCGCGAGCAATTTCAGCATCGGACGTTCGGCGGACACGGCGCAAGTACCGACGTTTTCGTTGCCAGCGCTCGCGCATACGTGAACGCGCTCAACAAAGCACTCGTTGCACTCGGACTTCCAGTCGAAAAACCGGCAGTGGCGGACGGTTGCACTAGAGAGGATGCCTGATTGATGCCATTGAAACCGCGCACTCTTTTCGAGAAAATCTGGGCCAATCACTTGGTGGTGCAAGAGTCGGATTCTCCGGCTGTATTGTATGTCGATCTGCATCTGATTCACGAGGTAACATCACCACAGGCCTTTACAGGGCTGCGAAACCGCGGCCTGAGAATGCGCCGCCCCGAGCGCACTCTTGCTACAATGGATCATTCCACACCCACCACCCCGCTCGGGCTGCCCATGGCCGACACGCAGGCTGAAGCGCAGCTTCAACAGCTAGCGGATAATTGCGCCGAATTCGGCATCGAGCTCTTCGACATGGATTCGCCCCAGCGTGGCATCGTCCACATCATCGGGCCGGAACTTGGCCTCACGCAGCCGGGCATGACCATTGTCTGCGGTGACAGTCACACCTCCACCCATGGTGCGTTCGGCGCGCTGGCCTTCGGAATCGGAACCAGTGAAGTTGAACACGTGCTTGCTAGCCAATGTCTGCTGCAAGAAAAGCCCAAGACCTTCGAGGTGCGTGTCGAGGGCACACTCGAGCGCGGCGTCTCGGCAAAGGACATCATTCTGGCACTGATCGCCAAAATCAGCATATCCGGAGGCACCGGACATGTGTTTGAATTCACCGGGTCAGCCATGCGGGCACTCTCACTCGAAGAACGCATGACTGTGTGCAATATGTCCATTGAAGGCGGTGCGCGCGCCGGAATGGTCGCTCCGGAT
>CAUZCX010000059.1:0-8983 GCA_963578565.1 Anaerolineae bacterium
TGTGATTAGTCTGCGAAAGACCGACATTGACGTCTCCACCTTTATCACAGGGCTTCCCAGTGGTCTGGAGCTCATCCGCGATTTTGTTACCCCAGACGTAGTTGTGCACGATACTACAAGAAGTAGCACTGAGTTTACCTTTTCTGTTCCCTGTGGCGTCGCATCTAGAGCAGAGCTACCCGATCACGGGCCGCGCGTTGTGCCCGGGGTACCCTGCGCTGAGGTCGGCGACAGCATTGTCGTAGAGGGGATTGACCTGCGTCCAGGCTCTAAGGTCCGGCTGTTTTGGATCCTGCAAGGCATCCACGATCAACGGCTGCACGCGGCGTCTGTCACCGCTGACAAGGAGGGCTATTTCCAGACAGAGATCGAGGTGCGCCCGCTTGTGGCTGCTGAGGCTGGAGCAGCTAGTAAGCTGCGGGCGGAGATCAGGGTTGAAGGAAGAGGCATCCATCCAAGTCCCGCGCTGAGAGAAACAGTCGATGCGACTGTGTTGACGCTGTTCATGGCTCTTATCGCTACTGGTTTGGCCGCACTGGTAGCTGTACCGATCAGTTTTCTTGGTGCGGCGAACATCATGCGCCATGGCCGGCTGACCAGAGCAATTTATCAAAGCACACGTCTGTTCCTCAACATTACTCGTACTTTCGAGCCTCTGGTTTTGGCGACTATTTTCGGACTGTGGGTGGGGTTTGGTCCCTTTGCCGGCGTCCTGGCGCTCACGGTTTTTACCATTGGCTCAATGGGCAAGATGTTTTCGGAAGCTGTTGAGAGCATTGACCCTGGCCCGGTTGAAGCTGTGGCCGCGACCGGCGCTAACTATATAGAGCAGGTTCTGTATGCCGTAATCCCTCAAGTCATGCCAGGTTACACATCCTATACTGTCTACCACTGGGACATCAACGTTCGCATTTCTACTATCATTGGATTTGTAGGCGGTGGAGGTATTGGTTACCTGTTGAATCAGCGTTTGAAAATGTTTGCCTATCACCAAGCCGGGACCGCGCTCTGGGCGATTGTATTGGTAGTGTGGCTATTGGACTTCTTTAGTGCGGTAATCCGCAAGCGTGTGACTTGACTGTTCATTTCGGGTACGGAGAAAAGTAATGACGAAACCTCTACCTGTTGGAAAGCTGGATATGTCCTTGCTCTCCGGATTACTGGCTCAATATACAGACACCGATGCAACTGTGGTGATAGGGGCCAAAATTGGTGAAGACGCAGCGGTGGTGGATTTAGGAGACCGTTACCTGGTCACGAAGACCAATCCCATCACCTTCGCTACCAGCGACATCGGCTGGTATGTTGTAAATGTATGTGTCAACAACATGGTCGTGCGCGGTGTGCGGCCGCGCTGGATGCTTAATTGTATTCTTCTACCGGAGGGTAAAGCATCTCCGGAAATGGTCGAGGAGATATTGCAGCAGATACATTCTGCAAGCAGTCAGGTGGGGGTGTTGGTGATAGGTGGGCATACCGAGGTTACAGCCGGTCTTGACAGACCAATAGTTGTAGGTCACTTGCTGGGTGAGGTGCCAAAAGAAACACTTGTGGCAACTAGTACCGCGGAAGTCGACGATGTCGTGCTTGTTACGAAGGCGCTCGGTGTTGAGGGAACCGCCATAATCGCAAGTGAACTGGCCGGTGACCTCCGGGGTAAGGGCTACTCGGCCGAGTTCATTGAACGTGCAAGGAGGTTCCTTCACGAGCCGGGAATAAGTGTTTACGCGGATGCTTTGATTGCGGCTGACAGCAACCTCGTTCATGCGATGACTGATGCTACGGAAGGCGGTCTTGCCTCAGCGCTGCATGAAATGGCGACAGCGGCGGGAGTTGGTTTCATCATTGAAGCCGAGAAGGTTCCGGTATATACGGAAACTAAACGCATTTGTGCCGAATATAATTTGGACCCATTTGGCTTAATTGCATCTGGAATGCTGATAATGGCGGTTCCGGAAAGCAATTCAGATGAGCTATGCAACAAGATGATGGCGGAGGGTGTGCAGTGCACTGCTATTGGGACCGTAACAGATGCTGCAGAAGGGCTCCAGTTGTCGCGAGGCGGCAAGTGCAGTGATTTACCATACTATGCCGTAGATGAGTTAACCAAACTACTGTAAGGAGTTTTGGATAATGTCAAAACAGACAAGTAACGGTACTCTCGTCACAATGTCAGCTGGCCCAAATAGTATTCACGATAGGATTCGTCAAGCCTATGGACGACAAGTCCTTTACCATTACGATCCTGAGTTTCATGACCTTTTTGATGACACCACCGAAAAACTCAGGAAAGTCTATCAGACTAGCGGTGACGTCGTTATAATGCAAGGTGAAGCTGTGCTTGGTTTAGAGGCAGCGAGTGCCTGCACTCTGCGCCCAGGTGACAAATGCCTTAATCTTGTTTCGGGCGTATTTGGTGCTGGTTACGCCCGCTACTTCAAACGGTACAGTGGGCATGACCCTCTAGAGATCAAAGTGCCCTACAACGAATCTATTGATGTGACAGATGTGGAGAAGACTCTCAAGGAAGAAGGCGATGTCCGCATCATCGCCGTGGTGCACAGCGAGACGCCTTCAGGAACGTTAAACCCGGTCAAGGAAATATGTGCATTGGCGCAAAAATACGGTGCTCTTACGATTGTGGATGCCGTATCCTCCTTTTCAGGATTGCCAGTGCCGGTGGACGAGTGGGGGGTTGATATCTGCGTTGCCGGGCCGCATAAATGTCTCGGCGCGGCACCTGGTTCGGCGCTCATGGCGGTGAGTGATCGTGCCTGGGAAGCTATGCGTTCTCATCCAACGCCATTGCGTAGAGGCTACCTGAGTTTGCTGGATTGGAAGGAGCTATGGATGGAACAGCGCCGTTTCCCTTTCACCATTTTCGTGGCGCAAATTAATGGCGTCAACGAAGCGCTTACCATGGTTATGGAAGAAGGACTTGAGGCTCGTTTCGCCCGACACACGCATGCGGCAAATATGTGCCGCGCTGGCGTAAGAGCACTTGGTTTACGGCTGTGGCCTGCGCGTGACGAAATAATGGCCAGTTGTGTCACTGCGTTTATAGCCCCCAGTGAAATCACGCCAAAGCAAATAATTGACCTTATGCGTGGAAACCATGGAATTGCGATAACGGGCTCGCTCAAGGAGTTGGCGGACACAGTGGTGCGCATTGGACACATGGGGCATATGGCGCAGCCGATTTATGTTGAAATGGCATTAGTAGCACTAGAACGGACATTACTTGATCTAGGATATCCTGTTCAATTAGGCAGTGCCGTTGGAGCCGCGCTTGCCGCAATATAGCGTTATGTTGTGCCTGCAGCCACAACCACCAGGTGGAAGGCTCGGCCACTTATATCCGCTGATCTTGGATAAAGCTTGTTACTGTAATGGTGAACTCTCGCCATATTTGTGGTAGGCAATGACGCCGGCACACCGGCCATCTGCGTGCTAAGTGGCACCCTCGACGGTTCCCCTCTTTTCAATCAGAATACAATCCTCCCATCCTTCCTTTAATCCTAACTCCTTAATCAGCGGAGTAACCATTGTTCTGCTAAGGTAGGGAGATCGTCATGTCCGACAACCACTGCGTCTGGGATCGTGCCTCCAGTGGGTATGGATGCGTCGCCCTCGGGGCGATACCAGACAGCGCGTAGACCTAGCTGTTTGGAAGGCACAACGTCTTTGTGAAAATCATCTCCGACATAGACGACCTCGCTCGGTTTAAGCCGCATCCGAGCCAGCGTCATTTGGAATATCTCCGCTCCGGGCTTGCGTCCACCTACGTCGGCCGATACCACAACTTCCTCGAATACGTCCAGTATCTTAAAATGTTCTAGGGTCCATATAAGGAAAGGGGCGTACGCGGCATTTGAGATGATTCCCAAACGAAGGCCCTTAGCTTGCAAAAGTTCCAGCGTTTTCTCGACATGCACCATCAACTTCACATTCGGGATACAACTTCTGTGTAGTACGGCAACCGTTTCTTCTGCAAGCAAATGTGACACTGTTTTTTGGTATCCAAGTGCATTAATCACTGCGATCAAGTCAGCCACATGGCTCGTTTCCCGGTTTGTTTGGTCGGCGGTCTTACGAGCCATCTCGAAAACTGCTTCAGCTTTCAAAAGTTGCTCGGCGCTTAGCGGCGCAATGTGACCCTGAGCGGCCAAGAAATTAAAGGCGTCCCTCGCTAGGGTCCGAGTTTCAAGCGCCATCCAGGCCGGCGCGCTAATCAGCGTAGCGTTGAAATCAAACAGAATGGCTTTGATCATCTACTGGGCGACAAGCACGGACTGCGTTCAGAATGTTCACGTAGCTGCCGCAGCGGCACAGGTTTCCAGAGAGATACTCACGGATAGTGGCATCGTCTGGATTCTCGTGCTCATTGAGAAGTGCTACAGTGGATAGAATGAGACCGGGCGTGCAATAGGCACACTGAAACGCTCCATGGTCAATGTAGGCCTGCTGCACTGGATGCAGCTCCCCATTCTGCGACAACCCTTCAATTGTGGTAATGTGCTTTCCCTCAACTTGGATCGTTAACATCAAGCAGCTGCTGATTGCCTTGCCATCCAATAACACCGTGCATGTGCCACACATACCAATGCCACACGAGCCGCGCGCGCCGCCCAGGTCCAAGTCTTCCCGGAGCGTTTCTAGCAGTATCTGTCCGGACGGGATCTCAAGTGCGTGGGATTGTCCGTTCACATGAAGTGTTACAGTTTTATTGTCCATGATCAGTTCGTTCTTGGATAGCTCGCAATACCCTTTCGGCAGTCAGTGGCAAGTCTCGAATTCGTACGCCGACGGCATCATAGATAGCGTTCGCGATGGCCGGGGCCACGGGTGGCAAGGTCATTTCTCCGATGCCGTAGAAGCTGCTCCCCTCCACTTCTAGAGATACATTCTTGAGTTCGACTGGGATGTCGAGAAATGAGGGGAGCATGTAGTCTGAAAAATTGGGGTTGGTGATCTGGCCGGTATCGATAGCGACCTCTTCCAGTAATGCTGCCCCCAAACCATAGATCACATTGCCATCGTTTTGCAATCCCGCCAACATCGGATTAACCACCCGCCCAGCAAATGCAGCCGAATGGTAACGCAACACAGTGACCTTGCCGGTCTTGGTGTCAACTTCGACCTCGCATGCGCCGGCGCCCTGATGCCAATGTGTCGTAGAAATACCCTGACCAGTCTCAGGATCAAGGTCGCCCACATTCGTCGTGTACTTACCCATCGCCGTCAGCGCAGTGACATTGTTTGTACGCAGCACCTCGGAATAGGATATGCGCTCCCGCGGCTGGGAAGTCACTAATACATATCCATCCGCAACAGACAGATCCTCCAGAGGGCACTCAAGGATCGGTGCTGCTGCCACAGCCAACTGCTTTCTTAATGAGGCCGCAGCGTCAAGTACAGCATTTCCCATCATGTAGGTGTTGCGGCTAGCGGCAGTCTGGGCGTCTGGCGGCGTCTTGGCTGTATCCGGACCGCTGACGGACAAGGCCTCGATTGGCATTCCCAATGCCTCGGCGGCTATCTGCGCCATCGCGGTGTGTCCACCTTGGCCCATTTCCACCGTACTGATATAGACGACAACATGGCCATCGGAGTCAAGCTTGATCCGACATTCTGAACTAGAGTTGGCAATTGTGTTTTTCATCATCACTGCTGTACCACGCCCGTGTTTCTTTACAGACCCGTTCCTGCGTGGAAGCGGTTCGTGCCAGCCAACCCCGTCTACTACCGCCTGCAGGCAATCCAGAAAATAGACGTCTGACAGGGGCTCACCGGTGGCAAAAGTATTATCTGTGCGGAGCAAATTCTTCTTCCGCAACTCAAGCGGATCCACACCCAAACGGTGGGCAATGGTATCCATATGAGATTCGTGCGCGAAGACGCCCTGGGAACTCATGGCGCCGCGATAGGCGGCAGCAATGGGCAGATTTGTGTAGATGCCATAGGAGTCCACATGCACCGCTGGGATGCGGTAGGGGCCGATGGTGCGGAGCATGCCTGCCTGCACCAGATGTGCGCTCGAGGAAGCATAAGCACCGCTGTTCCAGTAAACGGTGACCTTGCGAGCGGTGAATGTACCATCGAGTTTTACACCGGATTTAATTTTTATTTTTGCGGCGTGTTTGGTGACCGTTAAGAATTCTTCGGCACGTGTCATCACCAGCTTGACCGGGCGTCCACGGACTTTCCACGCCAGGGCGGCCGCCATTGGCTGTGTACGGATGTTGCCCTTGCCCCCGAAGCCTCCCCCTAGCGGTGGGACGATGATGCGCACGGTTTCCGGCTCTAAACCGAAAATTGAGGCCAGTACGCTGCGCACAGTGTAGGGCGACTGAGAGCCTGTCCAAATCGTCAGCTTGTTATCTTTCCATTGCGCAATAGCCACTTGGGGTTCTAGTGAAGCCTGTTGAGCTACGGGGCTGGTGAAAATCTCTTCTATGATTTCATCGGCGACTGCGAAGCCAGCCTCAATATCCCCGTGGCGGAGCTTGGCGTGGCGCATTATGTTCTGGGGGAAGGTCTCGTGTAATGTGGGTGCATTCGGCAGCATGGCCGCCTCAGCATCGAAAATAGCCGAAAGCTCTTTGTACTCCATTTCAATCAAATCCATTGCTTGGTCAGCAATGCCATCCGATTCGGCTGCAATTAGAGCGACTGGCTCGCCGATAAAACGTACACGGTCGTCTGCGATGATTGGCTGGTCCTGAATAGTTGAACCAAAGTGTAAGTTTGGCGTGTCCTCGCCGGTGAAATCGGCAGCTGTTACTATTGCCGCCACTCCCGGCAACTGCTCGGCTGCGCTTACATCGAGCCGAGTAATAAGCGCGTGGGGGGCGCTACTGCGAAAGACCTTACCCACCAGCATATCTGGTAGTTTCAAGTTGGCCGCGTAGGGAACAGTGCCACTGACCCTCGCGACCGAATCGAGCATAGGGACAGGTTCACCTATAGCCATTCCGAATCTCCTCCAGTGCACGCTGCACGTGGACACGAATCATCTGCGTTCGATACCAGGCCGAGCCGCGAATATCATCTAATGTCTCGATGCTAGCCGCGTAACTGGTCGCAATCTCGCGCAGTAGGTCATCAGTCCAGACCTCGTCGTGTGCCAGACTTTCCACGGTGGGTAGCCGTGTTGGTATTTCACAGGCTGCGCCGACCGCTACGCGCAAATCCGTACAGGTTTCGGCATCAAACGCTGCGATCGCTGCGACGCCGGTACAGGGTCGATCTTCCGATGAACGGCTCTTATACTTCAGATAGATCATTCGACTACCCGAAGCGCATGCAGGAACGTAAATGTCGGTGATCAATTCGTCGGGTTCAAGGCAGGTTGTGTAAAAGCCGAGGAGAAAGTCTCCCAGCGGTATAATGCGAGTGGCGTTTGCACTGGTGGCCGTCACTTGCGCCCCAAGCGCGAGCAGTGCAGTCGGCGGGTCAGAGGCATAATCCGCCTCGGCAAGGTTACCGCCCAAAGTTGCCTGATTACGGATGCGTACGTTGCCGACCTCACCACAAGCGTGAGCTAGGAGCGGGAAGCGACCTTGCACGACCGAGGAGCGTTCAATGTCGCGCAATGTGGTCAGTGGGCCAATGTGCATGCCGTTGGTTTCTGAACGAATGTAAGCCAGATCGGGCACTTGACCAATGCTTACCAGCGCCGTCGGTTCGATCAATCTCTGTTGAAGAAACAGAACTACGGCTGTACCGCCTGCTAGGACTTTGGCCTCATCGCTATATTGAGCGAGCGCTCCCAAAGCTTCGGGCAAAGAGTCCGGCTGCAACAACTTATAATTCATGCTGCCTCACATCCACTCAGTTTCTCTTGTACGCAGCTGCTAAATACGCCGACCATTTTCTTTGTTGTACTTTGGACAACGGCCTGTCCAAACTGTGCTAACCGGCCGCGGATATTCACATCCATTGTGTAGGTCACTTCGGTTCCCTCTGCGATGGGATTGAGAACCGAGGTGAATGTGGCCTTGACTTTGGATGCATGGCGCTTGTCATCTGCTTCGAATGCGGCCACCAAGCGACGGGGAGGCTCAATCTCTAGCAGCGTCGCCGTCCCGCCGAACGCTGTCTTGATTGGGCCGATTGTAAGCTGCAGTGTTCCGTGATAATTATTGGCGTCGATGGTTTCGAGTGTTTTGATGCCTGGAATGCATTGAGACATTTCTTCGATGTTGAGCAGATAGTCCCACACCGCGGGGAGGGGTGCTTTTACAGTGAATGAACCTTCGATCTTCATAATAAGCTGCTCTGCAATTACTTACTTAGTCGGTCCACTGATTCCGTTGTACGGCGTTCGCAAGAGCAAACATCTGGCAGGCGCGAATTTCTGATAGAAAAATGTCCAAACATTCAATGTAGTGAGAGATGTGTAACACCGGTGACTCGATCAGGTCTTGCGTTTTACTTCAAACGAAATCCGGCTGCGGTCGCCGCGAAACCGCAAGCGCGAGTATTCAATCGGGCGGCCATCTTCGAGATACGCCAGGCTTTGCATGAAGTGAATGGGTGAGCCTTGGGGGACATGTAGCAACTTAGCCTCATACTTGTCTGCGCGGGCCGCTTCTAATGTGCGAGAGGCGCATCCGAGATGCAAACTGTAGCTGCCTTCAAGTACGCCGTACAGCGATTTGTCCGTCAGGTCTATTTCTAGCAAGGCTGAGCATAATCTGGCTGGTAGATAGGAAAAGGCCACCACAAATGGTTCGTCGTTCATCGCGCCCAGGCGTTCCAGATAGTAGACGTCTTCGCCAGATTGCACTCCGAGCTTAGATACCAACCGCCCTTTGGCCGGTATCACTTTCTTTGCCAACACTTGGATGGAGAAGGGGATGTTCCGCGCCTGCATGTCTTCGGCCAGACTAGTAAAGTGTTGCACCAGATGCAGCGCTACAGAGGGTTCGGTTACAAACGTACCTCGTCCGCGCGCACGCTTCAGGCGCCCTTCCACGAC
>CAUZCX010000060.1:0-8936 GCA_963578565.1 Anaerolineae bacterium
GTTCAATCACGTCCCAGAACGCAGTCTGGCCGCCCGAAGCTCTGACCATGTCAACGCGCACCTTGAACACACGGCCTTCGTATACCGACTCGGTTGAAAGAACCTCAGGCATTTTTTGTCATAGTTCGCCGCGTGGATTGGGGGTGGTAACGATCGTCATCAGACGCCAAAAAGAACTCTACCAGCACCCGCGCATCATCCAAAACATCTGCATTAATAGGTAGTTCGTGGTCTTCGGTAATCCGCATAACCAGATGCGCCGCTGCCGCACGGATATGCGATGGAAACGACCGGTCGAGAGAGGCTTCATGCAGAAGCCGGTGTGCCGACGTGACTCCCTCGAGGATTCCCTGCCGTTCCTGCCATCCACGAATAGCCCACCCGGCTGCGCGCCTCGCACAAACTCTAGCCTTACCTTCGTTACCGCTGAAGCGAGCATTCGCGGCCATTTTCAACTCGGCCGCAATGGCTGCGAACATGTCATTTGACTTCACGTTCATACAGACGAATTGTACCAGAGCAAAATACCAAGAATGCGCAATTCGTGTGGCCACAAGCAGAATCATCATGTATAGTTACGGTATGTATCCAGACTCCACCAACTTACAGGAGTTAATCGCCCAAGCAGAATCTGGGGAAACCGAAGTCGCGCGTAACGGCATACGGCAGTTCCTCCAAAAACACCCTAGCAGGCTGCTAGCTTGGAAATGGCTTGCAGATGTGGCCGAAAACACAAGAGAACGTTCGGGGGCCATTCGCAGAGCGCAACTGCTCGCGCCGGGGGACCCCTGGGTGATAGAGGCCAAGAAGCACCGCAGGCCACCTGCGCGGCAAAGGCATACTCCGAATCATCCCACTACATCATCAAATGACGCGGCGTCCAGCACTACGCCAGCGAAAACTGTATCAGAGACGGAATGGAAAAATGAGAACGTCTATGAACAACACGCTAACCCAGTTTATGATACACCACCGCATGACAGCGATAGGGAAGTGGAAGAAAACGTTGCGGCGCCCACGGAAGGGGTTCATGGTCAGCAACCACGCTGGGCAATCTGGGTAGCCGCAACACTGGGAGCGGCAGGGATAGCACTACTGGCGACAGCCTGGCAATTAGACTCATTCTGATTCCGCGACCTTACGTTTAAAAACCCCTGCGCGCGGACCCGCCGCGTTCGCGTAGATGATCTACAGTTACCGAGGCGTAATCATGAATACACGGGCACCACGTGATAAATGGATCATAGTAATTTGCGGGACGATCGTACTTGCCGCGTATGTCGGTATTGCCGCAATCGGCAATACCGACATCTACAGCCTGACGCGCGTGCTGACCGGCAAGAATCTGGGCTGCAACCTGCAGGGTATTGACCTGAGCGGTATCCACAAACCCGAAATTGGGCTAGCCGGCGCGGATCTTGAATATGCAGTGTTGGCAGGCGCAAACCTGCGCGATTCCAATTTCACCGGAGCTTTTATGCGCCACGCCAATCTTTCGGGAGCAAATCTACAGAACGCCGTCCTACGGAATGCCGTGCTCAATAGTACAAACATGACCGATGTGGATTTGCGGGGAGCAGACCTGCGAGGGGCTTATCTTGTCGATGCCGACTTGACCGGCGCTCTGGTGACCCCCGGGCAGCTGGATAGCGCCAATACGCTGGTAGGAGCGACGCTCCCCGACGGGAGTCGGCACGAATAGCCCTCGCTAAAACGTCTCTGCCCCGCTGCCTGTTAGGGAATTGTAAGCTTTTGTCCGATGAAAATCAGGTCAGTGTTTGCAATATCATTTGCCAGAGCCAGCGCCTGCACAGATGTATCATATAGTGCCGCAATCTTAAAGAGATAATCCCCGCTCTGTATAGTGTAACTTCCGAGGGTTTTTGATTGAGTTGTGGCAGTGGGAGCGGGAGTAGCCGTGGCAGTTGCCGTAGCAACTACAGTCGCAGTGGGGGTAGCAGTGGCTGTCTCAATGATACCATCGTAATGAAAATGCGCCGTCTCTCCGGTAGAGCCATCAAGGTTGGTGGTAGATACCACATAATCCCCACTACCATTGTAAGTTACCGTAATTGACTGCACGCTGTCCACAAAATCATGATGCAAAGTGATCGCACTCCCAGATCCGAAGGCTACCAGAGATTCCAGCTCCGCCGTGAGAATTAGGCCGACGTGCCCCTTGATTCCCGACCAGAAATCTATTCCTATGGATATCTTGGTCACAGCAATTGGCGCAGTGCTAAACATGCGAATGGAAGAAACTGTATCGTGGCCCACAGTGTTGTCCATGAAATCCGAATCGTCACTGCCGAAAAATTCGCTGGTGCCGCCATAGTTCGGCAGCGTGTACACAAACACAGCAGTATGGGAGCCCACCCTGATGGAAGATAGAGCGTTGTCACCTATTGCATTTCCGTTTAGCAGTCCGTCATTCACGCGAATAACTTCCTCCACTCCCGTGTAATTGGCGTGCTCATACATTTTTGCCCACACCTGATAAACCTCTGCAGGAGGAGATCCGACGGTCTCACATGCATCCCCCACACCCGTTCCCCAGCTGTCTTCCTGATACGGGTTGTAGACCAACGGACAGTTGTCGGCTTTGTCTGGGATGCCGTCAAAGTCAACGCCGAGGTTAGGTGAACATTTGTCACCCTCTCCATCAGCATCTCCCAGAACCACCAACCACACGCTGTCTGTGGGCGCAATGATCCACTCCACATCTCCGTCGGAATTCCAGATGTAGTCAGTGCCGGATATCTTGAGAACATTCTCCACGAAGATGCGCGTCTTGCTTTTGTCACTCGGCGCCCACAGTGGGTAGTGAACAGCCTTGCCATACTCATTGTAACCTCCTGAGAGTAAAAACGCGCTGACATCATCCACCTGATCTGCGTTGGACACATAACCGCAGTTGTCATCGCTGTCCGGCACACCATCATCGTCCGCATCCCCGGAGGCGGCGAAGCTGCTCCCAGCGAATAGACTGAGGGTCACCACGAAGGAGAGAATGCCAGCTACAAGCAGTTTGCCAGCTACATCAATTGGTTTTTCGGTCTTGACAGCCATCACATCTCCACTGAAAACATGTGCACCGCGTATAGGGATACATGCGTCGGTTCTTTTTATAACACAGTTTTAGCAAATCGCGAAGCTCTGTTCCATCCACAGCCATACCATGATTCCTAATATGGTACACTCGATCCCGTTTGTTCTCGGGAGCGCATATACCGCTATTTACCGGATGCAATCACCGCCTTGCTCCCATATATCGGGAAAAAACGTCGATTTTAGGATTTTCGTAGTGTTAGCGTAGGTTAAGCATAGGGTAACGCTCATGACCAACGCGTTGGGGTGTGATTTAATTTGTTCTTAGGACTGCAACATTGCTTCACTTCTCCTCCTTTCATGAGAGCCGGGCGACCTCCCGGCTCTCAGTACTTAAGCGCATGTCCAGAGAACGCAAACCATGGAACACTCCCCGCTGTCCTTGTGGATTCACTGAGTTATAATCGCGCGGGCGCCCCCGCATGAGTGCAGAGAGGATCATGAGAGAAGGCCGCAGGAATAGCCACCCGGCCCAGGCCGCAGGAATAGTTATGGTTGCTTTCATCGCCGCCAACCTTGTGGGTTTGCTGCGCCAAATAGTCATCAATCGGGCGTTCGGAACAAGTACTGTTTTGGACGCGTATTTCGCAGCTTTTCGCGTGCCGGACTTGCTCTTTCATGTGATCGCCGGCGGCGCGCTCGGATCGGCGTTCATTCCCACTTTCACCGGGCTACTTACCAAAGATGATCAGCCTGGGGCATGGCGACTGGCAAGCGCAGCGATCAACTGGGTGCTACTGTTATCCACCGTGCTTGCCGCCCTTGCCGCGTGGATGGCCCCCTGGCTGACAAAGCATATCCTGGCGCCCGGGTTCACGCCGGAGCAAATGGCCCTGACGGCCACACTGATGCGCACCATGCTAGTGTCAACAGTAGTGTTCGGCGTCAGCGGCCTGTTGATGGCAGTACACCATTCCAAGCATCATTTCCTCTCTCCAGCACTTGCCCCGGTGCTGTACAACTCCGGCATCATTGCCGGCGCTGTCTGGCTGACCCCGCGCTGGGGTATACACGGGCTCGCGTTCGGAGTGTTACTGGGATCCGCCCTACATCTGAGTATACAGCTGCCAATGTTACGACAATACCACGGACAATATCAACTAACTATGGGATTTCAGAACGCCGCCGTGCACGCAGTCGGCCGCCTGATGTTGCCCCGCGCGTTAGGCCTGTCAGTCTGGCAGATCAACTTCTGGGTAAACACGGTTATTGCCTCCAGTTTGCCTGCCGGCAGCCTTTCCGCGCTGATGATTGCTTTCCAGGTTTTCACATTCCCGCAGGCTGTCATCGCGCAGGCGATTGCGACAGCAATGTTTCCAACCTTCTCCGCGCAAGCTGCCCGGGGCGAAACCGGAGAGATGCTCGCTTCACTGGCGGCCAGCCTGCGCGGAGCCCTCTACCTTGCCATACCCGCCACCGTAGGTTTATGGTTGCTTGGTAAGCCGCTGATCGCGATGCTGTTCCAGAATCGCACTTTCTCAGAACGATCGACGGAAATGGTGACCTGGGCGCTGAGTTGGTATGCACTCGGGTTGGTATCACATTCTGTGGTCGAAATTGTCACACGTGCCTTTTACGCACTAAGAGACACGCGCACACCGGTGATTATCGGGCTGCTAGCAATGCTGATTAACGTGGCTTTGAGTCTGATTATCACAAACGCCTTCCAAGCATATGGGCTGCCGCCGCACGGTGGGCTAGCGCTGGCAAACACAATCGCTACCACTCTTGAGATGGTGGGGCTTCTCTGGCTGCTACGCCCCCGATTAGGAGGACTGGCTGCCGCTTCGATACTGAAAAGCGTCTTCCGCACCGCCGCTGGCGCAGCCATAATGATGATAACTTTGCGTGTCTGGATTGCGATGGCGCCCACATCGGTGGTTACCCTAGGTCTGGTGGGCGTGATGCTTGGTGGCGCAACCTTCTGGGGAACTACAGCACTCTTGGGCAGCGAACAGGCTTTCAGGCTACCGGACCTCGTGCGGCACCATCTCAGGCGTTAAAGCACGCCTGCATCATTCGTCATTTTTCGGCGACATTTCCGACTCTATCTGCGTTTGGGCTACATCCAGAAGCGCATTGCAGCGCTGTGAAAGCTGCTGTCCGCGCTGGTACAGAGTCAGAGATTCCTGCAGCGAGAGTTGACCGGCCTCCAGCTGCGCCACAACCGACTCGAGTTCGTTGAGAGCATCTTCGAATGAAAGCGATTCCGATTCCGGTTTTTTTCCCATCTGCATCACTCCGCTGGATGAATTCCTGCGACTTTTGCCGAAAAGCCCCCCGCGGCCAAGCGCACATCGAGCGATTCGCCCACTGAAAGAGCGCGGGCACGGTGCACAATCTCAGCCGTTTCCGCCCGGGTGACAATCGCGTACCCGCGCGCCAGAGTGGTCTCAGGCCCGAGGCTGGTGAGAGCCTGGCCAAGTCTGAGTACGTCCCGGCGGCGCAGCAGCAGCAAATTGCGGGCAGCGGTAAGCGTCTGCCGATTAAGATAGTGCAAGTGCTGGCGCACGCTCTGCAGCTGGGCGCACGGAGACAGACCCCGTAAGCGTCCATCCAATCCAAGTAGAGCCGCGCGACAGGATTGAATCTGCAACGCAACACTGTCACCGAGACGCTGCGATTGTCGGTCAAGCTCTTGCCGCAATTCCCGTTGGTCCGGCGTGGCCATTTCCGCCGCCGCTGATGGAGTCGGTGCGCGCAAGTCGGCCACGTCATCAGCCAAAGTCCTGTCAGTCTCGTGGCCGATGCCGGTCACCAGCGGCGCGGCGGTAGCGACTATCGCCCTTACCACCACTTCAGAATTGAACGCCCACAGGTCTTCAACTGCGCCGCCGCCACGGCCAAGCAGGATCACATCTGGCTGCAAGCGGTCGGCAGCTTGCAGCGCGGCCTCGATTTCCTCGGGCGCACCGCTACCCTGCACTGACGTACCCACTAATTCGACTTGTGCCAATGGCCAACGGCGGGCGAGTACGCGCCTCATGTCCTGGCAAGCCGCGCCAGTAGGCGAAGTCACCAGGACTATGCGATCCGGATGCGCAGGAAGCGGCTGTTTGCGCTCCTGCTCGAACAAACCTTCAGAAGCCAATGCCTGTTTCAGTTTGTCCCACTGCGCAAGCAGCTCACCTAAGCCAGCGGACTGCAGAGTGGTAACGTACAGTTGATAGCACCCGCCAGCCTCGTACACGCTCACATTACCATAAGCAACCACCCGGTCGCCATCCTGCGGCAGAGAGACTAGCCGCGCCACCTCGCTGCTCCACATCACGCACCTCAGCGTGGCTTGTCCATCTTTCAGCGAGAAATACATGTGACCGGAGCGTGGCCGCGAGACATTAGACAGTTCTCCAGCCACAGCCACATCGTGAAGTTGGCGGTCATTATCGAACAAATGACGCAGATAGTGCGTCAGCTCTGTCACTGACCACTGCTCTCCGAGCAGTCGATAGGATAGTTGTGTCCGCATATTCAGGCCTGCCCCTCAATCGTAAACCAGCGCCGCGGCGCTGTCAAATGAGAACAACGGCCGTGCTATAATCCCGTTCATGCTACGACGCTGGTGGGCATCCGGGGGCTTGCTTTTAGCCGCATGCGTCTCCTCCGCGCCTGTCTCTCCTGACCCGACAGCAGCGGTTCCACTTGACGTTACCGGCACCGTCGAAGCTACTGTCACCGATACAGACCTCCCAACACGGAAAACCCTCAGATTATGGGTGCCACCCGCATTTGAGCCGAAAGCCGATACACCGGCCGGGGAAGAATTGCTCAACCAGCTCCAACAATTCGAGCAAGCCAATTCCGGCATAAGAGTTGAAGTACGGGTGAAACGGGCGGACGGTACTGGCGGCATGATTGATTCTCTACACACCGCGATGGCCGCAGCGACCGGTGCATTACCTGATATAATCGCAATTGATGCGAATAACCTGGACGCGGCCACAGCTGATGATTTTATTATAGCACTGGACACGCTGGTCAACCCCGACATCATAGCGGACTACTACCCATTTGCTCTGGAAAGTGTCCGCCGTAACGGAAGTATAATGGCCTTGCCTTTTGCCAGCGATGCGCTTGTGGCTGCTTACGCTACCACTGCGTACAAAGCGCCTCCAACCACCTGGGAGGGGGTTCTAGAGAGCGCTTTTCCAGTTCTAGTTCCAGCCAACGACCCGAAATCTCTCTACGTAGTGCAGCAATATCTTGCTCTAGGAGGCACGCTGCGAGACCGCTCCGACGCCGTGGCACTGAATACAAACGTGCTTACAGAGTTGCTGGATCACTACTCCGCAGAGCGGGCTGCCGGGGTTCTGACCAAGAATACGTTGGACTTCGGCACGGGTGCGGAAACCTGGTCAGCTTATCGCGAATTGCGCGCGCCACTGGTCATCACTAATGCACACAGTTACCTGAAGGATGCAGACACGGCGTCCAACACCGGCGTTGGTCCGGCTCCGACGCAAAGTGGAAAACCGTACGTGCTAGCGGAAGTATGGTCTTACGCACTGGTTAGCAAAGAGTTGGCTCGTGAATCAGGCGCTTGGGAATTACTCGAGTGGCTGACACAGCCTCACAACCTGGGTGTATGGACACTGAAAGCAGGCTACATACCTCCGCGCGCGACCGCAGTGGAATCATGGCCTCCGGAACCACGGGCGGATTTCGCTCGCAAGGTTCTGGAATCCGCCCATCCCACACCAGACGCCGAAACCCTGGCTATACTTGGACCGCCGATCGGTAAAGCGGTGCGTAACGTCATCCGCGGGCATTCTACCACCTCCGCAGCCGTCCAGGATGTGATGCAGGAGCTTGCCGCAGACTGATGGCAACGATCAGTAGATTACATTGACGATTCATTTCGGCACCGACGGCTGGCGCGCCGTTATCTCAGATACCTTTACCTTCAGAAACGTACGTCTAGTTGCTCAGGCCATAGCAGACGCCGTCAATTCACCCGATTGGCTAGACGAGGGTCACTCCGATCACGACCCCCAATTGATGGTGGTGGGGCACGACACACGCTTCCTATCAGACCGCTTCGCTCGCGAAGTAGCACGCGTGCTTGCAGCTAACGATATCAAGGTGCATCTCGCCCACACTGATGCACCCACCCCCGCGATTTCGTACGCGGTGACCCACCTGCGCGCTGCCGGCGCTGTGATGGTCACCGCCTCTCACAACGCTCCCCGTTACAATGGCATAAAGCTAAAAGCGGCCTACGCCGGCAGCGCGCCTCCAGCCCAGTGCCGCCGCGTAGAGATGTACCTTAATAATAATGAAACGCGTACGCACGGACCCAATCTGATGAATTTTGAACAGGCGCAGCGGGCTGGAATGATTATCCGTTTCAATCCCTTCCAACCATACGCAGAACATGTGTGCAAACTCATTGACATGGAACGTATATCAGGATTCCCGGAGCGTCTGCACGTTGTGGTCGACGCCATGCACGGGTCCGGGCGCAATTATCTAAAAAGCCTACTGGACGGTACAGGTCTCGAGATCATGGAAATTCGCGGTGAGATAAATCCCGGGTTCGGCGGGGTGCACCCGGAGCCAATCATGAAATACCTGGCCGCCACCACCAGCGCCATTACAAACGGCCGTGGAGACGTCGGGTTGATCACCGACGGTGATGGTGACCGCATCGGCGCCATGGATGGCCGAGGACAATTCATAGACCCGCACCGCATAATGGCGCTTTGCCTGCGGTACTTGGTGGAAAAGAAAAACCAGTCCGGCGCGGTGGTCAAAACTGTCTCAACCACGCATATGCTCAATCGACAAGCAGAACTCTACGGCCTGCCGCTGCACGAAACAGCGGTAGG
>CAUZCX010000061.1:0-8915 GCA_963578565.1 Anaerolineae bacterium
TGCTCAAATCCCGGATGAGAATGTGGGCAACGGTCCCTCCTAGATCCGCGATGGCGGTAGCAAGTATGTCGTGCGTAAGCGGGCGGGCCATCTCCATCTCCTGCAATTCCACGGTGATGGCGTCAGCTTCGCAAGGGCCAATCCAGATGGGTAAGTAACGCTCGCTTTCCTCGTCTTTGAGGATCGCCACTCGATGTTGTGACATTAAGCTGACACGGATGCTGTCAATGGTCACTTCAATCATCTGATAACCTGTGTTTTTCAACCTGCGCTGCCTGTCGCGATTCTAGCACAATACTGACTGCTTCTGGGAGGCGGTTGGCTCGCCTAACGGTGGGCGCGCCCGCCTCGTCAGGCCAATTCACCTGCCTGCCAACGCGCGATCATCACTCCAGTTGCGTGGAACGCTAACTTGGGCAATTCTCCCGGCTCCGGCCCGAACCAATTTACTGCATCAGCGTCATCCCCAGCCTGCAGCTCTCCTGCCGTTATCTCTCCGCGGTAGAAGATGACGAAACCAGCCCCGCCGGAGTGCTCACGACCTGGAACCAGTGCCAGCAGTTTGGTTGCGGATACGGTGAGACCTGTCTCCTCGGCGCATTCTCGTGCGGCAGCTGCGGCCGGGTTCTCCCAGGAGTTCACAAAGCCTCCAGGGACAGTCCAGTGGCCTCGTGCGGGCGCTACCATACGGCGCACCAGCAAGACTTTACCGTTCCTCTCCAGCCACATCGCCGCGGCAACCTTGGGATCAAAAAAATGGGTGTAGTCGCACTGTGGGCACACCGGCCTCACTTCGCCGAAACGGTGCTCGCGCTCTAAACCACAGCCGCAGCGCTGGCAATACTGCACTTCTGCTGGTTCCATCAGGCAATAGTACCAGAGGGCGATGAAATGGCCTCAAGCATCCACGTGTGCACTGCGCGTGGTGCCGCTAAGTTGCTCGGGTGCGGGCCGGGACGGCAAGCGCTGCATTGCTGCTGTTATTGCAATTCTATAGTCGCCCCGGCATCTTCCAATTTCTTTTTTGCTTCCTCGGCAACATCTTTTGCCACGGCCTCCAGCACCACTGCGCCCGGAGTCTCAGAGACTTCCTTGGCGTCTTTAAGTCCGAGGCTGGTGACTTGGCGTATAGTTTTGATGACGTCGATTTTCTTTGCGCCGTGATCCTTCAGCACTAGATTCCACTCGCTCTTTTCCTCGTCCGCAGCGGCGTCAGCTTCATCGCTGGGAGCGGCGGCCTGCACGGCTGCCACCGGCGCAGCCGCGGAAACGCCCCATTCGTCTTCAAGCAGCTTGGTCAATTCCGCAGCTTCCAATACCGTCAGTTTCCCAAGCTGCTCAACCAGTTTTTCAAGATTTGTCATGATGTTGTCTCCTTATCTTGTATTTGTTTTATGCGCGTACTATCACGCGCTGGCTTCTGATGCGTCCGTATTTCCGAAAGCATTCACTACGCTCACTACTTGGCGAACGCTGCTGGAAAGGGTTCCGACGAGGCCACGTGCAGGTGCATTCAGTAATCCGAGCAGCTTCGAACGCAATTCCGGCAATGGCGGCAGGCTGGCAAGTGTCTTTACCTCTTGGGCGTTGAGCAGTTGAGTACCCATTAATCCGCCCTTAATCTCGATTGAGTCGTTGTCATTGGCGAAATCCGAAATGGCCTTAGCCACTGGCGGGATTTCACCGAAGGCGAAGCCTCCAATGGTGGGCCCAGTGAGTATCTCCTCCGTCATCGGCAGCCCGGCTTCTACGAGAGCCAGACGGGTAAGCCGGTTCTTTGTGACGCGGCAAATACCCTCCACTTCGCGCACTCTGTTTCGCAGCTCGGAGATATCAGAAACGGACAATCCCTTGTTGTTTATCCAGACTACGCCCTTGCTGCGCTGCAACAACTCCGTGTATATTTTTACCAGTTCTTGCTTGTACTGTTTGCTTTTTGCCATCTTCCCGTCTCCTTTCTGGGTTTACATAAAAACTCGAAGCCTTTGCTCACACCTATAGACTGTGCGATGCAAAGACTTCGAGTGGCCTCGGCGGCCATGGACAAGGCTGAAGTCTTCACCTCGGTGGGAAATTAAGCCGTCGAGTGGCTGAGCACCCACTGTCTGTGGTGAAGGTACTGTTATGTAATATGGTTGTTACTCGATAGTGCCCACCAAATTTGGATCCACCCGAATTCCCGGACCCATCGTTGTTGCCAGTGTAATGCGGCGAAAAAAGTTCCCCTTTGCTGTCGGCGGTTTCGCCCTGCGCACGGCATCTACCAGAGCCACGAGATTTTCGAACAGAGCGTCCACCGAGAACGATGCCTTTCCGATGGGTGAGTGCACGTTACCTGTTTTATCCAGACGGAATTCTATTTTCCCAGATTTGGCCTCGTCAATCAGCCGCGGCAGATCCTCAGCCGGAGCCACTGTACCTGTCTTGGGATTTGGCATTAGTCCACGCGGACCAAGGATGCGTCCTAGTCTGCCCACCGTACCCATCATTTCCGGTACGGCAATAGCAACATCGAACCCAGTCCAGCCATCCTGGATTTTCTTGATGGTTTCTTCGTCGGCGACAAAGTCCGCCCCTGCCTTTTGTGCCAGACGCGCACCCTCTCCCTCTACGAAGGCTAGCACGCGCACGGTTTTCCCCAGACCGTGTGGCAGCTGCACCGACGAGCGTACTTGCTGGTCTGCCTTACGGGTGTCGATGCCTAGCCGCACGTGCACTTCAACAGTTTCATCGAACTTCGCAGTGGCGCTTTTCTTGGCCAGTTCCACCGCCTCTCGGGGATGGAAGAGATGGTTTCTTTCAATTAGGTCGCATGCCGCCCGATATTTCTTGCCATGTGTAGCCATCATATTCTCCGGTGTTTTTGAAAGGAATCCCGGTTGCCATCCTACTGGTTGATTTAGCCTTCGACCACAATCCCCATGGAGCGTGCCGTGCCCTCTATCTGCAGCATTGCGTTCTCAACATCGTTGGCGTTTAGGTCTTGCATTTTTGTTTCAGCTATTTCTTGTATTTGAGAGCGAGTTACCTTTCCCACTTTCTCACGCAGAGGGTCTGGCGAGCCTTTGTCCAGCCCGGCGGCGGAGCGCAAGAGCACAGCGGCGGGCGGCGTCTTCAGCACGAAATTGAACGAGCCGTCAGCGAAGATTGAGACATCCGCTGGCAGAATCTCTCCAGCTCGGTTTTGTGTGCGCGCATTGTATTCCTTGCAAAACGCCATCAGATTCACGCCGTGCGTGGCCAACGCCGGACCGACGGGAGGCGCCGGGCTTGCTCTGCCTGCCTGTAGTTGTAACCTTACTATTGCTTTGAGTTTCTTTGCCACTGCATTACTCCCGCTGTTAGATCTTTTCTACCTGCAGGAAATCCAACTCCACTGGTGTTTCCCGCCCGAAAAACGAAACCATAACACGTACTTTCGCGCGGTCGACATTGATGTCCTGTACCGTGCCGATAAAATCGTTGAAGGGACCGTCGATGATGCGCACTTTCTGGTCGACCTTAAATGTAACTGCAATGCGTGGCGCATCTGCCTCCATGCGCGAAATAATGTGACTGACTTCTTGCTCGGGCAGTGGGGTGGGTTTGCTGCCCATTCCCACGAAGCCGGTCACGCCCGGCGTGTTGCGCACGACATACCAAGACTCTTCCGAAAGTTCCATTTGCACCAAGATGTATCCCGGGAAAACCTGGCGCTCGACCGTCTTGCGTTGGCCATCCTTTACCGCTATTTCCTCCTCGGTGGGAACTACAACGTCGAAGATCTGCTCGTGCATGTCCATGCTTTCGATGCGTTGTTCAAGGTTGTGGCACACTTTGTTTTCGTAACCCGAATAGCAGTGCACTACATACCAGTGCCGGTCTAGATCTTCCCTGTCCGGGGCTTCTGCGGTGGGATCAGTTTCGTCCGCCTGGTCCTTGCTCTTCCGGGAAGCGATCACCTCCTGGGTGGCTGCCTGCAGTACCTCTTCTAGGGATGGCCCAAGGTCATCTTCGAAGTCAATGTCGAAGTCAATGTCGAAGTCGATCTCTGGATGAGCAGCGCCATCGTCCAGCAAATCCGCACCGTCATTTTTCTCCGGCGGCGCTTCCGGCACGGGCCTACCTATAGTATCTTCTGCCGCAGTGTCGTTTGTCTTCATAGCCTCACTGAATTATCTGGGCAAATATCCAGGTGAAAACCGCATCGAAAAACCCAAGAAAAAGCGCGCTAACTGTGATAGTAATAAGTACCACTTTGGTCAAACCCGCGGCCTCGGACCGGCTGGGCCAAGATACTTTCCCCAACTCCGCCCGTGTTTCACGCAAGTATGCCACTATCCGCTGGCGAGTATTGAAAACTGTAAAGGCTACTAATGCAATCGCCAGACCAAGCAGTGCCGGTCCTATAAGCTCCCGAAAATCCATTACTGATTCTATCCGAAAATAATCTCTCTCACGGTGACGGCCCCTCTCACTTCGCACTTATTGCGCTTAAGGCAGGCGAGGCAGGACTTGAACCTACAACCTACGGTTTTGGAGACCGTTGCTCTGCCAGTTGAGCTACTCGCCTAAGTCGTCGCGCAAACAACAGGCGCGTTCCCCCTCTTGGTCAAAACCCGCCCTATGCCGACGATCATTTTGTTTCACGGTGCAATTGATGCTTACGGCAGCGGGGGCAGTACTTGCTGAATTCCAGCCGCCCGGGATCATTGCGCCGATTTTTCTCGGATGTGTAATTGCGCTCCTTGCACTCCGTGCAGGCCAACGTCACCACCGGTCTAACGTCTTTTGCCATAACTTACTCAGTAATTTCGGTGATGACGCCGGCACCGACTGTCAGACCACCCTCACGTATGGCGAACTTGGAACCCTTCTCCAGCGCAACCGGAGTTATCAGTTCCACATCCATGTTCACGTTGTCGCCCGGCATGACCATCTCCACACCTTCAGGCAAGGTTATCGAGCCGGTCACATCCATGGTGCGGATGAAGAACTGCGGCCGGTAGCCCGCGAAGAAGGCCTTGTGCCGCCCGCCTTCCTCCTTGGTGAGCACGTAAACTTCTGCTTTGAAGATGGTGTGCGGGGTGATGCTGCTCGGCTTGGCCAACACCATACCTCGCTTTACCTCCTCGCGATCCACCCCGCGTAAGAGGATGCCGGCATTGTCGCCTGCTTCACCCTCCTCAAGTTGCTTGTGGAACATCTCAACCCCGGTTACCACAGACTTTGTCGACTGTTCCTGCAAGCCGATGAGCTCAACCGGATCCTGTAATTTGATCTTGCCGCGCTCGATGCGACCAGTCACCACCGTGCCGCGCCCCTTTATGCTGAAGACATCCTCTATCGGCATCATGAAGGGCTTGTCCTTCTCGCGCTCCGGGGTGGGAATGTAGCTGTCAACCGCCTGCATCAATTCCAGTATGCTCTTGTATTCAGGCGCATCTATGTCAGTGCTATCGCTCTCCAAGGCCTGGAGAGAGCTACCCATTATGATGGGGGTGTCATCACCAGGGAATCCGTACTCGGTTAGCATCTCGCGCAACTCAAGCTCAACCAGTTCGAGCAACTCGGGGTCATCGAGCATGTCAACCTTGTTGATGTAGCACACGATGTAGGGCACTTCCACCTGACGCGCCAGCAGCACGTGCTCGCGCGTCTGCGGCATCGGCCCATCAGGAGCGGATACCACCAGGATGGCACCGTCAACCTGCGCTGCGCCTGCTATCATGTTCTTGATGTAGTCGCGGTGCCCCGGCATATCCACATGCGCGTAATGGCGATTATCAGTAGCGTATTCCACATGCGCAATCGCTATGGTGATGCCGCGCGCTTTCTCTTCCGGGGCGTTGTCGATGGTATCAAACGCGCGGAAATCCGCGCCACCCTGCAGGGCCAGCACTTTGGTGATCGCAGCCGTCAGCGTGGTCTTGCCATGATCAACATGCCCCATGGTGCCCACGTTCAAGTGTGGCTTGCTACGATCAAATATTTCTTTCGCCATTGTTTTCTGACCTCTTCGCGCAACAGCGCAAATCCTCCTTTTGCCTGGAGCCCTCGATGGGATTTGAACCCATGACCTCACCCTTACCAAGGGTGTGCTCTGCCACCTGAGCTACGAGGGCTCGGTTGGTCTTCAGGTGGGCAGGGTGGGATTTGAACCCACTCAGGCTAATGCCACCGATTTTACAGACCGGCCCGGCTCACCATCTCCGGCGCCTGCCCCAATTGAGCCGACGAAGGGACTCGAACCCATAACCTAGCGCTTACAAAGCGCTTGCTCTGCCAATTGAGCTACGTCGGCGAGGCCCACACATTGTCTAAGCAGCTAAGTTAAAAAGAGCGCCTTCCTGCTGGCGCCATGACGATTATACCAAGGTTTGGTGTTGGCGGTCAAGCGCTCTCCCCAAACCCGGCTAACTCTTCTGAAGCGAACCCGGGCAAGTCTAACAGGGATGGTCAGAGTCGTCAATGGTGGGAGGTCAGGCGACTGCGCCGCGGGTGGTTCGAGCGGCATAAAGCGCTAGTGATCCGGCCACCGAGGCGTTGAGGGATTGTATGCGACCGTGCATAGGAATGTTGATGAGGAAATCGCAGCGCTCTCGTACCAGGCGGCGCAGACCCTTGCCCTCGTTGCCGACTACTAGTACCAGCGCGCGGTTGAGGTCGGTCTGCTCCAGCGGCAAGCTTCCCGGACCTGTGTGTAGGCCAGCTACCCACACACCGTCTCTGCTCAACTTCTCGATTGCGCGTGCCAGATTAGTGGCACGCGCAATCAACAGGTGCTCGCTAGCTCCCATGGATGCCGCCACCACCGCGGGCGTTACCCCTCCGGCACGTCTCTTCTGTATGATCACGCCGTGCACGCCCACCGCCTCCGCAGTGCGGAGCAAGCGCCCGAAGTTACCCGGGGATTGAAGTAAGTCCAGCATCAGCAGCAGGGGCGCTTCCTGCAGTGCTCGTGCGCGGGCGTGTATTGCTGCGATATCAGCGTATGGGTATGAATGTACCTCTAACAGTGCGTCCTGGTGCGCGCTATCTCCGGCCCACTGTTTGATTTCCGTTCGCGGTACGTGTTTGATGGGTATTGCTTGGCTCTTGGCAGCGCCGACAAGTGTGGCGTTACTTGTCGGCCTGGATTCGTGTGAGACTACCAGCCGCACGATCTCGCGTCTACCGGCGGATATTGTCTCCAGCAGCGCGTTGCGACGGTAAAGCAGTTCAGTCACTTGTGCTCAAGGCGACTATTTTCCATGTGGTGCCTGATTTGCCATCTTCCAGAGTCACGCCGGCTTGTCCTAGTTTATCTCTGATTTTGTCTGATGTGGCGAAGTCTTTACGCGCGCGTGCTTCAGCGCGGATATTAGCCAGCAGACGTATGAGTTTTTCCTCACGCCCGGCGTTTGCGCCTGTGGCTTCACTTGCATGGGGCATCACCCCGAGCACATCACCAGCCAGTTCCTGGTACAGAGCTGCGATTGCGTGCAAGGTTGCATCATCCGGACGAGGATGTTCTGCCAGCAGTGTGTTGACCTGTTTGGCGAGCCCGAAAAGCGCTGCCAGCGCGCCTGGCGCGTTGAAATCATCATTCATCGCTGCACTGAACTCAGCTCGCGTGTTTTCCAACGAGTAGGCAAAATCAACTGCAGTATTTTCGGACGCTTTTGGCTGACGCAGGGCTTGTTGCGCTGCTAGAGCCGGGGCGATGAGCCGTTTCCATCCTCTGGCGGCGCCCGACAGCGCGTCCTCGGAGTAATCAATCGGGCTGCGGTAATGGCTGGAGAGTATGAAGAAGCGCAAGATCTCCGCTGGGTATTGTTGCAACGCCTGTCGAATGGTAACGGAGTTCCCTAGGCTCTTGCCCATTTTCACGCCGTCAATAGTGAGTGACCCGGCGTGCAACCAGTAATTGGCGAAAGGCTGTCCGCTAAGCGCTTCCGACTGCGCTATCTCGCATTCATTGTGCGGAAAGATGTTTTCTAGTCCGCCCCCGTGAATGTCGAAGTTCGCACTTAGGTATCTCCCGGACATTGCGCTGCACTCGATGTGCCAACCGGGAAAACCCTCTCCCCATGGGCTGCGCCAGCGCATAATGTGCTCCGGTTCTGCTCGCTTCCAGAGGGCAAAATCCTGTGGGAGGCGTTTTTCCGTGCGCACGTCCACGCGGGTGCCTTCCTCCAATTCTTCCACTTTGCGGCCGGAAAGCTTGCCGTATGTGGGCGCCGAGGAAACATCGAAATACACCGAACCGTTCACCTCGTAGGCGTGTCCGCTCTCGATTAATTGCTCCACTGCAGCGATTTGCTCGGGCACGTGCCCAGTTGCCCGTGGCATAATGTCGGGACGGATGTTGCGAAGGCCATCCATGTCGTCCATGTATGATCGCATGTAACGCTCCACTATCTGCATAGGGTCGGTCTTCTCTAGGCGTGCGCCCTTCAGGATGCGGTCCTCACCGCTATCAAGCAGGTGGCCGACGTCAGTGATATTCTGAACATAAAGCACGTCCATCCCGATGAAGCGTAAGAAGCGCACAATGATGTCCATGGACACATATAGCTTTGCGTGGCCAATATGGGCGTGGTCGTACACGGTCGGGCCGCATACGTACATGCCTACATGCCCGGCCTCAAGCGGGATGAACGCCTCTTTCTGGCGGGTGAGCGTGTTGTAAACTTTCAGCTCCATCGTGAATCGCGCTTGCCCTAGCGGCCTTTTGCTTCCTGCCGTGCGAAAAGCATACGGCCGGCAGAGGTCTGTAGTACTTTTGTCACCACTACTCTGATATTCTTATTCATGCGTCGGTGGCCGTTATCCACTACCACCATGGTGCCGTCCTCAAGATATCCCACTCCCTGGCCTTCTTCTCTGCCGTCTTGGATTATTTTTACTTCCATCTTCTCACCGGGAAGGCACACTACCTTAACCGCATTGGC
>CAUZCX010000062.1:0-8839 GCA_963578565.1 Anaerolineae bacterium
ACGATTCTAGATTATACTGGCTGCCATGCGCATCCAGACAAGCCACACGGTGCCCGACGTCAGCCGCTACTCTGAGCAGGTGCTGGAGATTATCCGCGAGATGCAGTCGAAGCCAGCACGCGATGGCGAGCAGCTAGGCACTATCCTCCGGCGGCACGTGCACGATAGCGGCCAGATTTTCAGCAAAAATCTGCTGGTGCGCACGTATCGACATCTGTGCGAGCGTGGCCAGCTACAACCCGACGCTGAGATATTACGACGGCTGCGCATGAAGCCGACGCGCACCATCTCGGGCGTCGCGCCGGTGACCGTGCTCACCAAACCCTATCCCTGCCCGGGAAAGTGCATTTTTTGCCCCACTGATGCGCGCATGCCCAAAAGCTATTTGCCGGATGAGCCCGGAGCTATGCGTGCCGAACAACACGCTTTCGATCCTTTTGAGCAAACCGCAGCGCGCATGCAAACTCTGAGTGACAACGGCCATTCCGTCGACAAGGTGGAGCTTCTCATTCTGGGCGGTACCTGGTCAAGCTATCCGCGTGATTACCAGCGCTGGTTTGTAAAGCGCTGCTTCGATGCAATGAACGGACAGCCTGGCGCGTCGTTAGCGCAGGCGCAGCGCTTGAACGAGCGCGCTATACATCGCAATGTCGGTCTAGTGATTGAGACTCGACCTGACCACATTACCCCGCTAGAAATTCGTCACCTACGTGCGCTGGGCGTGACTAAAGTGCAGCTGGGTGCACAATCGTTACAAGACAATGTACTCGAACTCAACCTGCGTGGCCACAGCTCAGCGGATACGCGGCGGGCGCTGCGGCTGCTGCGCGCCGCCGGATTCAAGGTTGTGCTGCACTGGATGCCCAACCTGCTCGGTGCAACTCCTGAGAGCGATCGGCAGGATTATGCGCGCCTGTGGTCCGATCCGGCGCTCCGGCCGGATGAGATCAAGATTTACCCGTGCTCGCTGCTTGCAGACACTGAGTTACATCGACGCTGGCAGCGCGGAGAGTACCACCCTTACAGCGACGAAACCTTGGTGGAACTGGTCGCGGAGTGTAAACTGCAGACGCCTTCATATTGCCGCATCAACCGCGTGTATCGCGATATTCCCGCGCCTAACATAGTTGCCGGCAGTACATTATCCAATTTGCGCCAGGTGGTGCAGCAGAGGCTTTTAGAGAACGGGCAGCACTGCCGGTGTATGCGCTGTCGCGAAGTACGCGGGAGCGGCGTGCCAAGGGGAGAGAAGTTACAGATGTGTGAGCACGCCTACAACACCACTGCTAGCCAGGAACGCTTGCTCACGCTCAACACCTGTGCTGACAGGCTTGCCGGATATGCGCGCCTCTCTCTTCCGAGTACGATAGTTGAGCTAGGTATCGATGAAATCCGCGACTCGGCGCTACTGCGCGAGTTGCATGTGTACGGTCAGGCTCTGGAAATCGGCATCGACGGCGCGGGTAGCAAAGTGGCGCAGCATCTTGGGTTGGGCACACGGCTGTTGGAGAGAGCCGAGCGCATCGCGGCCGGTGTCGGATTCGGGAACATGGCTGTCATCGCATCCGTGGGTACGCGAGAATATTACCGTTCGCGCGGTTATGGCCGCACCGGCAATTACATGGTCAAGGCAATTGCATGATTCATGCGGCGCTGACAAATTATCGCTGCATGTTACAATTTCTTTCTCGGGCGCGTAGCTCAGCTGGTTAGAGCGCACGGTTCACATCCGTGAGGCCGGGGGTTCGAGTCCCTCCGCGCCCATCGTAAGCCTCAAGGTTCACGCCGTAGGGCAACCTTCATCATCTTCCCATTTGCCAAGATGATGAAGAAACGCTTTCCGCGTCATAGTTGTGGAATTTTCCTACGCAGTCGACTTTAACCCTATTCCGCCGCTGTACCCTCTGGTTAGTACTAGAAAGCGTCACCATTGACTTTTTATTGGTTTTGAATAATAATTCAGTTTAGGTGCACCTAAACTGAATTATTATCGCTATAAGTCATCTTTTCCGGTTCTGGTAAATTTGGCGAAGATTACCCTCGTAATGTCTAGGCAATGCATCGCCAAATGGTCAACTATCAATATCTTGAGCGAGCTGAGAATGGTGTCTGGGCAAATATGTTCCCGTTAAAATTCGAGCCGACGAGAAATAGCAGTTGGATGCATTCGGGCGTTACATTATGACTAGACCTCATCCGAATCTTAGGACGCTAAGAACACGATTTGATAGTTGTCACTTAATACATATATATTGCCCTTAGGAGAGCACAAGAAGTGAGCATCTTTTCACGGAGAGATTTCCTTAAGTCGAGCGCGGTTGGCGCAATCGGATTGGCTGGCGCGACCGTGGCGAGTCGCAAGTACACTAAAACTAGTGGTATCAGACAAAGCATCTCCGGTGAAGAGCATGAGCACGGTCAAATGGGGGCCGTAGGCGAAGTCGACCACCAAGCTAATGGTTTCTATCCCCTTGATTTATTAACTGATTGGGATTACGGGCAAGTAAGCAAATTGCCCAATGGCCAAGTAATGCGGGAATACTATATCGTTGCGACAGACAAAGAACTGGAAATTGTCCCTGGTGTATTCTTCCCAGCGTGGACTTACAATGGTCGTGTGCCAGGTCCAGCCCTCCGTTGCGTTGAGGGGGATCGGATTAGGGTCAATTTCCTTAACGCTGGTACCCACCCACACACAATACACTTCCATGGCATTCACAGCGCAAAGATGGATGGCGTACCAGGTGTCGGGGACGGCACTATTAATCCAGGTGAGCACACGATATACGAATTCGATGCCGCGCCTTTTGGCTGTCACCTCTATCACTGTCATGCCATTCCCCTCAAACGCCATATTCACAAAGGGTTATACGGAGCTTTCATAATAGACCCGGATCCCGACAAGTACACGGGGTCGCGAAGAGAAGTCGCTAAGTCACGAAATCATTCTTACATAGAGAATGGCATGGTCAACGAGATGCTCATGATCATGAATGGCTTTGATACTAATTTTGACGGCGAAAATGAAATCTATGCTGTGAACACCGTAGCGTTTGCCTATCAGAACGAGCCGATTCCCATCAGTAGTGGCCAATTACAGCGCGTATACTTAATTAACGTTACTGAGTTTGACCCAATTAACTCTTTTCACCTTCACGCCAATTTTTTCGATTACTACGATCACGGGACGACTTTGGAACCCACTCTCCGAACAGTAGACACTATCATGCAATGCCAGGCTCAGCGCGGCATCCTCGAGTTCAACTTTGATGGGTTTGAGCCCGGCCCTTACATGTTCCATGCACACCAGACAGAATTCGCCGAACTGGGTTGGATGGGATTCTTTGAACTGCAAGGTTAATCGTTCGAAAAGAATGGCTAACACTAAAGGCAAAAGAGGCACCATCAGTTTCACAACCTGGCTTAGAGGGCTAGGACCATTGGCATTGCTCGCGGCCTTGGTTTGGACCTTCTTTTCATATGGACCCCTTGGGATATTCATAGCAGCCTTCCCACCATTGGAAGAACTTAGTATCCAGCGCATAATCTTACCTGCGGCGGGGGAAATTCAGGTCGAAGTTGTCAACGGAGGTCCTGACCCGGTCACGGTCTCCCAAGTGTTAGTAGACGAGGCCTACTGGAGTCATAGTGTTACGCCTTCGCGTACCATACATCGCCTAGGACAGGCAACCATCACCATACACTATCCCTGGGTTGATGGAGAAACTCACGAGATCATGCTCATCACCGAATCAGGGGTCACATTTAATGGTGAGATCGCAGTAGCCACTCTATCCCCCACACCCAACATCACCTATCTAGGTACTTTTGCCTTGCTAGGTCTCTACGTGGGCGTGATCCCAGTTGGAATTGGTCTATTATGGTATCCATTCGTTAGACGCATCAAGCGCCGCTGGACCGATTTCCTTCTCGCCTCAACTATCGGTTTGCTACTATTCCTAGGTGTAGACACTGTAGCCGAGGCCATGGACATAGCTACTGAGAAGCTACCGGATGCCTTCCAGGGCCTAACTTTGATCGCAACTGGTGTTCTCGGAACCTTCTTAGGTCTCGGTGCATTCGGTAAGTGGGCCTCCGCCAACAGCAACTCAGATAATCGCTCCCGCTTAGTACTTAGCTACCTCATCGCACTTGGCATTGGGATGCACAACCTAGGCGAAGGTCTGGCTATCGGAGCGGCCTACGCTGTGGGCGAGATTGCTGTGGGTGGCTTCTTGGTACTGGGATTCATGCTGCACAATACCACTGAGGGCTTGGCAATATTAGCCCCCATTTCCAGAGACAGACCCTTGCTCAGTCATCTCGTGGCCTTGGGAGCGATTGCCGGAGGACCGACCATCGTAGGCACATGGATTGGAGGCTTTACCTACTCGCCTCTCTGGGCTACCCTATTCCTGTCCGTGGGCGCTGGAGCAATATTTCAAGTGATCTACGAGATTTGCAAGCTAATTCAGCGCCAGCGTGACGGGATAATGGGCATACTTAACGCCACTGGATTGATAACAGGCATGGTGATCATGTATGTTACCGGGTTGTTAGTTGCACTATAGAAAAACTGGTATAGGGAGCCCCAGAATTGCTGTCGACCGTGTAACCAAGCCACATGCCCCAACCGGATAGCACTGCTAGAGCTCATCATACCTTCCGGGAACGCTGAGCGAGTACTTTATGTATAGGAGAGATGCGCAAAGCTTTGGAACGCAAACCCGTGAGAAATATGCTGCAAGTGCAGTGCGGTAGGTACGGCCTAGTTGGGATCGCACTCCGTGTCTTGCTATCTGTGCGCTCATGACACCATAGCAGAGGGAGGATTCGGCGTTAGTCTTACAAGACACCGCGAGTTTATATTTCTGCCTGTTGAATCACCAGTGGCAGCAGGCTCTTCTTCTCCTTCAGCGTAGCTTCTCGCCATATCTGACCAATGTCGGCAAGCAGCTCTGCGGCGGTGAACATCTCGTGGCACCTGTGTGAGCGTGCTGACGGAACGCCTTCCGATCCGGTTGGAGAAGCGGGATATCGGGCAGATGAGCGCGGGGCGCAGCCGGATCCTTGATGCCAGGTGAGGTCACAACCACGACCACCACATGTTCAGGTCTGATAACGTTACGCGCAGCCAGTTGCTCTGCCGCGACCAGCGCTGTGGCTGAAGTAGGTTCCACGTAGATGCCCTCCGTTGCGGCAAGCGGTCGCTACATGGCTACAAGCTCCTCATTGCTGACACGCACAGCCTCTCCGTCTGACGCTCCGAGAGTACGCAGGCCCTGTGTAGTGTTAATGTCCCATCCAAAATGGAGTGGGCAATAGTCTTCTTTTCAATGGGCACAGCCTCCACGTAGTCGAGGTTTTTCTTCAACGCGTTGGCGAGTGGTCTCGGTCGCTGGGTTAATCCATCCTAACCGGTGAAGCTCCATGAAGCCTTTCCACACCCCAGACAGGCCGTCAGCATATGCGGCGGACATGACGAGAGAATCGGGCATGCACCGCTCCATCTGTTCGGTAATTTCATAGCTGATCGTCTTATGCCCTTCGACGCCGTATGGGATACTACCGACCGCCGGCGCGATGAAATTGGTCAACGCCATACCAGCCCTGTTCGACGATATACGCCATGATCTCCCCACCGCTCCGTAGATTGGGTTGTGGCGACCACACAGGCGCCGTAAACTTGCATTTGAGCTTGTCACTTCCTGCGGCGAGCTCTCGAGAGTTACGACAACAAAGGGCAGCCCCGCGCGGGCTGCATAGACCGCGGCTGAGGCGCCATGGTTACCTGAGGACGAAGCAACAATTCCCTGTGACCCAAATTCCAACACCTTAGAGATGGCTACGCTGCACAGCCGATCTTTGAAGGATCAAGTCGGGTTCATACTCTCATTCTTGAATTGTGGACAATTACAATGTGGTGCGGGGGATAGGTTACTGAGAAAACACTCACTGTACACTGCATTCATGCTCGTGAATCAGCCGGTGGGTCTGGTCTTCAATCCCGCCCGCCACCATCTCGGCGCTGGCAGGATCGAGCGGACTCTGACCAGCCGCGAAGAGCAGCTCCGCTGCTGGTGGGGGACGATTGCTTGCGGCCCTTTCTTGGTTATGACAACTGTTAGCAGTTTGTACATGAGGATACGCTTTTGATTGAAAGTAGGAGTGACAGACTGATTCTACTTGAACAGCGCTTCGACTCAGAAGCGGCGTAGACTTAACAGACGGAGCACAGGTACCACAACCCATAAACTTGTCAAGTGCATTCCCAATTTCTCCGAGGGCGGCCGCTTGAAGGTGGTCGATGCCATCGCGAAAGCCATCACGGGAGTGCCAGGAGCCCTATTGTTTGATAGCCGCAGCGATGCCGATCACAACCGCTCCTCCGTGCTTACTTTTGCCGGACCGCCGGCAGCCGTCTCGCAGGCGGCCTTCGAAGCTATCGTCACAGCGGCCAAATTGATTGACATGGAGCAGCATGAGGGCGCGCACCCGCGCATGGGTGCGACTGACGTGGTTCCCTTCGTGCCGCTGGGCGGGTCACGATGGACGAGTGCGTCGAGATGGCGCGCGCTGTCCCAGCGCGTAGGTACGGAATCGGAAATCCCGGTTTATTGAATAGTGTCAGATAAACTGCGCTGGCCATATGAATAATAATCCGGCTGCTTCACATTATACCGGTAAACACGCGGCGGTCCGCAAAACCTAGAATTGACCATATCCGAGTCAGCACTTGGCCGGTAATACCCGTCCTCTAAAACATAAGTCGACGCAATCGCAAGCTATTGGTAACGACGAATAGTGAACTAAACGCCATCGCTCCTGCGGCCAATACTGGGTGCAGAAACCCAAGCGCAGCCACTGGGATCAAGATCACATTGTAGAAGAAAGCCCAAAACATGTTTTGGCGAATGGTACGCATCGTTCCCTTCGATAGCCGAATTGCGCGCCCCACTCCAATGAGATTTCCACGCATCAAGGTCACATCAGCTGCCTCAATAGCGACATCGGTTCCAGTGCCAATTGCCATGCCGACATCCGCCTGCGCGAGTGCCGGCGCATCGTTAATGCCGTCGCCCACCATCGCCACAGTGTTCGCTTCCGCGTCTATCTCAGATTTGGCTTGCAAAGACTTTATGGTCGCGGCCTTATCGCTGGGCAAAACTTCCGCCATAACCTGCCCACGTTCTGGATCAAGTCCGGCTTCGCGGGCGATAGCTTCAGCTGTATGGCGATTATCTCCAGTTAGCATTACAACATGAAGACCAAGTTGTTTCAGGTCGGCGATTGCTTCCTTAGAGCCGGGCTTGATCTCATCGGCCACTGCGATTATGCCAGCAATCTCGTCATCAACAGCCACTAGCATAACAGTTTTGGCCTCCGCCTGAAAACGTGCCATGGCGCTTTGCAGGCCGTCAAGTCTCAGGTTATTGGCTTCCATCATGCGCAAATTACCGATGAGCAGCTTCTGACCATCTACTTCGGCCCGAATCCCTTTCCCACTAAAAGATCGGAACGCGACCGGCTCGCTGAGCGCCAGTCCACGCGCAGTGCCGGCAGCGACAATTGCCTCTCCGAGCGGATGTTCGCTCCGCCGTTCGGCGGAGGCCACGAGCCGGAGCAGCTCAGATTCTGTAAGAGACCCGTCACCCGTTGTGCCGGCGATATCGGTAACCGTTGGACGGCCCTTCGTAATGGTGCCGGTCTTGTCAAGCACTACGGTTCGCAGCGCGCCGGCCCGTTCGAGCGCCTCACTGTTGCGAAAAAGGATTCCATTTTCAGCGCCGCGCCCGGTGCCCACCATGATAGCGGTTGGCGTCGCCAGGCCTAACGCGCACGGGCAGGCAATGACCAATACTGCGACGGTGTTAATTATGGCGCGAGTCAGACCTATCTGACCAACAAAGTACCAAACGAGAAATGTTAGCGCTGCAATTACGAGCACAACTGGCACAAACACGGACGAGATACGATCTGCAAGAGCCTGAATTGGCGCCTTGCTGCCCTGAGCCTCCTGGACAAGCCGGATGATTTGCGCGAGAGCCGTCTCTTTACCTACCTTGGTGGCCTCAAACTTGAATGTGCCCTGGTGATTCATGGTCGCGCCGACGACGTCATCTCCAACACCTTTTTTGATTGGGACTGGTTCGCCCGTTAGCATCGACTCGTCTACGCTGGACTTCCCCTCGACAAGGATTCCATCTACCGGAACTTTCTCGCCAGGACGGACGACAATGAGGTCGCCTGTGACTATCTCATCAATTGGCACATCCTCTTCAATGCCGTCTCGGATTATGCGGGCAGTCTTGGCCTGCAAGCCAAGTAGTTTCTTGATCGCATCGGAGGTATGTCCCTTGGCGCGAGCTTCGAGATACTTGCCGACCAGGATCAAAGTGATGATCATCGCCGCCGTCTCAAAGTACACATGCTGCCCTACGGCTTGCCAACCGAGAATCGGGGCGAGCAAGACGGCGACGCTATATAGGTAAGCCACGCTCGAACCCATTGCGATCAGCACGTCCATGTTGGCAGCCCGGTTGCGGAGCGATTTGTAGGCGCCGACGTAATATTGCCAGCCCACATAGAACTGCACCGGCGTTGCCAGGACTCCGAGTAACCAAGGGAACCACGCGGCGTCGGCGCCTACAATCGTAAATAAGCCAAAATCTCTGCTCATTGAGAGAAGAAATGTAGGTAGGGTAAAGATAACCCCAATTACTAGTAAGCGTCGGTGGCGTTCGATTTCCTTTTGGCGCGCGGCCCGTTCAGCATCTTGCAGGTTCCCTGTAACTTCGATAACCTCAAATCCAGCTGTTTTCGCGGTTCGGCGAATATC
>CAUZCX010000063.1:0-8618 GCA_963578565.1 Anaerolineae bacterium
CATCGCAGCGGCCTCTCGATTAACCCAACTGCCCACCTCTCCAGCATCACCGTGAAGTGGAAACTCAATCTCCTCACGCACGGAAAAACGGGCGTGCGCTGATTGCGCTGACTTTATCGTCACGAGCTGTTTTCCTCGTCGCGTGCGCACGCGAAGGTGATGTCCAGCGCGTAGAATGCTTTGCTCTCGCGTATCCAAGTACTCGTCCACTACAGAAAACTCCTGCGCGCCGCCCAACCGGTACCTGCCAATACGGGCACACTCGCGGTATTTCACCCAGAGCCAGTACTCATCGATGATGAATTTGGCCTCAATCTCCATCGTCATACACACGCCAGCCCAGCTCATCCAGACCAATCTGTCCACGCGACTGATCGGCCAGGTCGGCTAGAATCAGGGTGGCCTCGGCTGCCAGCCCCTATCTGGAAGCCTGAGCTCACCGCGTGCCTGCGCCAGCCTTCCGCGTCGCCGATCTACACGCCCGACAACACGCATTTTCACGTTCAGAGGAACCGGGCAACGGTACTTTACCTCCATCTTAGCTATCATCATGAAATGGTTCAGGTCTGTTATCATGGTAACACGGCCACAGATTTCGTCCAAGATGGCAGCCACCACCCCGCCATGCGCGACACCGGGGTAGCCCTGGTAATGCTCGGGGATCGCATAGTCGCACCAGACCTCGTCCACACCATTGTCGAAGAAGACCAGCTGCAGGCCGTACTCGTTCTCAAGCCCACATACGTAACAATTTTGTGAGTTCGGTTGTTTCCTGGGAATGTCGTTGCCTCCCACTCACTCAATGTATTGGCAGCACTATGTCCATATTGTAACTTATCCACACTCGCCCGTCTTTGCTAAAGCTGCAATTGGGTGGGAGAGAGAGGCGAGCAATATTTTTAGATTGGTTTTAACCATATTAGCGCGAGGATGATCACAGCACTTCGACCTAACCGTTTTATTCACATGTTGACAAGACCGTTTGTGCAAGGCAGGTTTACAGCCAGATCTCGAGATAGCCTTGGTGCATGAGGAAGTTATCCACTCGCCATTCGCCGTGGAAGTCACGAGATTACGGGTGCCTGCTAGCACCCCCCTAACCAACAACCGGTGTGATACCCCACTCTCGCCCAGCCTGAACCATCGTGTCCCATACGTAAGCGGCCACCGACCGACCGCCCAAAATGAGAAAGGAAAGAATCCCGCCACGGTCAGAGCGCAAGATCAATTGTGTGGTTCTAGCCAGGCTACTTGTTTTCGCACAACCATCTGGAAAAGCGGCCTCTCCAAAATCAAGCGCACACAATTTTGGTAGTAATTGGCGGCATACGCTGCCGGTCACACGAATCTGGGCTCGGCCGGCGGTCACGTCCGTCACAGTTACAAGCCCTCCCTCACCAGCAGCGGTAGTGCGCAGCCGCTCAACCAATTCAGGTTCTGTCCCAGGCAACGTGGCGACGAAAAATAAATCAGGCCGAAGTGAGTAAACCCGCCCGTCCTCGCATGGCGCGCTAAGACCTAAAAGCGGTGCAGGAACGCGCAGCGCAGCAGGGATCACATCTGCAGCGCCCTTGCCCTCCAGCAACAATTTTCCGTGCGCGCTCTCGTCGGCAATAGTCAGCACCGGGACAGCATCGTCAGCCGCAGACACGATGCTCGTAGGTACCAACCATCCAGACCGAGCCTCAAAGCTTACGCCAGCAGCCTGCATCACTTCGTGCAGCGGAGAACGTCGCAGCGCTTCTTCACTCACGGTTAACTCCGTAGCCGCTCCCCCTCCGGATCGTAAAACGCACCGTGATGCACGCGCGCAGCCAGAGGCTGTTCCTCCCGCCAAATATTGAATTCAGCGCCATTAGTCTCGGCAACATCAGTAGGCAGCCAGCACAGGCCAATCACCTCATTCAAAGTCGGGCTATACCGACAGGAACTGACCCAACCGATGATCTCCGGCCGTTTGCCATTCGAACTAAGCTGCACAATCTGCAGCCCTTCCTCGGGCGTCGGTCCCGCCTCATGAATCTTGAAGCCCACCAGACGCTGCCGAACTCCTTGTTCAGCTACGCGCAGTAACGAGCGCTGACCTAGGAAATCATCTTTCTCAAGTTTTACCGCCCATCCAAGCTCAGCTGCAATCGGGTTGGAGAGTGCATCGGTGTCCTGACCGATGATAATATGCCCCTTTTCTAGGCGTAACACGCGCTGCGCCTCCACCCCAAACGGCATAATCCCGAACTGGTTTCCAGCCGCCAACAATCGCTCCCAGAGATAACGGCCATAGCTGGCGGGACAATGCAGCTCATACGATAGCTCGCCCGTGAACCCGATACGCATCAACCGACAGGGAACCCCCGCCACATTCCCGGAACGCACATGCATGTACTGGAAGTCGTTGTTGCCGAGCTCCACATCCGTTAATTCCTCCAGCAGGACGCGCGCCTTCGGTCCGGCGAGATTGAACGCGGCGAAATCATCAGTGCGATTTATTAGTTGCACGCCGTTCCCCCAGCCTGACTGCAGCCACCACTGCATCCACTCGTAAACCGAGCCAGCACCTCCGGAAGTGGTGGTCATGTACCATTCCCGCTCGCCGAAGCGCGCAGTGACACCATCGTCAATGACGATGCCTTCCGCATTGCACATCGCGCCATAGCGCACCCGCCCCACCGCCAGTTTGCGCCAACGGTTTACATACATCTTCTCCAGAATGTCAGGTACGGATGGCCCGGTCAGTTTGTATTTCCCGAGCGTGCTCACATCGATGACACCCACACGTTCCCGCACCGCACCAACCTCCTCGGTGGGGTCTCCATAATGCTCCGGGCGGAGCCACAGCCCGGCCACCATTATCTTCGCACCCTGGCCCAGGTGCCAATCGTGCACAGGCGTTACCTGCACCGGTTCCATGTTCTGCCCTGCCAGAGCGCCAAGTGAAATCGGGGTCATGGGCGGGCGCGCAGTGGTGCTGCCCGTATCATCCACCGTGGCCGCATTAGCGCGCGCACAAAGATGTACCGCGTTCATCGAGCACATCTTACCCTGGCACGGCCCCATCGAGATTGTGCTGTATCTCTTCAGGAGCTCAATGCTGTCGTACCCCTCAGCGACGGCAGTCGCAAGGTCTTTGTCGGTAACATCCTCACAATAGCACAGGAACCTTTTGCCTGATCCTTTGACGATGGCCCGTTGCGAGCTTCGCGCCCGTTCGGCCGTTTTTGCTTCCTGCACTTGCGTCCATTCCGCAGCAGTGGGCATGTCACCGTACCCGACGGAGGCAGCCATCCTGCGCCCAGCTAGCGCTCCCTCCGACATTTCGTGTTCGAGCACATGCGCACCTGCCACCCGTCCAGCAATAGCGAAGTTCTCAGGTAGATTTTTGGCCCTCAATTCTGCCTTGACTTCATCGTACCCAAATTTGACGCCGGCCTGATATGCCAGCCCGGCGTTTGGAGTCCAGCCCATGCTAACCAGCAGCAAATCGCATTCGATCCTAGTACGCCCCGTTTTGAGGTTGCCATCATCCTCAAGCGGAGCAATTGTGGCCGCCTGCACGGCCGCGCTTCCGTGGGCCGCCGTCACAGTGTGCCGCCAGTACACCGGAAACGCCGCACCGAGTGATTCCACTCGAGCGCTGCTGCATACCGCACGCTCACGCTCATCTGCCAGCGCCACAACTTCCACTCCGACAGCGTGCAAATCAGCCGCTACTTCCCAGCCATCATCATTACCAGTCATAACTACCGCACGGCGCCCTGGCCTGACTGCATGCAGGTGCATCAGGCGCTGCGCCGCGCTGCCCAGCATGACACCTGGCAGATCATTGTTGTCGAATAGCAGTGGCCGCTCAAACACTCCAGATGCCAGCACCACCCCTCCTGCTCGGATTTTGTACAGTCTGTCGCCGCACGCGGCTGCAAGCCAATTATGGTCATACCATCCGGTCACTGTGGTACCTGTGTAAACACGAATATTTGCCTGCGCGCGCACAGCTTCACACAACTCATCCACCGTATCCTTAGCATCCGACCTGATGCGCAGATGGCCACCGAGCTGCTCATTTTCATCCAATAAAAGCACCTTCGCCCCATGTCTGGCTGCGCTGAGTGCCGCGCTGATTCCAGCCGGACCGCCGCCCACGACAAGAACATCCCCGTGCAGATACTGCTTGTCGAAAACATCTTCCGATATCGCCGAGCGACTAGCTTTTCCTAGGCCGGCCGCAGCGCGCAGCAGCGGCTCGCCCAGACGCCAGAGCCACTTCGGCCGATAGAGGGTTTTGTAATAAAATCCCACAGGCATAAATGGCGAGAGCAACCGCATCACCGGCGCGAGCAAATCCCACTTCAGAGCCGGGGTAACATTCTGAGGCTCCACGCACATGTCCGCCTCCACGCGCCGGCGGCAGGCGCGCACGTTTGGCTCCTCGCCAACCTGGACTAGGCAATTGGGACAGTGACCTGAACAACAAAGCAAACCCCTCGGGCGGTGATATTTAAATGAGCGGCTGAATATCTTCACCCCAGCCGCCGCCAGCGCAGATGCAATCGTATCGCCCGCAAAGGCTGAATACTCTTCGCCATCAAAGTTAAAACGCAGCCGTTCCTCGCGGTCGATCACTTCTACAGGTTGTGGCGGTAGCCGCACACCCATCACTTTATCGCGACGTGGAACTGAAACCTCTGAGACTATCAACCTGTGAGATCGATATAGCGTAATTGCTAGAGTAACGCCACCACCTATCACTAATATTAAAATAGCTGCCGCTGCTACCATAAAGAGTTGAGTATTCGGCATCTTATTCCGCGCTCTCTGGATTCCAGGAATATGTTGACGTTATCTCGTTCGTCTTGGTATGTCGTTCCGCCAGAAACCATAGCCTGCATCCCGCGCGGTGATACCACCACTCCGTTTGCATGCCTGAAACGTTGTTTCGTAGGAAGACGTAGTCAGACCACTGCCGGTCGTCCGACTCCTGCGGCCGCGCGGGCCGTGGCCTATATTCGCCCCCATTGCGAAACTCGCTCACATTTCGGTCGCCGCAATTCGGGCAGTTCAGAATTAGCATGGCAGTATCTTAATCGCCGCTCTTTCAGTTGCCTACCGAGGCCGCGCCTGCTTCTCCCACAAGGTCGAACTCACCAAAGCGAGAGAGGCGGAAAGGCGCAATCAAATCAGGCGTGCGCTGAGTGGCGATACATTCCGCTAGCATCTTGCCGGCAATTGGCGAGGCCTTGAAACCATATGTTCCCCAGCCGACATCCACAAAGAAACCCTGCACCGGCGTAAATCCCATTATCGGACTGTAATCCGGGGTCATGTCGCAAAGGCCCGCCCACTGGCGCATCATGCGCACCCGCTGTAACCCCGGCATCAATTCTATGATGTGGCCCGCAAGGCTCTCGGCAAAATCAAGCGAACCACGAAATGAGTATGAGGGAAATGGATCCACGCTGGCGCCCATCACCAGTTCACCTCTGTCAGATTGACTGACATAAATGTGCAGGCTACCGGAAACGATGACCACGTCCAAAAACGGCTTCAGAGGTTCGCTCACACAAGCCTGAAGAGGCGAGGTGATCACCGGCAGCTTAACGCCTGCCATGGCGGAAATGGTCGAGCACCAACCCGCTGTCGCATTCAACACGGTGTCGGTCTTGATATGGCCCCGATTCGTTTCGACGCCAGTGACTTTTCCACCGGCAACCGCGATGCCGGTGACTTCGGTTAGCTGGTGAATATGCACGCCGCGGGCATCCGCTTGGTGTGCATATCCCCAAACCACGGCATCGTGTCGCATTATGCCGCCGCGCGGATGATAAAGCGCTCCGATAATGGGGTAACGTGGATGGTCGCTCACGTCCAGAAGCGGACAATATTGTTTTATTTCGTCCCTAAAGATGACGCGAGATTCCACGCCTTGCAACCGGTTGACTTCGGCCCGCCGGCGCATTGTGCGCAGTGATCCATCGTTGTGCGCAAGCGTCAGGTGTCCGCGTTGGCTGAGCATTACGTTTATATCCAGCTCGGCAGCCATGCGCTCGTAAAGTTTCAGGCTAGCATCGTAGAAACGCACCCCCTCTGGGGTAAGATAGTTGCTACGCACAATGGCGGTGTTGCGCCCGCTGCCACCAGAGCCGATGTAGCGTTTTTCCAGCACGGCCACATCAGTGATGCCATGCTCCGCCGCGAGATAATAGGCGCAGCAAAGACCGTGTGCGCCACCGCCAATAATCACAGCGTCGTACCGATCTTTCAGTTTATGGGCGTGCCACATTCGTGGCAGTGGACGCTCACCTCGGAACGCCTGCCGCACCAGTTTAATTGACATTCAGTTTGTCCTAAGAGAATCCTTAAGAGCGTTGGCGCATTTCAAACTGAGCCTAACGGCTAACCATTCACAGAGAAACTGCTGTTGGGGTTTATCTTCCTTAACCGCGAATAAAAGCCCGCGTCAAGCGTCAGACCAGTGTACACACACTTCACCTTGACCGGGTCGCTATCATGATCGTGCCCACGTTCACAGGTATCAATCAATTCCGCCATCAGGTACCCGGCCACAGGTGCGTTCTTGAACTGATTCCCGCTGGTGCCAATGGCCATGTAAAAGCCTCCAAGATCGGATTTGTCGTAAATCGGAATCCAGTCATCCGAAACATCGTAAAGATCCACTAGTCCGCGAGGTTGGTTGGGAATCGGCAAATCCGGAATACGCTTTGCCAGCCGATAAACCTGCGCCTTCCACTGCGCGTCAGTGATATCGCGATTGAAATTATCCGGATCCGCAATCCATTCCCGAGGATCGCATTCCGGGTCCTCGCTGCCTAGCAGGATAGAGTTGCCTGTCTCCGGACGGAAGTAACTGCTAGTGTCGCCATCAGATGTATGGTAGCCGTCATTCTCAAAGTCGAATCCCGGCGGCGAGGGCACGTGATGCACCTCGTGTCGCAAAGCTCTGGTCTTTATGTTCATACCTTCCTCCACCCCGGCCATACGATTGATGACGAAGGAATGGGGACCCGACACGTTGACCACCACATCAGCATCAACTTGCTCACCCGATTGCAGCGTGACACCCAGAACCCTACCGTCCGCTCGCCGCACTTCAGTTACCTGCTGTCCAAAGCTGAATTCGCTCCCATGCTCCTGTGCCGCGCGCATAAGGTTGCGGGTCGCAAGCTGCGGATCATTCACATAGCCTGAACCAGGCGTGAAGACCGCACCCTGTAGCTCTTCGGTCGGCTCGTCCCAGAAACGCTCGTCCTCCGGACGCCGCGCCGGGTAAAAACTCATCATCGAGTAAACCGGCATCCTCTCACGCAAAGTGGCAACATCCCACTCCTCATACTCCACCCCAATCTCATTGAAAAAGCGGAGTACCTTGTGATGGTGTCCGCCTTCCGTCTTCAAAAGGATGCTGCCGCAATTCACGTAGCGCGCGAGGCCTTCCTCATCCTGATAGCCGAGGTAGTTGGCCCAATCTTTCCAGTATGAAAACCCCTCGTACGCCATTGCCACTCCATCCCACGTCGAATAACTAGCGCGTACGATCGCACACGAATTGATCGTGGAACCGGCACCGGCGGCATCAAGCTTGTCAATGTTCAGGGTGTTGAAACCCCGTTTTGCCAGCTCGAACGCGGTGGCACATCCAATAACCCCGGATCCAATAATAATCACGTCCATTTTGCTGGTCATGTTCGCCTCTCTATAAATGCACCGTAGCACATTTGGAGTATTTGATATATTTGTAGTATATCAAGTTTGAAAGTATATCAATACGGAGTACCAACTGTCAATGTTGTAGGGCAAGAACCGTAGACACAGTAGCTTGCCGAACCATCAGTGTCGAAAGAGCTATGTAAACTCAATGTAGCTTGATCGGGCCGAACAAAGCAGGCGAAAACGGCTTGTCAAGGCATTGGAGACCGACGACATCGAGTTGTTTGGGACAATAATCACTGAATTGCAGGATCGCAGCTTTTCTTCCATTAAGTTTGCCGGAGGGGATTTGTGGGAAACCGAAGCTGGCGAGGTTTTTTACGAAGTCATGCGAAGCAACGGCGCGGTTGCCTATCCACCTGCCTCGCCGCGCTTAATTGCCATGAATTTTTTCGCAGTATCGACGGCTACGGCTGCGTCGCGGCAATAAGCGTCTGCTTCAATGTCCTCCGCGAAAGCTGCGGTCAGCGGCGCACCCCCCACCAGTACAATCAAATTTTCGCGTAGGCCGGCCTGTTGCACCGCCTTGATCACTACGCCCATGTAGGGCATTGTTGTAGTGAGAAGCGCGCTCATGCCAAGAATATCGGCACTATGCTCGCGCACAGCAGCGATGAAAGTGGGCCGCGAGGTGGTAGCGATTTGCGCCGAACGTGTTGGTCTCGATCAGATCCGCCCCGGCGCTGAGGTAGCTGCGATGCACTTCGGCCACCACGGCCGGATTGGTGAGATTAAGCGCGTCGAAGCAGGCTTCAAAACCCATCCCGTGGGCATGCAGCTCGGTGCCCATCGCGCCATCGGCGAGCAAGGGCGCCGCTTTTAGTCGGGTGATCAGATCCATATCCATCTTGTTACCTGGTGACCCCCGTACCCCTGCCTCACTGCTCTTCGCTCCTAAT
>CAUZCX010000064.1:0-8479 GCA_963578565.1 Anaerolineae bacterium
TGAAAATCCGTACCATCATATTCCAGAATGCCCCGAAAACGTCCCACCCGCGTATACTCGCCGCGTCACATTGCATCGACTGGTTAATCTTCCACCAGCTCAAGGAACACCACATGGGCTGCGTCACCGTATCTAGCACCCAGTTTCAACATGCGCGTGTAACCACCCGGACGATTCTCAAACCGGGGTGCAATTTCATCGAACACCTTCTCAACCATACTCTTGTTATTCAGTCGCCGCAGCACCGTACGTCGCGCATGCAGCTGTGCAGCAGCCCCTTCCTTGCGGATTCCACGCTTTGCGATTGAGATGACCCGTTCCACGTCTCCCCGAATCGCACGCGCCTTGGCCTCGGTAGTGCGAATTCTCTCATGACGAAGTACATCGTTGATCAAATTCCGTCTTAGTGCAATCCGGTGCCCTCCGGACCGACTCAGCCGCCGCCCGAACATGCGATGTCTCATTCAATCGCCTCCGCCTCGGGCTCGTTCTCATCCGCATCGGCCTCAACATAGCCTCGCTCAATCATCTTATCACGTAGTTCATCCAGAGACTTATCCCCAAAATTTCGGATTGCCATCATGGCTTCATCCCCACGCGACAAATGATCCAGCACCTCACCCACCGAGGTGATGCCAGTGCGTTTTAACGAATTAAACACGCGTACTGAAAGATCCAACTGCTCAATCGGTATCTCGAAGACCTCATTCGAGACGGTTTCCTCTGGCTCTTCCGCCTCACTCTCAAGCAGCATTTCTTCAGTCACGCCCGCAATATCACGCAGATGTTGCATCAACATCGCCGCGCTTCCGCTCAGAGCCTCTTCTGGCGCTATGGTCCCATCTGTCCAGATTTCCATAATAAGTTTGTCAAAACCGGTATCCTGCCCCACTCGAGCAGATTCAACACTCCAATTAACCCGTCTAACCGGACTGAAAATAGCATCGGTAGGAATCTCTCCAACCGGTAGTCGACCCCGTTCCTCGGCTGGAGAGTATCCCCGGCCACGCTGCAACGTCATTTCCATATCAGCCTTCACAGATTCAGCATCCATGGTGAAAAGATACAGGTCGGGGTTAACCACATCCACTTCCGCCGGACACTCTAGATCGGCGGCAGTCACGATACCCTCACCACTAACATTCAGGTGAATTCTCGCATTTGAACCTTCGTGCATCTTAATGCGGAGCTGTTTTATCTGCAGCATGATATTGGTCATGTCCTCTCGAATTCCTGGAAGGTCAGTGAATTCGTGGTACGTATCCGCAACCCGAATGGATGTGACCGCAACACCCTCCAATGAGGAGAGTAATACGCGGCGCAGCGAGTTTCCTAACGTCACACCATACCCAGTGTGCAGAGGACCAATCAAAAAGCGACCGTAATTGCGCGAGACCGCGTCTCGCTCGATCTTTGGAGAAACCATACCTGTCATCGAAATCAAATCTCATGCCTCCTAGCGGTCATGAATGGGCGAACCTTTTCCAGGTTATCATCATCAACGCGAGTAAAATTCCACGATTAGCTGCTCATTCAAGGGCTCATCAATCTCTTGCCGAGCCGGAAATTCATTCACCTTTCCGCTGAGCCCAGACACGTCCCGGGACAACCATGTCGGCGTAGTGCGCCCCTCGGCCTCCTCACCAAGAGACTGGAAAAACGTTCTGCTGCGGGATCCGTGCCGAACCGCAATCTCATCACCGGGGCTTAGTTGAAATGAAGGAACAGTGGTGCGTCTGCCGTTTACCACGAAGTGTCCATGCGAAACCAGTAGCCGCGCTTCGGCACGGCTGCGTGCATATCCCAGACGAAAAACTACATTATCTAGACGGGTCTCTAGTGCCTGCAGTAAAGCCAATCCCGTCAGCCCTCTCGCGCGCACTGCCTTGCGGTAATACTTACGGAACTGCCGCTCGAGCACGCCATAAACGCGGCGGGCACGCTGCTTCGCTCGCAGTTGTATGGAATAATCTGAATCCCGGCTGCGACGCCACTGCGCTTGCGGACCGTGCTGCCCGGGCGCATATCCACGCTTATCAAAGGCGCATTTCGGGGAAAGACAGCGCGCACCCTTAAGATATAATTTCGCGCCCTCACGCCGACATAATTTGCAAACCGGACCCGTGTATTTCGCCATAATTCTCTCTGTCCCTTATTCCATTTGCTCAGAAAACGACGCTCAAACTCGCCGCTTCTTGGGTGGGCGACAACCGTTGTGTGGTACCGGCGTCCTGTCGGTAATTGAGTTGACTGCGATGCCCAGCCCTTGAATTGCCCGTATAGCGGACTCTCGGCCCGGCCCGGGACCCTTTATGAAGATATCAACCTCCTGCACGCCCATGTCCATGGCGGACCTTCCGGCTCTGTCCGCCGCCAGCCGCGCCGCGTATGGCGTGCTTTTGCGTGACCCCTTGAATCCCACCGTTCCAGCGCTCCCCCAAGCTATCACACCTCCGCGCCGATCGGTGATTGTCACAATCGTATTGTTGAATGTGGCATGGATATATACTCGTCCACGCGACACAAGTCTCTTCTCACTTTTTTTCTTTGATGATTTTCTTTGCATCGCCATATTTCTATTACCTCAACACTACTTCTTTCTAGTGCCGCGTCTGCGGCCGCGCCCAGCTACGGTTTTCTTCGGACCTTTACGCGTGCGCGCGTTTGTGCGCGTGCGCTGCCCTCGCACTGGCAGGTTCATACGGTGCCGCCGGCCTCGATAGCACCCAATCTCTGTCAGCCGTTTGATGTTCAGTTGCACTTGACGGCGCAAATCACCCTCAACCCGATAATCCGCCGAAATGGATTCTCTGATAGCGATGACTTCCGCCTCGGTCAAATCCCTCACTTTCGTCGATGCGTCCACACCGGTGGTAGCCAGCACATCCTGCGCATTCGGCTTTCCGATACCATAGATGTAGGTCAAAGCAATCTCAATGCGCTTATTGCGCGGCAGATCTACTCCTTCAATTCGAGCCATGTAACTATGTCTCCCGGTAAACTTAACCTATCCTTGGCGCTGCTTGTGCCGTTTGTTGTCGCAAATCACGTAAACCCGGCCTCGCCGCCGCACAATTTTGCATTTTGGACAACGCTTCTTTACCGATGCAGATACTTTCACAGTGTTTCCTCACTAGCAGACTAGAGCCTGGTTAGAATCTCAGCCTCACCATCAGTTACGGCAATGGTGTGCTCAAAATGAGCCGTCAGTTCGCCATCGAGCGCCCCCACTGTCCAGCCATCATCCAACAACTTAGTGTCTGAATTTCCAGCAAGCACCATTGGCTCCAACGCGATTGTCATTCCCTGTCGCAGGCGCGTCCCGGTACCACCTCGACCATGATTGAGTATTTGCGGATCCTCGTGCAGGCTTCGGCCAACGCCATGGCTCGTGTGATGCCGAATAACGTTGTAACCGCGCCCCTCAACTTCAGCCTGCATGATGGCCGCAACATCTCCCGTACGCTTTCCTGCACGCGCACACGCAATGGATGCATACAGCGCCTTTTCAGTCGCATCTAGCAAATCTGCAGCCTTGCTACTTATGACTCCCACCGTAAATGTCCACGCGCCATCGGCAATCCAGCCCTGGTGAATCGCTCCACAGTCCACTGTCAAAATATCCCCATCGCGCAACCGCCGTTTCCCCGGAACCCCGTGTACAATTTCAGTATTAACTGACATGCAGGTGGCTCCCGGAAAAGGCCGCTGAGTTTGCGCTGGTTGATACCCCTTGAAGGGCGACACCGCTCCCAGAAGAGCAAGTTGCCGTTCGGCGAACTGATCGAGATCCAGGGTAGTAACCCCAGGGCGGATGCGCTCCTTGATCTCGTGCAGTACCGTAGCCACGATACGACCCGCCTGCCGCATCAGCGCGATTTCGTTCACGGACTTGATGATAATCACGCAACTGTTTGCTCCCCCACAGCCACCATCATCACCTCGGTCAGCGCATCGATCCTCAGTTCACCGTCAAACTGCCGCAACACCCCCCGTTCATTGTAATAGTCCAGCAACGGAGCAGTATTTTCGTAGTACTCATCAAGCCTGTGCTGGACAGTCTCCTCGCTATCATCCGGTCTCTGCTCCAACTCTGCATCAGCCGGTGGTGGGTCGTATTTCAGGTGATAGGTCTTACCCGTTCGCCTGTCAGTGCGCCGTCCCGTCAGACGCCCCATTACAGCTTTATCATCTAGGCTGATATATGGCGCTACATTCACACAGAAACCCAGCTCCGCGAGCATGGATTCCAGTGCAGCCGCCTGCGCCGGGGTGCGCGGAAAGCCGTCCAGAACGGCGCCTCGCCGGCAATCCGAATGCTGCAGCCGGTCTCGTACCAACGCAATTGTCAATTCATCAGGCACAAGCGTGCCGCTTTCAAGTAACATTTTTACGCGTATGCCCAGCTCGGTATCATTTCGAATATTCTCTCGAAATATGTCGCCCGTAGAAACATGGGCAAGGCCTAGTTTTTCGGCTAGCCGCGAGGCCTGCGTGCCCTTCCCAGCTCCCGGGGGCCCAATCATCACCAGATAAGTCGCCATCGACTTTCCTAGTGCACGAGTAGAGAGTCGTCATAGCCGCGCAGCTTCAGTTCCGTTTCAAGCCCGAAGAAAGTCTCTTTGACCACCCCGACCACAATTAACAAGCCGGAGCCGATGGAGAAAAACGCATTTTGCCCAGACCCGACAAACATGACCCCAACCAGCAGTGGCAAAACCGCCACCGTCCCCAGTAACGTTGCCCCCGGCAAGGTAATCCGCCTGAGCACTTTGTTCAAATAGCGCTGTGTGGGCGCACCTTTTGTCACACCCGGCACCTGCGCACCGACCCGCTTCAAGTTCTGTCCATAATTCTGTTGCTGAAAGAGTACATCAGTGTAAAAGAACGCAAATAGCACCACCATGAAAAAGTAGATGGTAATGTAGCCCCAATTTTGTTGATTGGCAAAAAGATCCTGCATGCCAAGCGCGACGTTGCGCACCCACTGCGTCTGGCTGACCGTAAAAAACTGTGCGATGATGGCCGGAAAACTCAAAATGGCACTGGCAAAAATGATCGGTATCATACCCGCCATGTTCACCAGTAACGGCAATGACCCCCGTACCGGCATCGATTGCCTGCGCCCGACACGCCGCCCCGGATACATCACAGGCACATTGCGGCGTCCCTGCGTGACAATTACGATGGCAAATACGGTAATTGCTACCAGCACCAGAAACAGGGCCAACCCCGCATAGCGCGTAGCTTCATCCGACCACAACTGGCCGACACTCCTTGGCAAACCGCTCACTATGCCGCTAAAAATTATCAGCGAAAGCCCCTGATTACGAATTCCGTATTCCGAGATTAATTCGCCTATCCAGATTGCGAACATGGTGCCAGCGGTCATGGTGACAAGCGTGGTGATTGTAGGCAACAAGTCCACTCCTGAGAAACCAAAGTGCCGCAAAATCGGTAGCCCCGACGACTGGAAAAGGCGAATCTGTCCAATTGCGTTCAGAGATGCCATCGGAATGGCCAAGTAATATGTCCAGCGTTCGATGAACTGACGTCCCTCGCGGGGGTCATCTTCCATGCGCTGCTTAAGCGCGGGAATAATCGGCACCATCAGCTGCAGAATAATCTGAGCAGTGATATACGGGTAAACCCCCATCGCCAGTACAGAGAAATTCGATACAGTCCCACCTGAAAGCAGATCAAACAGGCTTAGCAGGTTACCCGTCCCGGTGGATGACTGCAGGATCTGCGCAATGGCGGCTCGGTCCACCCCCGGGACCGGCACATGCGCTGCCAGCCGGTAAAGCACCAAGAGGGCCACCGTTATCAGTAGACGATTACGCAAATCGTGCGCCGTCCAAAGACGGCGAAGCGCAGCTCCCTTCATCCCGTAGTGTTCCTCTCCATATTATTCAACCCGTCCCGGTTCCAACACTCTGGCTGAACCTCCGACTGCCTCAATCTTTTCCAACGCACCATGTGAAAACCGGTGGGCGCAAACGTTCACGGCCTTGGAAAGCTCTCCTCGACCTAGAATAACCACCGGGCTTTCGTGCGCATCTTTCATGAAACCCACCTGAGCCAACGTACCCGGGCTAACTTCAGCACCGGCGTTAAATCGTGCCTCGATATCCTCCACGTTCACTTCCACATAGACCAAGCGGCGCCGATTAGTGAATCCGCGCTTGAACGGGAGTTTGCGCACAAAGGGAAGGTTACCGCCCTCACGATACAACCTTCCTCCGGAACCGGAGCGCGCGCCCAAACCCTTGGTGCCCCGTCCGGCCGTTTTACCACGACCGGCCGCAATTCCCCGACCAACTCGTCTCCTCGAATGCCGGGCACCGTAAGCAGGTTTTATTTCATGAAGTTCCATAGTGCATCAGTTCTCCGGCGCCGATCAGCGCTCCTCAATTTCCACCAAGTGCGCCACTTTCGCCAGCATCCCTCTCAACTGGGGGGTGTCGATGTGCTCCACCGTATCTCGCGGTCTACGCAGCCCAAGTGCACGCACGGTACCACGTTGACGTCGACTGGATCCCAGCGGGCTCCGCAGCATCTTTATCTGCACAGTCTTCCGCTTAGCTTTCCTAGCCATTTTCCCTCCGCACCCAAAAGGGCTGTACTTCCTCCAAGTTCTTGCCTCTGCGCCGGGCCACCTCAGTTGGATCTTTCATTTCACATAAACCAACGAACGTGGCCTGCACAACATTGAGTACATTGGCACTCCCCTGCGATTTGGTCAATACATCCTTCACCCCGGCGCACTCCAGTACTGCCCGCACCCCACCACCAGCGATCACGCCAGTACCAGGAGATGCGGGTTTCAGAAAGACTCTGGCACCGCCGATGCGGCCCACGTTCTCGTGCGGCACAGTGGTCCCTACCATGGGAATTTTGCGCATGCTCTTGCGAGCCTTTTCATTGGCTTTTCGCAGCGCATCAGGGACATTCTGAGCACGCCCAATGCCAACGCCAACGCTGCCGCGGTTATCTCCAACCACCATCACCGTGCGGAAACTGAATCTGCGGCCGCCCTTAATCACTTTCGCAACCCGGTTGATATCCACCACGCGTTCGTCCATTTCGTCTCGGTCGTCATCGCGCCGACCACGAGACCCACCACGTCTCACCATATAGCTCTCCTAGAACTCCAGCCCGGCTGCGCGGGCGGCCTCTGCCAAGGCTTTCACCCGGCCATGATATCTATGTCCACCACGGTCAAACACCACATTGCTAATACCCTTTTGCTGCGCCCGTCCTGCAACAGCAGCGCCGACCGCTCTCGCCTTCTCCATCTGCCCACCATTGCTGGCCTGCGCAGCCACCTCCGCCTCAAGCGTCGACGCCTGCGCAAGCGTCATACCTTGCTCATCATCAATCAGCTGCGCCTGGATATGCCTGGAGCTTCGAAATACATTCAGCCGCGGACACTTCCTAGTACCGTACACTTTACGGCGCACACGCCGATGCCGCCATTGGCGCGCGGACGCGCGCGTCTTTACTGCCATTACATCTCTACCTTTGCTGCCTTCCCAGCTTTTCTCCGAACATATTCGCCCTGATAGCGAATACCTTTGCCCTTGTAGGGCTCGGGTGGACGCCACGCCCGCACGTCAGCTGCTACCTGTCCCACGAGCTCTTTATCGATTCCTTTAACCGTAACGCTCCGCTCTTTGTCATCGATCTCAAATTCAATACCCTCAGGCGGCACTACTTTGACAGGGTGCGAAAAACCCAGACTTAACACCAAGTCACCGCCTTGTAACACAGCACGGTAACCGACACCCTCGATATGCAATAGCTTCTCCCACCCATCGGTCACGCCAACTACCATGTTGCTGATGAGCATTCGCGTGGTTCCATGTAAGGAACGAATTTTTGGCGCTTCAGACGAACGCTCAACAACCACCATATCATCCTCTCGACGGATGCCAATTTCCACCCGAAAATGTCGTTGCAACTCTCCTTTGGGTCCGGTGACGCGCACATCCGTACCATCGATATGCACATCCACTTTCGGAGGAATGGGTATGGGTTCCCGACCTACGCGTGACATTGTATTTCACTCGCCCTACCAGACGTGGCAAAGCACTTCGCCGCCAACCCCAAGCCTGCGGGCACGCCGGCCAGTCATAACACCCTTCGGGGTCGACATTATCGCGATTCCCAAACCCGAAAGCACCCGCGGTATCTTGCGCTTGGCGGAATACACCCGCCTTCCCGGTCTGCTCACGCGCTTAATGCCAGTGATGATCGATCGACGTTTGCGACGCTCGCCAATATAACGAATGCTTAATTCAAGCGTGCTGTGCACATGTCCATCTTGAACGACATTGAAAGCTCCGATGTAACCCTCCTCTTGCAGGATGCGCGCAATTTCTATTTTCAATTTCGAGTTGGGTACACTGGCGGAGGTATTGCCCGCCAAAACTGCCATGCAAATCCGATTCAACATATCACCAACAGGATCACTCAT
>CAUZCX010000065.1:0-8456 GCA_963578565.1 Anaerolineae bacterium
GAATATGTAATTGTGACGCGGGATCCACCATCCCACCTGCCGATCATCCTTGATCACTTCGCGCACCTCTCGTGCGAGCTCCGGGGTCACGCGTTCGTCAGCGTCGATGAAAAGCACCCATCCCGCCTGCGTCTCCTCCAGTGCGGCATTGCGCTGTGCTGCATAGTTATCAAAGCGCCGCTGCAGCACCCGCGCACCGTACTCCAGCGCGATTTCACAGGTATGATCGCTGCTTCCCGAGTCGAACACCAGTGTGTCATCCGCCCAGTCCAGCGTTACCAGACATTCGGGCAGTGAGCTTTCTTCGTTCAGTGTCAAAACAATAGCAGTAAGCAAATCTGAAGGGCCTAGCTTGCGCCCCGGGCGCTCCGGGACGACTGAGTGGCAATTGTATCCCAAGGTATACTTTGCCACAATGCAACGCAGAAACAACTCCAAACAGTGGGCTGCTTTCTTAACGCTTGGCAGTTTCTGCTGGGGCACCTCATACTTCTGGATAAGAATCGCGGTCGCTGAAATCGGCCCGATCACGCTGGTAGCGTTACGCGTCACGCTGGCAGCCGCAGCAGTATGGGCATGGGTGCTGATGCGAAAAACCCCCTTCCGGTTTCCACAAAGGAAATTGGCCCGATGATACTGCTGGGAATCACGAACGTGGTCCTACCTTTCATATTGATTTCCTGGGGTGAAACGCGCATCGATTCGGGGTTGACCGGCATGCTCACGGCCACAATGCCGCTTTTCACCACGCTCATCTCGCACCGCTTCATCGCCAATGACCGTATCACCGTACCCAAAACCATCGGCGTAGTGCTGGGATTTTCCGGCATAGGCATCCTGTTCAGCCGTGACCTAGGTCCCGGAACAGTCTCGTTCAATCTGTTGGGACAGGCTGCGGTGATTGGCGGTGCGCTGTGCTACGCTTCAAGCTCCGTTTATAATCGCCGCTTCTTACACGGGCAGCACCCGCTGGCAATCACAGCGTACAGCCTGTCCTCTTCCGCGATAATCATGTGGTTATTGGCCCCGCTCGTGGAGGCGCCGTTCACTTTGCCGAGGTTGCCAATCACCTGGCTTGCAACCGTGTGGTTGGCGTTAATGGGCACCGCTCTGGCGTATCCACTGGCATTTTTCCTTGTTCATAGCTGGGGGCCATCACGCATGTCTCTGGTCACTTATGTAATCCCAGTCACAGCTGTGGCCCTGGGTGTGATTGTGCTCAAAGAGAGCCTGGACTGACGGCTAACGCTTGGAGGGATGCTCATCATTATGGGTATTATCACTGTCAACTGGCGCGCGTGGTTGCCCGGGCTGTGGCGCGTGTGTGTGCCAAAGCGACCGTTTCCTTTCCCTGCAAAATGAACTCCCAACACTGTTTCCGCCCATGTTCGCTAGTGTGCTTCAGACAGTCGTTGACCCAACATCCGTGACGGAGTACACTACTGAACGCGCTAGAACGACACAGGAGAGAAACCATGAAACGCGCGGTTAGCGTCAGCATCGGCTCATCCAAACGGGACAAGCGCGTCGAGATCACCCTGCTTGGCGAACAGGTTACCATCGAGCGCATCGGCACCAACGGCGACATGGAACGGGCAGCTGAATTGTTCCGAGAGCTGGACGGCAAGGTGGACGCCTTCGGCGTCGGCGGTGCCGATCTCGGCGTACAGGTGGACGGCAAATGGTATCAGCTCCATTCCGTGACGCCCATGGTGCGCCACATCAAGAAAACCCCATTCGTGGACGGTCTGGGTCTCAAAACCACACTCGAGCGAGGTGTAGCCGCATTCATTGAAACCAAGATCGGAGAAAAAATTCAACCCCGCCGCGTGCTCTTCACTGCCGGCTCAGACCGCTGGGGCATGTCAGTTGGGTTCGTTGAAGCTGGATACGACTGTGTTTTCGGAGATTTGATGTTCGGGCTAGATATTCCCATCCCGGTACGCTCCATCGCCGCCCTCAAGCGCGTGGCCCTAGTGGTGATGCCTATCGCCGGGAGATTGCCTTTCTCCATGCTCTACCCCACCGGCGAGAAACAGGACGAAATTGTGCCAAAGCACCAGAAATGGTACCGTTGGGCCACCGTACTTGCGGGCGATTGCCATTTCATAAAAGGCTCCATGCCTTCCAGGTTAGATGGAAAAATAGTGGTCACTAACACCACAACCCCAAAGGATGTAATACTTTTCCGTGAGCGCGGTATCAGGTACCTCGTCACCACCACTCCGGTTATCGATGGCCGCTCCTTTGGCACCAACATGATGGAGGCTGCGCTTGTCGCATTGGCGGGAAAAGGCCGCGCGCTGACAACCGAGGAATTGACCGCCATGATTGACCAAATCGGTTTCGAGCCGCAGATCCAAGATCTAGGCTCGTGACTAGGCGGTAGCAAACCGCATGGATGCAATAATAGGCGCGGGGGGATTAGCCAAACCAGACGATCCGATGCTCGGTTTGCTCCCTCATGGCACACCCAAGGCACTGCTGTCGATTAGAGGCAAGCCTATGCTGCAATGGGTTCTTGACGCCGTAGCCGCGACCGAGCGTATTGAAAAAGTGGTCATCATAGGGTTGACGCAGGACCACGGGCTTCATTGCGGCGTGAAATCAGTGCACTATATTCATAGCGCCGGCAGTATTTTCGATAACGCGCGCGCTGGTTGCGCCCGGGTGTTGGAACTAAACCCGGGCAGCACCCGCACACTGTGGGTGAGCGCCGACCTGCCGCTGCTCACACCCGAAATGCTCAACTGGTTCATTGACCGAACGATGGAAAGCGAACACGAACTGTATTACCAGATCATAGAGAAAAGCGTTATGGAGTCACGCTTTTCCGCCTGCAAACGCACCTACACAAGGTTAAAAGGACAAACTGTCTGCGGCGGGGACGTCAGCGTAATCAATCCCAACGTAGCTTCCGGCACGCACCCAGCATTCGGGAAAATCAGCGCCGCTCGCAAGAGTGTAGCAAAACAGGCCGCCCTCGTTGGGCCCTGGCCGCTGCTGTTGCTGCTCACCCGACAGCTGACCACTGACCGCGCTGCAGACATCGTGCACAAGCGCCTCGGACTGAACGGAGTATTCATCAACACTCCGTACCCAGAAATGGGAATGGACGTAGACAAACCGGCGCAGTACGAAATCGCGCGGCGTGAGCTGAAGCGACGGACCAACCGGTGACAGGCTGGCAACGGGTCCGCGCCGCGGATGAGCACTGGACGCAACGTCTTTGCATCGCCGAAAACCCGGGGTTGCTGCGTGCGGCGGCCAAGATCATGGCGCACTCCGGTGATAGCTGGTTCTGGGGCATCGGCCTGGCAGCCGTATGGCACTGGAGCAGCCCGGGGTGGCAGCGTTGGGCGCTCACCCTGTTCAGCGCAATTTTCGGAACCGCTCTGATTGTGATGACATTGAAGTTCGCTATCCGGCGTCAGCGACCGGCCGGCGATTGGGGCGGTCTTTACCGCACAACCGACCCGCACTCTTTCCCCTCCGGACATGCCACCCGGGCGGCGCTGCTGCTCGGCCTCGGGTTGTGGCTAGGGCCGAACTGGTTTCGGATGGCGATGCTAATATATTCGCCGCTTATGGCGCTTGCGCGCATTGCTATGGGGGTACATTTCATTTCGGACGTAGTCGCCGGATATGTGCTGGGATTGCTGCTGGCCGCATCCTCCGGATGGTGGTTGAGTAGCATCGGCTGGCTGCCCGCTCTCAGCGCTGGATAGGCGCTAAGCTAGTCAGCGTCTTGGACTTACTTTCATTACGTCTGAGCCTGCTCAGCAGGCTCAGAGTGCCACACCTTCTCCGACTTGTCAATGAAGAGCACCCCATCAAGATGGTCGTATTCGTGCTGTAGCACGCGCGCCATCCATCCGTGCGTGCGCAGTTTGCGCTTCTGGCCGTGGCGGTCTAGGTATTTGATGATGATTCCATACGGACGGCTCACGTCACCAAGGTACTCGGGTATGGACAGACACGCCTCGGTCCCGACCACGCCCTCGCCAAAAAAACGTGTAATTTTGGGGTTTATCATCACATGTGTGCGCCCGAGTCCGGGCTGGTCAGGCGACTGGGGTGCGTCGGTGTTATCTCCAGCACCCGGATCCTCATCCAGACAAGCGACGAACAGCCTAAGGCTCTGCGCCACCTGTGGGGCTGCCAGGCCGACGCCCGGCGCAGCCTTCATTGTCTCTATCATGTCGTCAATCAGAGTCTGCAAGCGTCCACCGAGGACAGTAACCCGCGCTGCCTTCTTGCGCAGAATAGGATTCGAGGGATTGATGATTTTCAGCAACGGCATGTCATTGGAGATTGTACACGCGAGCGCTCAATCCGGTTTGGGTGGCCGGGTGATGTCGGCATACGCTGTCAGCCAATCGGCGATTTCGCTCTGGCGCAGCTGGGCTTCTTCGTCTTCGCGCTGCTCAAAATGTTGCTCCAACCGCATGAAAATCTCCTGCTGCACCGAGAGTGGATTTCCCACCCAGTCGAAGGTCAGTCGGCCGGTTTCTCCACCAGTTTCAATCGTGACAGTGCCATAATTGAATAGATTGGCGAGTAAACCCGGGCGTTCATAACTCACGTTAAGCACCGATTCAATCGGCGCGCTGCGCTGAGTGAGCCGGCCCAACAAAGGCTTCTTTTCTGAGTCGATGAGCCTCTCCGAAGTAAGAGTATAAACGTCAGCTCTCCAGTCCTCAAATTGATACCACGCCCAGAAAGAAAAAATCCCGTAACCGAATAAGAGAAAGGCATACCAGCGCAGCGGTCCAGAGAAGGTGGGAGCCGAACCCGGTCCAGCGATAGCCACGAAAGACATAAACACTATCCCGAGCACACCGCCGGCTAGTCGCTTTAGCAGCCTCAGCGGGTGTTTCCTCCAGATGATCGCGGTTCCGCGCCGCTCACGAAAGCGGGGCAAGAAATAACGTAATACGCCAGTCACAACGCCCTCTGTCACTGGTTGCGGCTCGGACAGCGCCGATTCTGTGGCAGGCTGCCCAGGTGTGGGAGGCTGCCAGCCAAGGCCACTGCGGATGGTTTCGTTGATGATTTCCTGATCCACGGACCGTGCTTCGTTGCGCCCACGCTTCGCACTCTCCAGAATGACCTCGCGTACCGTGTGCGGGTCGGCGACATTGCGGAAGATCACTTGCCCGGCAAATGCCTGAATAACTACATCACCGTACCCGAAGATCTGCTCGATAGTACCTTGAGTAACCTCCACGGCGCGCACTCGCTTCAGAGGCGCTTCCGTGCGCGTTTTGTGGATTATCATCATGCGTTCGTCGCTGACCACGCGCCGGTCAGTCAGCAGGTAGGCATCGTCCCGCCAATCCACCACCAGCAGCGCAGCCCAAGCAGAGAATGCCAGCCCGCTCCCCAAGATGAGCGGCCACCATGGCAGGCCATTCAGCGCCAGACCGGCAGCCCCGAACGCCGCCCCGCCGAGCAAGAAGAGTGGGAAAAGCATCCGCCGTGCCAGCCAGGCCCAGTGCGGTACGCACAACAAGGAGACTAGCTCTTGCGGTCGTAAACCCGGATGCCGCTTACGTTTGCGCAATAGATGCATGGATCGATTGTGCAACCCAATGTGCGCTGAGATTGGCGCGTACTCGCGCGCCAATCTCAGCATGACACCACGCTCCAACGCTAGAAGCACCGTGGGCCGCAGCGCCATGGCTGTGTCAAGCTGCCGTACCCCTTCCAACAGCGCGCGCCCGCTACAAAAACCGCCCTCTTGCAGCTGCGTCAATTCCCGTGGGATCCCTGCGGAACCGTGTGCACGACCGGTCACCACAACCTCCCCGGAATAAATTAAGAAAAACCACGCCGCCTCCTCGCCCTGTCTAAATACCACCTCGCCGGCTTCATACGCGTGGATCTCACACTGCTGCGCCAGCTCTTGCAACGCCGTCGTCGGCAGCGCTGAAAACGGATGATTGTTCTCCAGAAAAGTCGTGATTTCCGTGATGGTGATGGACATAAGCAGCCCGCTCCGCCCGATTTTAGCACGAAGAGGGCCATTGATGCCAAGGTATTCTCCCACGCCATCAACGGCATAAGCCCCTCATATCGTCCGTGCTATAATCAAAATGACTTCGAGGCGGACTACACACATAGCCGCCACAACCACCGAGATGAGAAAAAAGACGCGGCGAACAACCGGGGCCAGAAGCCGGAAAAGCCAGCGGGGCAGGGCAAGGCGGATGGGCCTCACAGGCGAGCAGCAAATGGATGTGATTGGAGTGCTGCTAGCGCTGGTAGGTATCTTACTGCTGCTGGCGCTCTTTTCTCCCATCAACAGCCCTATTGTCAGACGGCTTATGGCGGCTATGCAGCAATTTCTCGGCCTGGGACGCTTTGCGGCCCCGGTCGTCTGTATTGTGGTGGGAATCTGGGTGATGCTCCGGCACTTCTCAGATCAGATGCCCAACATTCGCCCGGAACAGGTTCTCGGAGCGGTCTTGCTTTTCCTATCCGTGCTCACCTCGCTAGGTACAGATGGCGGGAGAGGAGGCGCGATCGGCCAATACCTTTTGCAATCACTTGTGCAGGGTCTGGGACCAGTGGGCGCACTGGTCGCTCTGATTGCCTGGCTTTTTGTGGCGCTCATACTTACCCTGGGAACATCCATCGGTCAATTGCTTAAGATGCTCGGCAGCGCGTTAGCGCAATTTACAAGCACACTGGCACAGCACACTGCGAAAACTGGTCCACGGCAGATCCCGCTGCAGAAACAGCAAGACCCCCAGTCAGAAGGAAGCCACACCTCTGCATCCAATGCTATCACCCGGGAGCGGGATCTTTTCCAACAACGCCGCAAACCCACCGAGCCCTTCGCCAACCACGAAAGCGGTGGTCGCCAGCTAGCCTCACCGACAGTAGGTAGGTCCCAAAAGTGGGCGCTGCCTACGGTGGAAGATATCCTGGCAGTCGGCGCCGAGTTGGCGGCGGACGATGAATACGACCGCCAGCGGGCACAAACAATTGAAGAGACGCTGGAATCGTTCGGTGCACCAGGACGGGTGGTGGAAATTAACCGCGGACCGACGATAACGCAGTTCGGGGTAGAGCCTGATTTCGTCACCACACGCGGTGGCAAACGCACCAAAGTTAAGGTCAATAAAATCTCCGCGTTGGCCGATGACCTTGCACTGGCGCTAGCGGCTGCTTCCATCCGTATCGAAGCACCGGTTCCGGGAAAAGGTTTTGTCGGGGTCGAGGTACCAAATGCCAACATTTCACAGGTGGCGCTGCGCGATTTGATGGCATCGAAAGCATTCCAGAAACTAGATGCCCCGCTGGCGCTCTGTCTGGGGCAGGACGTTTCCGGCCGGGCAGTCTGTGCGGATCTGACAGCCATGCCTCACTTGCTCATAGCCGGCACAACCGGTTCAGGCAAGAGCGTATGTGTAAACGCCATTATAGCTACGCTTTTACTGCGCAACACGCCTGACCAGTTGAAAATACTGATGATTGACCCGAAGCGCGTGGAGCTGACTGTATATCGCCACATCCCGCACCTGCTGGTGCCGGTCATCGTAGACTTGAACAAGGTGGTGCCAAGCCTACAGTGGATAGCGCGAGAGATGGACAATCGTTACACGAAGTTCGCGGAAACCGGTGCTCGCAATATAGAGGATTTCAACCGGAGCGCCACCAAGAATGAAGAAGCGCATTTGCCGTACCTTGTGGTGGTAGTGGATGAGCTTGCCGACCTGATGATGGTCGCACCAGAAGATACCGAACGCATTATCACCCGGCTAGCACAAATGGCGCGCGCAACCGGTATTCACCTGATCATTGCCACGCAACGCCCGTCGGTGGATGTTGTCACTGGCCTCATAAAGGCCAATTTCCCGGCGCGGGTCGCGTTTGCCGTGGCCTCTTCAATCGACAGTCGCGTCATATTGGACCAGCCCGGCGCAGAACGCTTACTCGGGCGCGGTGACATGCTGTTCCAGGCACCGGACTCCGCCCAGCCTCTGCGCATGCAGGGCACCTTTGTTGCCGATGGCGAGCTGCGCCAGTTGGTGCGACACTGGAAAGGATTCCATCAGGAGGTCTCACCAGACCGAGGAGAACACGAGGCCGTAGATGAAGTAAGAGACAGCACGAAAGAAGGGGAGCTAGAAAAGGATCTGTGGGAGGATATGCAAAACTTGGCCGCAGAAGAGGGACGAGACGAACTCTTCTCTAAAGCTGTGAATACTGTACGAGCCGATGACCGAGCATCTATTTCAATGTTGCAGCGCCGCTTGCGCATCGGTTACACCCGTGCGGCTAAATTGATAGACGCGATGGAGGCGGCCGGTATCGTCGGACCGGCAAAAAAAGGTGCTAAACAGCGCGAGGTACTACACCCGGATGCGACAGAAACGGGAGTCTCTGCTGATTAGCACTGTTACTGTAGGTACATGACTCTCTGGCCTTCATTACCACAATGCCCT
>CAUZCX010000066.1:0-8456 GCA_963578565.1 Anaerolineae bacterium
CGCCATCGCACATGGGGACACCTACCTGCTGGCCTGGGGAGAGAAAGTGAACAGCAGCTAGAACTTGCAACCTCACCAGACCAACGCGGAAGTACCGGGGGGGCCAGGTTCGTAGCACAAGCAGCTGAATTGGTACCCGACGGCCAGAACAAACAGCCGCATTACGACGCCCACCAGCAGATAGTCATTAACGTTGATCCGGATGCCGCTGAGATGCTGTTAGCGAGGCTGTTAAGCGTGGATTCAAAAGAAGATAGGTTTTGAAGCTAAATAGTGATATGTAGTAAACTGGAAGAAATCAGAGGATGAAGGAGAGTTGTTAATGAACATTTTGTTATGGATTTTGCAAGTGTTGTTTGGAATCTATTTCACTGTTACGGGCGTAATGCATTTTGTCGTACCACCAGGATTGCCCGCCGCCATGAGTTGGATGTATGATCTGTCGCGCGGACTTCATATTTTCAGTGGAACGGCCGAGATCCTGGGAGGACTGGGGCTTATCCTGCCTGGTATCACAAAAATCCAGACGCGGCTTACGCCGTTGGCCGCTGCCGGGCTTGTACTACTCATGATTGGTGCAATCGTGTGGCACCTTCAACGGGGCGAATTTCAGAACATCGGGTTGAACCTAGTGCTCGGGACGGCTGCCGCTTTCATAGCTTATGGCCGCTGGAAACTGCATCCAGTGCGTAGCCGCAACGACTGACCTGATCACCACGTCCCCAGCATTGCGAACGGGTCACTACCTGGATGGCGTTGGCGACTGTCGTGCCGGTGTGGGCGAAGTCCGCCTGCCCCGCATTGAGGTCGAGGAACAACTCCCGGTGATTGGGCGCGAGCCGCGCTGATGGACGCACGACCGGAAATCACGCTGGGAGTGGTGACCGAGACTCATGTGCCCGAAAGGATGAAGCGCATCCCGGCTCAATAATGGTGTTGGCAAAGTCATTCGGTTTATCGGAAATAAAGCCGGAAATAGTCTTTTTTCGCATAAAGGAGTTCCGTTCTGGAAATTGGAATTGATAGTTTTGCAGCCACTGATCTAAACAATGGCGATGATCATATTTCAATTGAGAGCAGCAAAGCGTTGGCCGAACTGTTGGAAAGAATGGCGTATGCCGACGAAGTTGGTCTCGATTCGTTTGGGATTGGGCAGCACTTTCGTAGAGAGTTTTTAGACGCTTCACCAGCGATTATTCTCGCCGCAGCCGCCGCACGTACAAAGCACATTCGCCTTTCCAGTGCCGTCACCGTACTCAGCGCGGCCGACCCTGTTCGTGTATTTCAAGAATTTGCTACACTCGATCTGATTTCACAGGGTCGAGCCGAGATGGTGGTCGGTCGCGGTTCTTTCACCGAAGCGTTTCCTCTTTTTGGCCTAGATCTTCAGGATTATGATGCTCTGTTTTCGGAAAAACTCGATCTCTTGCTGAGGATTCGGGAGCATGAAGTTGTCAATTGGTCCGGCAAGTTTCGGCCTGCTCTCATCGATCAGGCTGTTTACCCGAGACCCATCCAAAACCCCCTGCCAGTTTGGTTAGGTGTGGGTGGTACGCCAGCGTCGTTTGTTCGAGCGGGGACACTGGGACTGCCCCTGATGGTGGCTGTCATTGGGGGCCAAACGCATCGTTTCCGGACGTTGGTCGATCTTTATCGACAGGCCGGGGAAGAAGGCGGTCACGCGCCTGAACAATTGAAAGTCGGATTACATTCGCTGGGTTATGTGGCATACACCACGGAACAAGCCACTGAGGATTACTATCCGGGCTATGCCGAAATGTTTAACAAGGTTGGTAAAGAGCGCGGCTGGCCGTCAGTCACCCGTTCCCGATTTGATACTCAAATTGGCCCGACAGGCGCGATTGTGATTGGAACTCCAGAAGATGTCGCCGAAAAAATTATCGGGCATAGTGATGCCCTGGGTGGCATTTCGAGATTTACCTTTCAGATGGACAATGCTGGATTATCACACGAACAACTATTAGAAGCTATCGAACTCATCGGAACTCGCGTGTCACCAATTGTTAATAGTTATGGCCGAGGGTGAAAGGGTAGATGCAATTCGAACCAATCGGCTGCTAATCGCTTGATTGGTGGCTCCACTCCTATTTTCCAATATGGGCTTCCTTGGCCTGCTAGCTTTAATCCAGAACCGGTAGTGGTGCTGTTGGCGGTTGGCTGACCCGCTGGGGGCGGGTGTATAGTTGGGGGTAGCGGGGAGAGTTTACCGTACCCACCTCTCGGTGCGCCGGAGCGAATCAAAAAGCGGCGGCGAACCTCGCGAGAAGTTGCCGCCGCTGCGTGTTGCCGTGGGCAGAGGCGTGCCCCTCTCAGATGTGATCGGACGCCGGGGCATCTCCGCAGCTCCACAATATCATAATTGAAAAGAGCGCGATTATTGCCGCTAAACCACGCCCAGAATTCTACAGTTTGATTTGTCGGTCATGCGGTCCCGACGGGCGACGAACCCGCACGACGTATACACTCGCACCGTGTGCATCAATGGAATATGCATTAATCCACCAGCATACTGTAACATCAGTTTATCCCGTGCTGCCAAAATTTTATGTTAGGCAGTTGGGAGCAGACTTCCCAGTTAGACTGTCAATCCCCCTAGCCTCCTCCGCGACGTGACTGGCGACACTGAGCAACACTCACCCGCTTGAAATAGGGGCGGTTTTTTTCGTTTTGAGCAAGCCATGCTTGCTAATACGCTGGAGGGGGTCACAGGAAACGATGATGTTATTGCTAACTCAGGGAAGGACCGCCATCTGCTCATCGATGGGTAGATCCAGAAAAGCGTCAAATTCCGTGTAAAACTCATCCATAGTCAGCCCGAATGCGTTCTGGAAGGTAACCTCCCAGCCGTCGTATGACAACCGGGGGAAATAGTCAACCAGAAATGCATCAATGCTGGATCTGTTTACCAGCCAGGCTGTGGCCCATGTACCTGTTTCATAATAAAGCATCCCGCCGCAATCACAAAGCTCGTTTACCCGGGCCTGGCCATCTCTGGTCTGCACGTCACGTAGGCTCAAACCCCATTCAGACCTGACCTCCCTTGCCGAAAGTAGATTCTCTTTCATGGTTCCTTCATAATCGTACCAACCTCGTTCACCTGCGAAATAGGTTGCTAAGAACTCAGCCGATCCCTCCTCCATCCAGACCATACCATGTCCATACACAGGAATGCGCCCATCCTCATCTGAGTCTAGTTCCTGTGGCCATACCGTCTGGGCATTCTGGAAGACGTGCACGTACTCATGTAGAGTGGTGATACGCAAACGCCCCTCCGCAGCAGAAATTTCCGGCCCACTGAACTGGATCGATTGTAGACCCACCGGGTCGAGCGGTTCCGGGGGATTGTGGGCAGCGCCACAGCAGTCGTAACGACTGAATTCGTCTGCCGTCTCGGTGATGCATGTTGCCAAAGACCCCCAGCGAACATTTAGACCATTAATCCAATAGACACCACACAAGTGTTCAGCTAGCATAAGACGGTCAGGATCATTGATCCCAACCAGAACAATGTGAAGTGGTCCCCAGCCGCCCAGTTACAAGAAATAATTACGTGACTGATCCATCGCTGAAGGGAAGTTATCTCGCGAGTGTAGCGGCATCAGTAGTCATTGCAATTCTGGTATTGGGAATCGCTTCTATTATAATTAGGTAGTCATGGCTGACTTCCCACGCGAGAAGATTCCGGTTATGATATACACTCGACTAGGATAAGAATTGACTAAAGCGCGACACCATCGTGTCATAGCTCGCAGTCTGCTTCAGGCAGCATGTACCGGGGGGGGGGGGGCGATGCTGACACCAATGTATTTTCCGTTATCTCGTCCGGTTTTTTAACGATTATTTACAAATGATGAATGTTCAGCAAGCCGCCCTCATCGCCGCGAACCGGATCAACAGCTATGTCCGGGAAACGCCAGTGGAACACTCCCGCTGGCTCAGTAAAAAGACAGGTGCCCTCGTCTGGTTAAAGTGCGAGAACCTGCAGCATACCGGCTCTTTCAAGTTTCGTGGCGCTATGAACAAGCTGCTGTCCCTCTCAAATGAGGAAAGATCCCCCGGCGTGGTGGCCGCCTCTACCGGCAATCATGGTGCAGCCGCGGCATATGCTGCATCCTTGCTGGAGGCAAGATGTACCATTTTTGTTCCGAAAAATGCCTCTCCCACCAAACTCAAAGCCATTGAGGCTTACGGTGCCCAAATAGAAAAGGAGGGGAATGATTGTCTGGTGGCGGAATCGGCAGGGCGCCGTTATGCTTCAGAAAACGGCATGGCCTATGTCCCTCCTTATAACGATCCTGACATCGTGGCGGGGCAGGGAACAACGGGATTGGAGCTCATAAAACAGCTGCCGGATGTAGAGGCCGTTTTTGTCTCCCTGGGCGGCGGTGGGCTCATCTCAGGTATGGCTGGTGCTATAAAAGGCAATAAAAGTATGACCATAGTGGCTTGCTCACCGAAAAATTCATCTGTCATGCACCAGTCAGTGGAAGCGGGGAGAATCCTACACCTCGAGTCGAAGCCCACCCTGTCAGACGGAACCGCCGGTGGTGTGGAGGAGGGTGCCATCACTTTTGATCTTTGCCGTGAACTTGTAGACGATTATGTTCTCATTACAGAGCATGAGATTGCCGAAACTTTTCGGGCATTTATGAATAACCACAACATGCTGATTGAAGGGTCTGCCGCCGTGGCCATTGCCGGGTTTCTGAAACAGCAAGAACGGTGGTCGAGAAAACAGGTGGCAATTGTACTCTGCGGCGCCAACATCAGCACAAAGACGTTGAAGGCACTTTTGTGAAGATACATTCCCTGGATGAGATCAAGGCAGCCCTCCAGAGGGTGGACCTGATGCCTCTTATTGAGGACGGGTTTGTGGCGTACTCCGATGGACGATCCGTAATACCGCCGGTGGGAGAACTAGTGTTCAAGGATCCGCCCGGCGATGTCCATATCAAGTACGGCTACGTCCTAGGGGACGAATATTACTGTATCAAGATCACTTCCGGTTTTTACGAGAATGAGAAACTGGGGCTCCCTGGCGGCAGCGGCCTCATGCTGCTTTTCAGACAAAAGACAGGGGAATCGGTCTGCCTGTTGCAGGATGAAGGGTATCTAACCGACGTCCGGACTGCAGTGGCAGGGGCTATTTCTGCCAAGCAGCTTGCGCCTGACAATGTGAGCGCTATTGGTGTAATTGGTACAGGTGTTCAGGCGCGACTTCAGGTCGGAATTTTGGACGGCGTGGTAGCCTGCAAGGAACTGGCAGTGTGGGGTCGAACACCTGAAAAAGTGCTACTTTATGAAAGCGATATGACCTCCAAAGGTTATACCATCACTGTTTGTCATTCGCCAGAGGATGTGGCTAAGCGGAGTAATTTCATTGTTACCACTACGCCGACTACCCAACCGCTACTTAGCGCTAACGACATTTCCCCCGGCACCCACATCACGGCAATGGGGTCTGACACCGCCGAAAAACGAGAACTGGACGGTGCTATTCTGGCCAGTGCCGATCTGGTGGTGGCGGACAGCATTCCCCAGTGCAGGGAGCGGGGAGAAATCGCCTGGTGCCTGCGGGAAGGGTCTGTTTTGGAGGAAGAGTTGGTGGAGTTGGGGAGTATCATCAGCGGCAAGACGCCGGGCCGCACATCCAGTGAGCAGATCACTGTGGTAGATCTAACAGGTGTGGCCGTGCAGGACATTCAAATCGCCACCGCAGTTTATGAGGCACTTGATAATTAACACCGTAAAAGGAGAAGGAGATGAAATTCAAAACATTCGACCTTGAGAGGAACATGTCAGTCTGGGAAAATTCGGTGGACTACAACCTTTCGGAGAGTGGGGTCCATCCGCTGACGCTTAAGGAGGTGTTGACACCTGATGAGCTAGAGGAGGTGTCTGGATTGGTACTCTACTACACTGAGACCAACGGCACAGCCGCCCTCAGGGAGGTAGTGGCGGCCATGTACCCTAGCGCAACACCTGAGCACGTTCTTATCACCAACGGTTCCGCTGAGGCCAACTTTCTTTGCACTATGACGCTCTTAGAGCAGGGGGATGAGCTGATCTTCATGGTGCCCAATTACCTTCAGATCGGAAACTTGGCAAGCAGTATTGGGGTCGAGGTGAAAGAGATTCGGCTAAGACCGGAGCTCAAATGGCAAATGGATCTGGATGAACTGAGTTCACTGGTGACGACAAAGACCAAAATGATTGCTGTCTGCACGCCTAACAATCCCACGGGCGCGATCATGTCTCCGGAGTCCATGGCGGGAATTCGGCGGATTGCTGACGAGAACGACCTTTATCTTCTTACCGATGAGGTGTACCGCGGTGCCGAGCTGTCCGGCGTAGAGTCACCCAGCATGTATTCGGGGCGCAAGAAGGATATAGTCAACTCTGGTCTCTCGAAGGCGTACCGCCTGCCAGGGCTGCGGATTGGTTGGTCTGTTACCGATCCCGACACTATCTGGCGTCTATGGAAGCTTCACGACTATACCACCATCTCACTGGGGATCATCAGCGATACTGTGGCTACCAAGGTTCTCCAGCCCGACAGACGAAAGAAGCTTTTGGCCGGGACAAACCAGTATCTTAACAACAACTTAGCCATTCTCACGGACTGGATTGAGAGCCAGGACGGTCTTTTTTCATTTACACCACCGGAAGCGGCCGCCATCGCTTTTCCCGAGTATCATCTGGATGTTCCCTCCATTGAACTGATCGAGAAGATCCGAGATGAGCAGAGTGTTCTTATCATGCCTGGGAAATGGTTCGGTGTGGAAAACCATGTGCGGATCGGCTACGGTACACCGCCGGCTTTCCTCAAAAAGAGCCTTGCCCTAATGGGGGAGACATTCAACAGAATGCGTGAACCGGTGTCGGCGTAAACCCCGTTTGCATCCTTTGGGTATGGAGGACTTGACGCAATTGACTGTCTACAGGATCAACTGGGTTACCCCGTCACAAGCCCTATCCAGGCTTCCGTGATGATGTTAGAGTCATTGATCAGATTGACCTTATCCCAGAGTAATGAGTATTTCTAATTCCGGTTTGACGAGCATGGCAAACAAAGTGTCTGTTGACTATAAGAGTCTGCATCAAGAAGCTATAGTTATCGACACACATTGTGACACACTCGGGCAAGTTTTCGAAGGAGAACGCAGACTAGGCGAAAGCTCGACAATAGGGCAATTCGACCTGTCTCGTGCCATTGCGGGCGGACTGACGGCAGAGCTCATGGCGACCTTTGTTGATGCCCCACGCCAAGGTTGCGGCTCACTGCAAACACTTCAGTTCATAGATGTATTCCACGAGGAAATAGATGCTTATTCAAATTTGGCTGTGCAAGCTGTTGCCGTTGAAGACATTCTTATGGCAAAAAAGGTTGGGAAAGTTGCGCTGATTTTATCTATGGAGGGCGCAGAGGGACTTGACGGAGATCTTGGTGTCTTGCGAACAGCTTACCGTCTAGGTCTGCGTGCACTGGGTTTTACTTGGAACCGTCGAAATGCAGCGGCAGACGGTGTTGACGAGATGAGAACAGGTGGGGGTTTGTCAAACTTCGGTCTAAATTTGGTCAAAGAGTGCAATAATCTGGGTATTGTTATAGATCTAGCCCACCTGTCACCACAAGGGGTACAGGACGTCTTAGAAATAACCGAGACTCCGGTAGTTGCCACTCACGCCAATTGTCATGCATTGATGCCCCATCCTCGCAATTTAACTGACACGCAGCTGGAAAGAATCGCCAGTCAAGATGGCGTGGTAGGCGTCACAGCAGTTCCGCAATTTCTTGGAGAAAACCCAGAGGTTAGTGATTTAGATGTTCTTCTGGATCATCTGGATCATATGGTCTCGATTATGGGTGCAGATGGAGTGGGATTGGGCATGGATTTTGACGGCATTGGCGAGAAACGTGTTGGAGGCATAGAAGATGTCACCAAGCTCCCAAACATTACGAAAGGCCTTGCTGAACGAGGGTACGACAAAGACACAATCAAGAACATTCTTGGCGGGAATTTTATGCGGGTTTTCTCTTCGGTGTGGTAGTTTCGCACGTAGTCAAGATGCACTTTGGATTGTAATGAACGTACCCTAACATCTCAATCCGACAATGTTCGTTAGCCTGGGACATCCATCTAGAGGTTCCAGGCTAACTATTAATACGGCTAAGCAACGTGTCCGAATGGAAGAGACCGTGCAATGAGGGGCATTTCCTTACACGGAAGGCTCTGAGTAAGGAGAAATAATGAGGATTTCAGTCGATGTAGGGGGGACCTTTACGGATGTAATAGCAATGAACGAACGGAATAAGACCCTTCGTTTTTATAAGGTCGAAACGACTCCGCGAGATCCATCAATCGGTGTTCTTAGCGGGTTTAAACAAACAGGATTACCGTTTGAAGATTATGAGTATTTCATACATGGAACAA
>CAUZCX010000067.1:0-8288 GCA_963578565.1 Anaerolineae bacterium
GAATTCAATAGCTGTGACCGCGCTGACGCGGAGAGCGCTGATCCCTGAGAGCTATACAGTTCGTATGCCCAGCGAGCCATATTGTCGGCTGTTGACACAATTCCTGCCGCTGCCCAACTATTCTTTCCCTGTGCTAGTAACCACTCATCTTTCGTGTACCAATTGCAGGCATCGAGTATCCTCCCGAAACCGCTGTCGTCGCCACATTTACTGCGGTCGCCATATTCGTCGGCTGTGTCAGGTGGTGCGCTATCTTGCGGCAGCAGCGCTGCCGAAATCCCCAGCGGGTCGAAGAATATCGTTTTGTACATATAGTTGAGAGGTTGTCCGGCTGCGTGTTCTGCAATGATTGCCAGAATTATTGTATTTGTATCATTGTACTCATAGGTGCCCGGATCATTGTAATCGTTCGGTGTCATGTTGAGATGCTCAATCGGTTTCCATATTGGGTTCTTTTCGATTGCAGTGAAATTTTCGCTGATCATGTGATATGTGTTCAATCCAGATTTCATTGTTAGGAGTTGATCGATTGTAACTTCAGGGTTGATCCTGTCTATCTCCACCGAGGCATATCCAGGATGGTCCGCAAGCGCACTCGACAATGTGTCAGTAAGGGAATACAGTCCATTCTCAGCCTGATCTAATATCAGGGCGGACATAAACGTTTTCGATGTGCTCTTTATCTGTATCGGTGTATCCACCGTCATTTCAGCCGATGGGCTTGCTATACCTTTGGCGTATTGCCACAGTTTGCCATCAGAGTACACAGCTACAGATATCCCGGCCTTTTCAATGATTGGATCAAATTCGGTATCAACTGCGGTCTTGAACGCTGATTGAAGCGCGTCCTCGAATTGATTGTATGAATTCAGTGAAACGAATGTCGGAGCAGGAGCACGCTCGAGTTCGATTGTTACTGTGGAAGCTGACGTTTCTTCGGGATATGTGTCTTCCTGCTGGTCTGTCGGAATGGCTTCAGCAGTTTTTGCCTCTGATTCGCACCGGCTCCACACTTCTCTGAGACTCTGCAGGTGCGTTCCAGAAAGCTCATCGATCGCCTCTTCTATCCCATATTGAATCACGCCCTCTTTCGCCTCTGTGGTCATGGATCCTGCGGTCGCAATAAGACACTGGCCGATGCTTTGACCTTGTGCCCATCCGCTCCATGTGCTATCTAGGTAAGTCTCAACCGCTTCCCCAAAAGCGGCATCGAGTTCGGGCGTGGAGTCGGTTTCCGCAGTCGTGGCGGTTTCCTCATCGGCGCTCGCGGCCTCTCTTTCGCATAGGTTCCATGCCGTACTTAGGCTTGCTAGGTCCTGCCCGGACACCTCACTGGAGGCCTCATCGACACCATGTTTAATAACAGCCTCTCTTGCTGTTGCGGTGATTGAGGTTGCGTTGTCAATCAGACACTGGCCAATGAATTCACCTTCATCCCACCCGCCCCAGGATTCTCGAATGTAATCCTGCACGGTGGCACCGAATTTGCGGTTTAGTTCCGGGTCTTCCGGCGTGGCCGTGGGCAGCGGAGTAGGCACCTCTGTAGGTACTAAGATAGGTACCGCCGTTGGCTGTGCGGTGGTAGGCACTGTGGGAGACTGGGATAGGATCAGGGTTGGTGCGACCGTAGGTTCTTCTACCCCGACCGCCGTCAGCGTTGGCTGAGGTACGCCAGCGTCAGTAGAGCAAGCAGTCAACAAAACAAAAAAAATCAGGAGTGTTGACACTTTTGAGGGTGGTAACAAGCTCTATTATCCCCTTGGATTACGTGTCATCTGGTCATTGTACCATTCCGGTACGTCCTTCAGTACCATTACCTCCATCCCGGCAGCCTGGGATGTGGGTTTCGCAATGCATGGCAAAAATCGCGACGGTGATCCGCACTCTAGGATACAGTCATTTACAAGGAGAGGTTACGACACGAAGTCCACCGTACCAGAGCGTGCGGCAATTCGCGCTATAATCGCGGAAATGAGCAAGGCTATCGGTAGAGTGAAACCGTTGCGCGTGGCAGACATGGTTGGCTGGACTAATTTTACTGACGCGCAGTGGGACAGTGACGGGCAGACGCTCGTGTGGCGGCAGCGGGAAGGCGCGCGCGGCACGCTGATGGCGCAGGCGCGTGGCGATGATACTCGTGAGCTTACCCCGGGCATTTCTGTGTGCGGTGAGGTGAATTATGGGGGAGGCGACTATGTTGTTGCGCATAGGCATATAGTATACGTGAGTGGCGGTCTGCTCTGGCGTATGAAACTGGAGGGAGGTAAGGCAGTGAAGGTGACTCATGAGTCTGGTGCGGTGGCGGCGCCGGTGGTGAGTGCAGGCACTAAGATGATTGCGTATGTGCGAGCAGGCGCTGACGCTGATGAAATATGGGTGGTTGACTGGGAAGGAAAGGAGGCCGAGCTATGTGTGTTTCGTGGAGATGGCTTTTATATGCAACCTGCATGGCACCCAGACGGATCAGTTCTGGGCTGCGTGGCGTGGAACGTGCCGCAAATGCCTTGGGACGGGTGTGAGCTGCGGCTCGCACAGTTAGAGTTTTCCGAGGGTGTGGGCTGTGTGCAGAGCGTTCGCACTGTGGCTGGGGGTACGGATACGTGTATTTTTCAGCCGGAATTCTCTCCGGATGGCGATTATTTGTGTTATGTGTCCGATGCTAGTGGGTGGGGACACATATACGTGCATGATATGAAGACAGGAATGAAGCGGCAGCTTACGGATGGGGACGCTGATCATGGCCGACCTGCCTGGATCCAAGGAATGCGCACGCTTGCGTGGTCGCGCGATGGTTCTGCTGTTTTCGCGCTACGCAATGAGCGTGGAAAAGTGCGGCTGTGGCGTTATGGACTGGATGGCTCGGGAGCCGAAATAAAATCTGCGGCCGAATATACCGAGTTCGAATCCATTTCTGCAGCTTCGGTTGATAACATGCTCGCGTGTGTGGTTTCTGCCGGTGTCGTCCCACAAACGGTGGTCGCCTTTTCGGAGGATAGGGACGATGGTGCGCGGGTGATTGCGCGCGGGTGCGATAACAGCTTACCGGCAGAATCACTGTCAAACGCTCGGTTGGTAACATGGCGTAGTGCGGGCGGAGACCTGGTTCACGGGCTCTATTACCCTCCCGCGGGTGGGGTGGCGACGAGGCCTCCGGCGATTGTGATAAGCCACAGTGGACCGACAGCGCAGCGCACGCTGGCGTTTTATCCGGAGGTGCAATTTTTCGTCAGCCGAGGTTATGCTGTGCTGCAGGTGAACTATCGAGGCAGCACTGGGTTCGGGCGCGAATACATGCTCAAAATGCGTGGCGAGTGGGGAAAGGTTGACCGTGAGGATTTGCTCAGCGGCGCACGGTTCTTGGTAAAAAATGGACTAGTAGATGGAGAACGGATGGTAGCGATGGGGAGCAGTGCTGGGGCGGTATCGGTACTACTGGCGCTGATTCATAACCATGGCATTTTCGCCGCTGGAGTGTGCAGCTACCCTGTCACAGACATGCTGGCACTCAGCAAGGAAACTCACCGCTTTGAACGCCACTACAGTGAGACGCTGCTTGGACGGCTACCAGAGGCGGAGGCCGTATATCGCCGTCGATCCGCTCTGCTGCGCGCGGATGAGATTGTGGACCCACTGCTATTGTTTCATGGTACGCTCGATGCGGTGGTGGCTCCGGAACAATCAGGGCGCATTGCAGCCAATCTGAAGCGGCGCGGCGTGGCGCACGAATATCATTTGTTTGAAGGAGAGGGGCATGGATGGCGGAGGGAGGAAACCGTCTTTGCGTACTATGCGGCTATTGAGAGGTTTCTACGGCAACATGTGCGGAGCTGATCGGACACTGAGCCTTCTGCTCAATGTTTCTCCGCTATTAGATCCTGTAACTGTGACAGGGTAATGTTGCCTCCACTCATCACCAGAACCACACGCTTACCGCGTAGATGGTTGCGTAATTTAAGCGCAGCTGCAAGCGCGGCAGCCCCGGCGGCTTCCACTAGGTTGTGTGTGTGTTCGATGGCGAGGAGAATAGCCGACTTCAACTCCGTTTCGCTCACGAGTATGAAATCGTCCAGGTCTCTGCGCATTATGGCCTGGGGTATTTCAAATGTAGAGCGAGTAGCTAGGCCCTCCGCAAACGTTTCCGTCTTTGCGTCCACTCTCCGCTTCTCTTTCCATGAGACATAGGCGGCAGGTGCTGCGCTGGCCTGTACGCCGATCAACTGAACGCGTGGATTGAGCTTTTTCGCTGCCAAACAGACGCCGGCTGCTCCACTTCCCCCGCCGACTGGCACGATAATGACTTCTGCGTCCGGAAGCATTTCGATGATTTCCATAGCATAAGTGCCAGCTCCTGCTACAAGAAGCGGTTCATCTCCTGAGGACAGATAGTGCAAGCCCTCATGCTTAGCGACCTGCTCTACGTATTCCCGGCAGTCGTCGAAGTCCTGCCCGGTGAATTCAACTTTCGCTCCCATGCTTCGGATTGCCTGTGCCTTAGCAGGGTTTGCGCCGTTGGGCATTACGATAATCGCGCGTACGTTGAAAAGGCGCGCTGCGTAGGCGACACTCTGCCCGTGGTTGCCTGTAGACGCCGTTATCACTCCGCGCGCTTTCGTTTTGGAGTCAAGATTAGCCATGAAGTTGACGCCGCCACGTACCTTGAAGGCGCGGATTGGTTGGTGGTTTTCGTGTTTGACCCATATTTCAGCCGCGACTTTGTCGCTCAGGCCCGGGTAATGATAGAGAGGGGTGGGGCTCAGATAGGGAGCAATCGTCTCGCGAGCACGCAAAACATCGGCGAAGGTTGGAAGGTTCACGGATTGCTCATGTGTACCTGGTTATAAATCTATGTCGGTACGATGTAAGGAGGTAACGGATGTTTTATGGCGAGCCATGATGTCTTTCGGTTTTAACCCATCTCCAAAGAGTTGTCATTTAACGGCATTACGTTGATCCCTATGTCTCAAGGGACGAACCGGTATGACGCAACGTCGACCCTATCTCGCGACTCATCCTATGGTTTTCGGTGATGTGGCATTCCATTCCTACATGATTGCTAGGCTATGAATCCAATCCCGCCAGCCGCTGCTCCAACTTTTCTTTGGACGTGACGAAATCAGCCATCTTATCGCGTTCCTTCTGCACCACTGGATGCGGGGCTTTTTCTGCAAAGGGGCTCTGCAGCAACCGATGCAGTCTGCTGATCCGCTCCTCCAGCGCGGTAATTTCTTGTTGCAGGCGTATCGTCTCGACGGTGGTATCCACCAGTCCTAACAGCGGCAGGTAGATTTCGCTGCTGCCTACAACAAGGATTATTGCCGCAGACGGCTTTTCCATGCGCGTGGCGCTGACTTCCAGTTGCTCGGGTGCAAGTTGCGCGAGCTCGGTTAGCACTGCTTGTTGCTCGGTGATAATGTCGATGTTTTCTCCGGCAATGATGGTCGCCGCGATGCGCAATTTGGCATCGACCCTGTTTTCGGATCGCGCGTTGCGAATGGCGCGCACGATGTCCATCAGGTGGGTAAAATCGGCAATGTCACTTGATGGTTGCTTTTCCTCAACCGTTGGCCAAGGCGCGACAATCAACGCTTCTGGCCAACCCCCTGGTGGGGCGATACGCTCACCCGCTGCCGCCTTCAAATGCTGCCAGATTTCCTCGGTCACAAAGGGTACATAGGGGTGCAACAGGCGCATCGCAGTATCCAACACGCTGACCAGCGTGCGCGCGGTGGTTAAGGCAGTCTGCGTCTGCCGCAATTGATGCTTGGATATTTCCAGATACCAGTCTGAGTATTCGCTCCAGATGAATTCGTAGGTGGCGCTTCCGGCCTGTCCGTATTGATGCGTTTCAAGCAAGCGAGTACAAACCTTGACGGTCTGGTTAAGGCGGGCCAGTATCCAACGGTCGGGCAGGGTTGGCGGGCTGGCAGCTGCATCTGCTGGCAAGCTGTCCAGCTTGCCGATTACATATCGAGCTGCGTTCCATATTTTGTTGGCAAAATTGCGATTGGCCTTCACGCGCTCCAAACTCAGATTCATATCGTTTCCCGGAGTGGATCCTGTGAGTAGAGTAAAGCGCAGCGCATCCGTGCCGTATTTGTCCATCACCTCTAGCGGGTCGATAACATTACCAAGAGTTTTGCTCATTTTGCGACCGTGCTCATCGAGTACCAGTCCGTGGAGATAAACCTCGCGGAAAGGCACCTCTTTGGTGAATTCTAGACCCATCATTATCATGCGGGCCACCCAGAAAAAGAGAATGTCGTAACCGGTTTCGAGCATAGCGGTGGGGTAGAAATATTTCAGGTCTGGGGTTTTCTCCGGCCATCCGAGTGTGGAGAAAGGCCATAGGCCTGAGGAGAACCAGGTGTCGAGGACGTCCGGATCCTGCTCCAGGCTTACCTCCTTCCCAAGTTGGGCGCAGGCCTGTTCGTACGCTTCGTCCTCGCTGTGTGCGCAGAACGCGGTGCCATCCGGCGCGTACCAGATCGGGATGCGATGACCCCACCAGAGCTGGCGTGAGATGCACCAGTCGCGAATGTTTTCCAGCCAGTTGAAGTAGGTCTTTTCGAAGCGCGGGGGTGTGATGCGGATGCTGCCATCGCGTACGGCTTCCTGGGCGGCGGCAGCGAGTGGTTTGACACTGACGAACCACTGCGTGGAGATCATCGGTTCGACAATTTCGCCGCCCCGCTGCGTGCGCGGAACCTTGAGGGTGTACGCTTCTTCGCGGATTGTCAGGCCTACAGCGTGCATGTCGGCCCATATCCGCTCGCGGGCGGCGAAGCGTTCCATGCCAGCATAAGAGCCGCCTTCAGCGGTCACGTTGGCGTCGCGGTCAAGAATAGAGATGACGGGCAGGTTGTGGCGCTGCCCGATTTCATAGTCATTTGGGTCGTGCCCTGGCGTGATTTTCAGCGCGCCGGTGCCGAATTCGCGGTCGACGTATTTGTCGGCGATCACCGGTATTTCGCGGTCAAGCATGGGTACCAGCGCGGTCTGGCCGACGAAGCTCGCATAACGCTCGTCTTCGGGATGTACCGCCAAGGCGGTGTCGCCAAGAATGGTTTCTGGCCGTGTAGTCGCAACCGGTATGAAATTTTGTGAATCTTTGATACGGTATTTGAAATAGTAAAGCGTGCCCGGCTCCTCGCTGTAATCTACCTCCAGGTCGCTGACGGCGGTTTTCAGGCCGGGCGACCAATTTATCAGGCGCGGGCCCCGGTAGATTAGGCCTTTATCATATAGGCGGACGAAGGCTTCGCTCACAGCGCGTGAGAGGCCTTTATCCAGTGTGAAGCGCTCGCGCGCCCAATCGCAGGATGCGCCCAGACGGCGCAACTGGTTAGTTATTTTGCCGCCGTATTCTGTTTTCCATTCCCATACCCGCTTAATGAAATCTTCGCGCCCGATCTCTTCGCGGCTGCTGCCCTCGGCGAGGAGGGCCTTTTCCACTTGTAGTTGCGTGGCAATTCCGGCATGGTCGGATCCTGGCACCCACAAGGTCGCCTCGCCACGCATGCGATGATAGCGAATCATTAAGTCTTCCATGGATACGAACATGGCGTGTCCCAGATGCAGCTCACCGGTGACGTTAGGCGGAGGGATAGAGATGACGTATGTCGGCTGCGCTGCATCAAACCCCGCGTTTTGCGGCTGGTTGTGCGGCGTAAAGTAGCCCTGCTCTTCCCACCAACGATACAGACGCTGCTCGGTGGATTTGAAGTCGTAGGTTTTGGGCAGTGCAAGCATTGCTATTAAGGCTGTAATGATAACAGTATTTAGTCAGGAATATGACAGGCTCTCGCGCACGCTGATCCGCGTGGCGCTGCGCGCTGGCCAGACGGAAGCCAGCACAGCCAACAGGGCGACCGCACCCAGCCAGATCAATGCGGACCGAAAATTGTAGTAATAATCTAAGTCCATGCTTAACATTACCTGCCCCATTTGACGGGAGATAGGCTGAGCTATGAAGAATGCCAGCGGAACTGCAAATAGCCAGCTGCCGAGCCCCTGAGCTAATCCCTCGAGCACAAACATTGCGATTATGGTACTCGAGCGCGCTCCGATTGCACGCATTACGCCAATCTCGCGTGTGCGCTCGACAACGCTGATAGAGAGCGATCCAGTCAATCCTAGAGCACCAACCGCTGCCACCACCAGGGCCAGCACTAGCAGCATAGAAGTTACCACACTGAATTGAGTGACCGCGAATTGTTTGTCCTCCTCGGTAGTGCCTGTCCCGAATACGCTCAGTCTCATGCGCCTGTCTTCGTATAGAGATTGCAACT
>CAUZCX010000068.1:0-8280 GCA_963578565.1 Anaerolineae bacterium
AGCTCATTTTCATCGCCTGCATCTTGTCCAGCGCCAGTAAACCGCCGTGTATTACCTGACCGCCTAGACCGAACTGCGCGCTTCCGGTAACAACAGGAGCGGTAGTGGCCGTGGGCTCAGGGGTAGGATCTGGTTCTTCAGTAGCAGCCACCGCGGCAACAGTGGTGTTTGGTGACACCGTCGCTATTTCAGTGACCACCGGATCAGTCGCGGTTGGCTCGGACAAATTTTTGGCCGCAGCCGGTTCCTCTGTCGGTGAAACTTCCGTAATGACCACCTCAGCGGGTGCATCCAGATCCTGCGCAACAATTTCTGGTACAGATTTGTCGACCTCGGCGTTGCTATCGAAACCTCCCAGCGCCCAGAAAAGTCCCAAGAACGTACCCGCCCCTACCACAATAGTGAGCACAACCCATATGGTCGTTAGGCTCCGCAGCTGACCGGTTGAAACACGTTTATTGTTTGAAGCGGATGGTTCTGACAATGGAGTTCCTCAGTAAATCGGCGGCTTATAAGCCTATTGCAACATCAAAGAAATGTCGATCCTACATGCATTACCGCCACGGACGTGCTCTCAAACGAGCGGATGATAACATGGTGGGGAGATATTGACAAACAGTCCTGCGCTCGTCAGCGGAGTATAATCGCTCCGAGTTTCGCTGGTACCTGGACAAGGGAGAAAAATCATGCTGCTACACAATTCTGTGCTAACCAGCGCGCTGCTTATTTTCGGTCTACGTGTGATCAACGTCACTCTGGACACTCTGGGTCTGATGATGGTTGTGCAGCGGCGGCGCGCTCTGAGCGTACTCATAGGCTTTTTTCAGGCACTAATCTTTGTGCTCACGCTCGACATCGTGCTGCGGAACATCGACAATCCCTGGAACATTGTTGGATACGCGTGCGGTTACGCGGCAGGACTCCTCTTCGGTATTGAGTTGGAGGCACGTCTGGCTGTAGGTTTCAGCCATGTACGCATAGTCTCATCCGAGCACGGCCCTCTGATGGCAGCCGCCTTGCGCACAGCCGGATATGGTGTGACCGAGTTCCTTGGGCGCGGAAAAGATGGCCGCGTACACGTGGTAACCTGCAGCGCGCGCCGCCGCGATCTGCAGCGTGTGGAGCATATCGCCGCACAAACAGACGTAGGCTGCTTCATTACGGTCGAGGAAATTCGACCGGTGCGACGGGGATACTGGCGCGGGGTATGAGCAAAATTGCTACCCCGCGCATGCAGCCTCATCACCGTCATTGACGCCGATGCAGAGAATGTGTTCGTTGTACTTACCACGCGCCAGCATGCAGAGCAACGCTTCGCCCAGAGCGTATCTCCAGCTTATCGACCGCTTTCAAGATCGCAGCGCTGCGTTCACATCAGGGAAAACGCGCGCGCCTACTTTCTCCAGATTCACACACTTCTCCGGATGCGTGGCGATGCCTTTTGCCATAAGACGGCACTCCGCCCCGGCAGCCCGCAGAATCTCCACTCCCCGCTTTACCGCCTGTACACCGCTAGCCGAATCTTCAAATACAGTCACATTCAATGTTTCGTTGACCAGTTCTGAGAACGGCAACTGCAGCCGTCCTTCTTCCAATAGTACATGCGCCCCAATCAAACTCGCTTTCTCGTCACCTGACACTGCCGCACCGATGGCCGCCAGCGCGTGCACAGGTGCCGGTTTGATCCACAAATTTGGATCCCCACCGAACTCGCGAGCCAGCCACTGTATCCGCCCATATCCTATCATCGGAAGGATCTCTATCCCTAGCATTTGAACTGCTAACTCGGCTTCGGGGGCATAATAATCCGTATCATCCCTTATCCCAAGAGGAGGCAGTGACGGCCTCGCAGTAAAAACCGCTGACTTGATTTCGCCTGATTCGGCAGCTTTCAGTAAGTATTCACAATTTGCCCTTGAAATCACCGGCAGGTCGTTCTCCAGAATCATGGAACCCATCTCAAAAGGGGATGATAAGGAATAGGTTTCCTCGAATACGGAGCTGCCGAGAGCGAAAGTCTGGAGTACCGTCAGCGTGTGCGAACGATGTATATCACGGGTGTTAAGCAATATCTCGTCCAACAAAGTGATCAACGCTGCGCGACCATCACCTCTTGGAGACGAGTTCAGCACCCGAGAAAATACTCTCGGCGCAGCCAGCGCCGGGTATTCTTCGGTACGCATCTCGGCCGCGACGCTGCGGGCCATTTGAGCAAAGTTTGTTGGCTGCCTGGGGACACCACGGATCCGTACTGCGGTAAGGGCATCCGGCACCGAGCGAGGCAGTTGCAGATCAGGATTATGCCGCCAAGCCTCTACTAACAGGGCTGCCAGGCAAATCGCGCTCATATCCCATTCGTTGGTAATCCCATGTGCCTCGAACACCAACGCCGTGGCATCTTTCGGTGCACAATCACCCCACCCCATCGCCTGAGAAAAATAATTTATGGTTCGGTTTAGCGCCTCCCGGTACCCACCCGGGTATATTAATACGCCGTCAACATCAAGAAGATATACGCTTGTGCTCACCGATGCCGTCGCTCAAGTTCAGTTTCCACCTGCGCAAGGCTCAGATTGCGCTCTGCCAGCATCACCAACACGTGGTATAACAGGTCGGCGGTCTCAGAAATTACGCGTTTGTTGCCCTGGCCGTTCGCAGCGAGGATCACCTCCATCGCCTCCTCGCCGATTTTTTTTATTATCTCGTCTTCCCCCGCGGCGAACAGTCTGGCAGTATAGGAGCCGGGTACGGGACACGCTTTGCGATCTAGGATTATTTCTTGCAATATGTGTAGAAAGCTCATTTTATTCACCCAATGAAGTTGGCCTTTCCGCCGGGGCAGCTTGATGACGCTAATATGTTTCCATTCGGAACAGTCGAAAGGAAGCCTGCACCCCAGGGCCAATTAGCAGGGCAAAGAGTATGGTACCCACGCCCAGAGGCCCTCCGAGCATCCATCCCCCTACCACTACCGCTGTTTCGATTATGATCCTTGCTGAGCGCACATCCAGCGGAGTGGTACGGGCCACGGCCATCATCAAGCTGTCGCGCGGTCCAGCGCCAGCATCGATGCCAATGTAAATCGCGCTGCCTATACTCATAGCAATCAGGCCAATCAGAAGATAAGCCAACTGTACCGGAAGGTTTTCCCAAGCATCTGGGAGCAGCCAGAGGAAAAGATCCTCCCACGGCCCTATGCTGAGAATGTTCGCCACGGTGCCCCACCCGATCGGCTCGCGCAGAGAAAGCGCAATTAGTAGTACCAGCACTCCTACCAGCACTGAAGCTGTACCGGGGGTGATGCGGATAATCTGTGCTAGTGCGACTTCCATCACAGCCCACGAAGACGCGCCCAGATTGGCGCGAATCACGACCGCGATGGCAAAAGCGAACATGGCGAAACCAAGCTGAATGACCAAGAAGTCGCGCCAGAAGCGCTGCCGGTTGATCGGTCTAAACAGCATTATCACGTGTCCATATCCATGAAAAAACACGACTTCTCGCCGGTGTGGCAGGCCGGCCCAGATGGACTCACTTGTAGGAGCAATGTGTCCCCATCGCAATCAACACGGATTTTTAGCACGCGCATAATATTTCCGGAAGTATCTCCCTTACGCCACAATTCCCCGCGGCTGCGGCTCCAAAAATGTACTTCGCCAGTTGTCTGCGTCACGCGCAGCGCCTCGGCGTTCATCCAGGCCACCATGAGCACATCGTTAGTGTAGACGTCCTGTAATACAGCCGTGATCAGACCGTTGCCGTCGAACGTAAGTTTCTCCATTATTACAACCTTACTGGCACACCACGCTCGGCGACACACTGTTTAACTTCAGATATAGTCAGCACCTTGTCATGGAAAACAGAAGCCGCCAGCGCAGCATCTGCGCGCCCCTCCGCTAGGACATCCGCGAAGTGAGCTGGCTGACCCGCACCCCCGCTGGCAATCACAGGAATATTGACCGCTCCAGTAACCGCGCGCGTCAGCGCCATTGCAAAGCCATCCATCACCCCATCAGTGTCCATGCTCGTGAGCAGAATCTCACCCGCACCCAGCGCCACTCCGCGCTGCGCCCATGCCAGAACGTCCATGCTGGTCGGCTTACGCCCGCCGCTGACATACACCTCCCAGCCGTGATCTGAGGTTTTCTTCGCGTCGATGGCAAGGACTATACACTGACTGCCAAAGCGTTCCGCTCCACGCGTAAGCAATTCCGGATCGCGCACCGCAGCAGAATTAACACTGATTTTATCGGCCCCGGCTAGGAGGATGCCGCGCATGTCTTCCACCGTGCGGATACCGCCGCCAACCGTAAGCGGCATAAAAACTTGATCGGCCACTCGGCGCACCACGTCGATCACCGTATCGTGCCCACGATGAGTGGCGGAAATATCCAGAAACACCAGTTCATCCGCGCCCATCTGTTCATAAAGTTGCGCCTGCTCCACCGGGTCACCGGCGTCACGCAAGTTAACAAAATTTACACCCTTGACCACACGGCCATCTTTTATGTCCAGGCAAGGAATGATGCGTTTCGCCAGCATTTACGTTTCCTGTTCCACTATCTTCGCCAATAGACCAGCGAGCTCAATCGTCCCCTCATACAGGGCCCGCCCGACAATGGTGCCTGCCAGCCCTACAGCGCGCGCGGCCAGAACATCCTCAGCGGTGTGCACCCCGCCAGATGCAATCACATGCAAACCCGTCTGTGCGGCTAACTTAACAGTTGCCTCCAGATTCAGCCCACTGCCTACTCCATCACGCGCAATGTCGGTGAAAATCACCCGGAGTACACCCTGTAATTGCAAGCGCTCTCCCAGCTGCGCGGTTGTGTACTTCGATCCTTCCTTCCAGCCCTTCACCTGCACCATTCCCGCGCGCGCGTCAACCCCGACCGCAACCCGTTCGGGCGAAAACATCGCCAGAGCCGCATCCACTATCGCGGGCTGCGTGACAGCCAAGGTTCCCAGCACAACCCTGCGAACTCCAAGATCCAACGCATGCTCAATCGCATCCAGCGCGCGCAAACCGCCGCCAAACTGCACCTTCGCGCCAGTTTCAAGAACCTGGCCTAGTGCTGCCTGATTGGCTTCGGTGGCTTCCCCAAACGCACCATCCAGATTAACCACGTGCAGCCACTCTGCGCCGGCTGCCAGCCAGCGTTCCGCCGCAGCACGTGGATTGCTTGAATAAGTCGTCTGTTGATCAGGGTTGCCCTGGCGCAAACGCACCACATCCCCATTCCGCAGGTCAATTGCCGGATAGACAACAAAATCTGTCATTATGCTCATCCGTGCTCCACAAAATTGCGTAATATTTGCAGCCCGACCTTCTGGCTTTTCTCTGGATGGCATTGGATACCATACATGCGTCCACGCCCGACCACGGAAGCAAAGGGACCTCCATAGTCCGTGTATGCCAGCGCATCAGAGGAATGCTGCGGCGCGCAGTAATAGCTATGGTTAAAATAAACATAACTACCCGCCGGAATTCCCGCCAACAAAGGATGGTCTCCGGTTGGTTCCAGTTGATTCCATCCGGTGTGTGGAATGCGAATATGGGCCGCAGTGAATCGGGTGACAACCCCAGGCAGTAGCCCCAACCCAGGGTGGTAGCCCATCTCATCACTGGATTCAAACAACATTTGCATCCCGACACAGATGCCCAGAAATGGGCGCTCACCTGCCAAGCGGGTAACCAATTCCAGGGTGCCGCTGGAGCTCAGGCCACGCATGCAATCACCAAATGCGCCTACCCCGGGCAGCACGATCTTCTCAGCAGCAACAATTGTGTGCGCCTCGCGAGTAAGCACGACATTTGCGCCGACAGCTGACAGCGCCTTTTCCACCGAGCGCAAGTTGCCCACGCCGTGATCAATCAGCGCGATATGGTTTGTCATGTTATATACGCTTACCCATATTCACGATGTGCTCAAAAACATAACTTATGCTCTCGTAGAATTCGATGACACCTTAATTGGCTGCCGACACTTGCAGATTTCATCTTCAGTCAGCCAGCAGCACGTAATATGCCTTCCGACGTATGCATCATTCCCGCACTAATCCACCAACGCTGAGGCCTCTTGGTACAATCAGATAGTGGATCAAAATTCGTTCCGCTCTTGACTAACCATGTAAGTCGCCACAATCTCTCAAGTGAGAGTCCTAACCAAAAACCATGATGGGTTGACTTTCTGTTTGCACTAAATATCTCGAAGAGAGTTATTGTACAAAACCACTTGACCACATCATAACCACAGTTTGACACCTGCTTTTTCATCGGCACGTTTGGTAAGGGCAGACGCAAGAAAGTTACAGGATGGTAACGCCATTACAAAATGCCTTTCGTGCTGGGGACCACGCCGCCACGCCTTGCGTCCAGCTGCGTAGCAGTATCCAGCGCCCGCGCCAGAGCCTTGAAGAGCGCTTCAGCTTGATGATGGTCATCGCTCCCGTAAAACACACGGGCGTGAAGATTTGCGCGCATGGTCACCGCCAGCGACTCGAAAAAGTGCGCCACCATACGGGTCGGGAACCTCCCGATGGCACTCGTGTGCCACTCAGCCTGCAACACCGAGTATGGCCGGCCAGCAAGGTCGACCGCCACATGCGCAAGAGCTTCATCCATGGGTACACAACCAACTCCCATGCGCGCGATGCCTTTGCGGTCTCCAAGAGCCTGATTAAAAGCCTTTCCCAAAGACAGTGCTGTGTCTTCTATAGTATGGTGCGCATCGATGTGCAAATCTCCCCTCGTCTGCACATTCATGTCGAACAAGCCATGTACGGCAATTTGAGTAAGCATGTGGTCAAGAAACCCGATACCGGTGGAAATATCATGCACACCACTTCCGTCCAGACTGAGGGCAATCTCGATTTCGGTCTCATCCGTTTTCCGTTCAACTTTCGTTTCGCGCATCTTTCACCTCCAATTCAAATATTGATAACAGGCTTGTCCTTGCCCGTTTGACAAGAGTATTCAATTGAGCTCCAGTCGTGTTAATGCTGATATCAGCACGTCCGTGTGCTCCGACATACCTACCGAAATCCGAATGTGGTCGCGCAGGCGCGGTTTGTCGAAATGACGCACCAAGATGCCCTCTCCCTGCAGAGTCCGCTGCAGTTCCCGGGCACTCCGACCAGTCACCCTACAGAGTACGAAATTCGCCCGACTCGGGTACGGACACAAAAACGTAATTTCTGCGAGAAGCTGCTCCATACGGCTTCTCTCGCGCACGATGCGTGCCACGATTTCGAGCTGCTGTTCCCGTTCCTGGAGCGACACCAGCGCAGCCGCCGTGGCTGCCACATTGACATTATATGGTTGTTTTGTCTTCCAGAGCTGCGGCATCAACTCCGAAGGGAACACACCATAACCTACCCGCAGACCGGCCAAACCCGCCCATTTGCTGAAAGTGCGAATTACAAGCAAATTGGAGTATTGCAGCGCCCAGTCAATGCGAGAGTGCTCGCGGCCGGCAAATTCTATATAAGCTTCATCCAGAACTACCATCAACTGCAATTCTAACAAACGGCGCAGATCATCTTCCGGGAGCTGGCTACCGTCCGGGTTGTTGGGCGAGGCGAGGAAAAGCAGCTTAGGTGCATGTTCGTGGGCTGCGGTTTCAATTGCGGTAATATCCAGCGAGAAATCGTCCCTGCGGGGCACCGAAATGGTCTCAGCCCCGTTAATGGACGCATCGAAATTGTACATCCCAAATGTGGGTGGGCAATCGATAATTTTGTCGCCGGGGTCGAGAAACAGGCGCATTGTCAGATCAATCAGTTCGTCCGCGCCCGCGCCTGCGAAGATGTTATCGGATGGAATACCGGTATAATCCCCGAGCGCTGTACGCAGCGCTCGGTTTTCGGGGTCAGGGTATATGTGGGGAAAGCGAATCTCGGACAGGGCAGCGTACACACCCGGCGCCGGACCGTAAAGATTCTCGTTAGCATCCAGCTTGATAATCTCATCAGACCGCCGTTCAAGCATTTCGGAGAGCACCTCGAATGGAATGATAGGAGTATATGGTTCCAGTGAGGACACACTTCGGCGCAACAGTTTTTCAGGATCCACACGCGACATAGTTGTCTCCGGCGTCATGGCGCGACCGCCTTCAATCCTGCAGATTCCGTGCCCGGGCTCGGGCAGCGGTTGCGTGCCCATCCAGCTGCTCGGCCCGCGCTAGGCGCACTGCCGGAGGGATTAGCTGGATGGCAGTTTGTTCATCGAGCTGCACCACACCCATGATACGCACAAAATCAAGCACATTCAACGACGAG
>CAUZCX010000069.1:0-8184 GCA_963578565.1 Anaerolineae bacterium
CATTCGTCCGGCGGGCTGCGCTACGTCAAAGCACTGGGAATGCTGGTAGAAGGCCGTGCCCAAGTTTCCATGAATTTAACGGATTACACACACACGCCGGTCGCGCGAGTAGTGGAGGCAATCCGGAGCGAATCCGTCCGATACGGGGTTGCCATCCATCATTCAGAGATAGTAGGACTGATTCCACAAGCCGCGCTGTTTGACGCTGCCCAATCGCATTTACAGCTAGATCAATTTGAAACCGATCAGATTCTGGAAAAGAGGCTAGCCACGGCCGCACTGCCACAGCCAGACTTCATTGAAGCAATAGCTGCCGGAAAACCCGCCCCGGTCGGCGGGTCGGGCTGCTAGGATTTGAAAAGAAATGGCGGTGCACTGCCGGAAATCATGGTGCAACCCAAAATTCACTCCCCTTTCTCATCGCCTGTGACAAATCGCAACTGTACATTAAATGCAACGGCTTGGTTCAGGCCTGAGAATAAAACGCCGATTTTGTCAATTCCTTTGATCATGGAATGCCGCCCAATGGGTTTGTGTCACACGTGCTTCTAGAATTACTCCTCCCGCCTTTATCACCACATACAACAGATTGTTTCCATTTATATGACCCGGAAATTCTACAAGCGCGCGCTCTGTATAGAGAGCGAAGAAGTGGTTAGCATTGTCGCCATAGTGGAAGAATTCCAGTTCATTTGAGACTGTACCGGCATCAATCACTACACACATCTCACCGAAAAGCCCATGGCACATCATTTGCAACTCATCGGGTGACGCGCACCATGCATATTCAGACCCGGCCGTGCACGGCAACCGCTTTCAGCACGTCAGCTGCGTGCTATACTTGCAGCGTTCGGCCCGCCCTAATGGCCGCACGGCAAAATCAATGCCCTTTTCCGGAAGACCAAACGTTCCAATCAATCCTCAGGAAGATTCATCCGGCCTCCCAAACTGGGCTGTTGCCGGGCTTCTGGCTCTGTTTGTAGCTGCGGCGGCATTTGCCAGCTACATGGTATACGCCACCGTAAAAGAGTGGGCCGCCAGCCGTGGGAACGTGGATACCAGAAACCTGATTGTCGGCCGGGCTACCGCGCTCACCCCGGTTATCCAGGACGAAAACACCGTCGACGATGGCCGGTCTATTACTTCATCCGAAAGCATGGAAATTGTCGGAAAGGTAGTCCCTATGGACAGTGGATTGCGTATCACGGTGCTGTTAATGGGCATTGATCAACGTGCTGGCGTGGAAGATGAACACGCCTTCCGCACTGACACCATGATGTTGGTGACCGTAGACCCAGTCAGCAACACTGCCGGAATGTTATCGATTCCACGTGACCTTTGGGTCACAATCCCAGGTTTCGAGAACAGAGACCGAATCAACACCGCAAATTTCAAAGGGGACGCCTTCCGGCTACCCGGTGGTGGGCCGGCCCTCGCTATGGATACCGTGACCACGAATCTGGGAATAAAGGTGGACCACTATGTACGCATTAATTTTACGGTCTTCGAAAAGCTCATCGACGAGATTGACGGCATTGTAATCGACGTTCCCCAGATAATCGATGATCCCCGCTACCCAGATTGCTGCGACGGTTATGACCCGTTGTATATTTCTGCCGGCAAGCAGCACATGGACGGAAGCACCGCGTTGAAATACGCGCGCACACGCGCCACATTCGGGGCTGATTTCGACCGTGCAGCCCGGCAGCAGCAGGTGCTTCTAGCAGTGCGAGAAAAAGTACTCAGCTTGGAGGTGCTTCCCACCTTGATTGCGCGTGCGCCCAAACTATATTCCGCCCTTGCCGGAAGCTATGATACCGATCTGACCTTGGGAGAAATAGTTGACCTGATATCTCTTGCCAAGGAAATAGAGCGGAAGGACATTCATTCAGATGTGATTGATGCAGACTACATCATGAACGAGTTTACCACCTCAGACGGAGCGCAGGTAGTTTTGCTTGACAAGCGGGCCTTTCGGCCGCTTCGTGAGCAGATGTTTTATAACCCAGCGCCGCAAACACAATCCGCCATTGACCCCGCTGCATTGGCCGTCGATGAAACAGCCACTATAGGAGTGCAGAACGGATCCGCCCGCGCCGGAATAGCCCAGGCAACGGCAGATTATCTCGGCGAGAACGGCTTTAACGTAATTAACATCGGCAACGCCGACCAGTTCAACTATCAGGCCACTATCATTTATGATTATGCGGGACGCTACTACACCACACGCTGGCTGGCCGAGCATTTTGACGTGCAACCGTCACACATCATCGATATGATAGACCCTAAGAGCCCTGTAGATGTAAGCATCATCATCGGGCAAGATTTCGCTCTGCCCTGAGGCGCACTCTTCTAACTGTAACGCCGTAAAATTCCCTGAATCTGAACTAGATAACCACGCCCGAAGAGGTTTAGGTGATTCAGCAGATGATACAAATTGTAGATGTCGGCCCTCTGCATATATCCGGGCGCTAGTGCGCGTACGCGCTCGTATGCCTCATAAGCAGCACGCTCAAACCGACCGAACAGGGTGGTCATCGCCAGTTCAGCCTCCGCCCAGCCGAAATGCACGGCCGGATCCACCAGCACCGGTTCGGCTTGCGGGCCGACGATCACATTTCCGCTCCACAAGTCGCCGTGGATCAGGCTAGCGGGCTGCTCCGGGATCAGGTCCGGAATACGTTCGATCACCCGCTCCAGCAGCCTGTAATCAGACACATTCATTAATCCGCGCTCCCGAGCAAGCCTACCCTGAAAGCGCAGCCGCGAATCCGCAAAAAATCTGTGGCCATCTTCTGTCCACGGATTCGGCTGCGCGGCGCTGCCAATGTAATTGTCATTGGGAAACCCGAATCCGTTGTTCACCGTCGAGTGCAACCGAGCTAAGCCCTCTCCAAGGGATGTCCAGTAATCATCTGACCGCTCCGCGGACGGCAGATACTCCAATAGCAACCATCCCTCGCCATGCGCGTACACCTCCGGCACACGCACGCCGCCAGACTGCAGCAGCACTTGCAGACCTTCGGCCTCGCGCGCGAACATGTCAGTTGGGCTGCGACGGTTGGTTTTCAGCAGCGCGACCGGCCCATGTTCACTCTCCAACCGCAACACGCGGTTAATGCTGCCGCCGGAAATGGGGTGTGCAGATTGAATCGCACCCCATCTCTGCGCCAACAGGAATTGCTGCAGACCCTTGGGAAATTTCACTCTCCCTCAAGTTCTCTCAGCAAGCCCACACATGACCGCGCAACCATCTGATATACGCGCTCAAAACCATCTGCACCGCCGAAATAAGGGTCAGGAACATCCAGATCCGGGCCAGCCTGCGGGTCAAATTCGCGCAGCAGGTGAATGCGCGCACGCTCTGATGCACTTCGCGCCATGCGCCGCAAATGCGCATGGTTCAGCTGATCCATGGCCAATAACAGGTCAAAGCGGTCAAAGTGTTGCCGTATGACCTGCTGCGCGCGCGCCACCAACTCAAGGCCATGCCGCCGCGCGGTAGCGATCATGCGGCTGTCCGCTGGGTCGCCCAAATGCCAGTTGCCGGTTCCGGCCGAAGTCACCATGTATTGGGATTGCAGCTCGCGTTGCTCAAGCAGTTGTCGGAACAAACCCTCCGCCAGCGGGCTGCGGCAGATGTTACCCATGCAGACGAACAGAACACCGGTGCACCCCCGCACACCCTCCGGCCCAGAAATCACCTTACCGGCCTGCCATTGGCGACCGATTGGATTCACACCCGGTTGATATCGGCCCAACACACGCCTCAGAACACACGCCACGATTGTAATCGAAACACGAATCTTCGGGGGGGCATGCTATAATCCCTGCCCCTGAGAATTCACGTATATTGGGAGAACATCGCTTGAGATTCCTGATAACCGGCGGAGCAGGCTTTCTGGGCACCGCGCTGGCAAATAGGCTCGCCGCAGCCGGACACGAAGTACGCGTAATTGACGACCTCTCGTCCGGTGACGCGGAACGTCTAAACGAAAAAGTACTCTTCACACGCGGAGATGTGAACGACCGCCCGAAACTATGGACGCTGTTGCAGGATGTGGAATGCGTATATCATCTCGCAGCGCGCGTATCGGTGCCACAGTCTGTACTATACCCGCGCGAATACAACGCTGTCAACGTAGGGGGAACGGTCAGCGTGATGGAGGCCATGCGTGATGCCGGCGTCAAGCGTGTGGTACTGGCCTCTTCTGGAGCCGTATACGGCGCGCAGGCTGAACAACCATTGCGCGAGACCATCATGCCCAATCCAGATTCGCCCTACGCAGTCAGCAAACTCTCGGCCGAATATTACGTGCGTACCATCGGTAGCCTTTGGGGATTGGAGACCGTGGCGTTGCGTGTGTTCAACACCTATGGACCAGGCCAGCCACTACCCGCCTCCCACCCTCCCGTAGTCTCCCGCTTTTTGAAAAGTGCGGCCAGCGGCGGATCGCTGATTGTGCACGGCGATGGCACGCAGACGCGCGATTATGTATTCATCGCAGACGTCATCGATGCTCTCACCGCAGCTGCAACTGCGCAGACCGTCAGCCAGTTGGTAATTAATGTGGGCAGTGGCACCGCAGTCAGCCTGAACGAATTGGTGACAGCCGTAGGCAAAGCCGTGGGTGCTACGTTGGAACCGCTCTACAACAGCAGCGAAAGCGGAGGTGTGATACAAATGTGCGCCGACCTGACCCTGGCGGAAAAGAAATTGGGCTATAGTTCGCGCGTCTCGCTGACCGAAGGCCTCCACCGTACCATAACCTTTGATAAGCGCTCTCGAGTGTGAAGAGCATCACCTTGCCGCTGCCACGCTCGTATTTCACGCGCCCCACACTGACAGTGGCGCGTGAATCGCTGGGAAAACGGCTTCTGAAACTGGAGGCGGATGGCACTCGGTTGGCCGGCATCATCGTGGAGGTGGAAGCCTATGTCGGCGAAACCGACCTTGCTTGCCACGCACGCGCCGGGATGACCACCCGCAACGCCCCACTCTATGGTCCTCCCGGCACCGCATACGTATATTTCACCTATGGGATGCACTGGATGTTGAACTTTGTGACTGAGCATGAGGGCTTCCCGGCGGCAGTGCTGCTGCGCGCACTGCAACCCACAGAGGGAGTATCCCTCATGCAGACACGCCGAAAGCGGCCACCCACGGAGCTTACTAACGGACCGGCAAAGATAACTCATGCCCTTGGCATTAACCGCTCCTGGAACGAATACGACCTGTGCGGCTCGGACGCGCGTCTGTTTCTGACAGACGGACTTGGCAGCATCGAGCCCATTCCGACCCGCCGACCGCGGGTCGGAATGGGCAAAACACCTGAACCGTGGCGCTCATTGCCGTGGAATTTCAGCCTGTGAAAACAAATTGGTGAGGAGGTAAACGCACAATGGGAATCCTAGACGGTAAGACTGCGTTGATTTTCGGAGTCGCTAACAGTCATTCAATCGCGTGGGGTATTGCTCAGGCGTTGCACCGCGAAGGTGCACGACTAGCTTTCAGCTACGCTGTCCCGACGCTGCTGCGGCGCGTTGCCCCGCTCGCAAAGCAGGTGGGAGCCGACTTCGTCGAGCCATGCGACCTTGCCCGCGATGAGGACCTCCAGAGCTTGTTTAATAAGGTCAGCGCAAATCTGGGCAAAATCGATATCCTTGTTCACTCCGTGGCGTTTGCCAACCGCGAAGAGCTGAACGGACCGTACTACGCCACCAGCCGGGAGGGATTCCGGATGGCGCTCGACGTCAGCTGCTATTCCTTCACATCAATGGTACGCCACGCGCTGCCATTGTTCAACCCAAGCAGCTGCTGCCTAGCAATGACCTACTATGGCGCTGAAAAAGCTGTGTCGCATTACAACGTAATGGGAGTGGCAAAGGCCGCGCTGGAAGCATCAGTGCGCTACTTGGCCGCAGACCTGGGGCCGCTGTCACACCGTGTAAACGCTATCTCAGCTGGCCCCATCCGCACTTTGGCCGCAGCCGGTATTTCCGGGTTCAAAACAATGCACCGTGAATTCATCGAGTTGGCTCCGCTTCGGCGCAACATCACCATCGAAGACGTGGGCAACGCGGCCGTATACCTCTGCTCGGACTTGGCCGCTGGCGTTACCGGCGAGGTGCACTACGTCGATTCGGGTTTCAATGTAATAGGCCTCGCCACGTCCTCGAGAGAGTGAATAAAGAGTTGCGGAGGCAACGGGAATTGTTTTTCGAGATGGGTGGCCCTGTCCTGGTAGCACCGTTGTTCAAGTGTCGCGGTTTATCAAACCCGATTAGCTTGTCGCTATTGAAGCAGATGCAGTCACCGAGCCCGATGCGAACTGACCAACCGCTGCGCCTGATCACACTGTTCAGCTGCATTCCGCAACGGCAAACGACCATAGTCGACACTATGAATGAAAGTAGCGAACAAGGTATGTGCGTCAACACAACCGGCATCAAAACCACATTGGCCAATGAATCTAACTCATCGGCGATCGGTGTCCATTACCAAAAAATCATCATTGCGGCCTTGCCTTGTTAGACACACCAGTATCAAACGCCCATAACGAAAGGTAGCATTGTCAGTCAATTCGAGATTGCGGGGATTTATTGCGCAAGAGACATGAGGTCTGAGGAAGGTGACAAAAACAACCGCCGATGTCGTGATATGCGGCGCGGGCATTGCTGGTATTTCGGCCGCATATCACTTGTCCGTTAAAAAGGGGGTGAAAAACATCCTCATTGTCGACGAGCGCCCTCCCCTCACACTCACCAGTGATAAATCTACGGAATGCTACCGGAACTGGTGGCCCGGGCCCGGCAACGCGATGCTGTGTTTCATGAACCGCAGCATCGATCTACTGGAGTCGATGGCACGTGAGACCAACAACATCTTCAATCTCAGCCGCCGCGGTTACCTTTTCTTGACCGGGGAAGATACGCGTGCTGAGACGCTAAGAGATTACGCCACTAAAATCTCACAAATGGGTGCCGGTCCTCTCCGTGTACATGACGACAGGTCTGCTCAGCCCGCTTATATACGCTCGCCTTCGGAGGGTTTCGAGGGCCAGCCAACAGGCGCCGACCTGATCCTAGATCCTGAAGTAATCATGTCGCACTATCCCTTCGTCACTGAGGGTACAGTGGCCGGACTCCACGCCCGACGCTGCGGATGGTTCAGTGCACAGCAGATGGGTATGTACATGCTGGAGCAGTCCATATCTCACGGTGCGCGGCTGATCAAAGCCAGGGTAGCTGGCGCAACGCTACGTGGGGGAAGAGTGCGCGCCGTGTGGATAAAGGGCGCTGGCGAAGATCATTATGTTAGCACTGACACGTTCGTCATAGCCGCTGGTCCCTACACAAGCGACGTGGCCACGATGCTCGGTATAGAGCTGCCGGTGCTCAACGAGCTGCACGCCAAGATTGCCTTCCAAGATCGCCTGGGAGTGGTGCCGCGCGACGTGCCGATGATGATTTGGAGTGACCCAGTGGCGCTGCCCTGGTCGGAGGATGAACGCGAGGAGTTGGAATCTAGCGAGGACACCCACTGGCTGCTGCGAGAACTGCCGAGCGGAGTGCACTTCCGGCCGGAGGGGGGTCCGGACAGCTCTGTCTTACTGATGTTGTGGTCCTACAATGTGGATCCGGTGGTCCCAGTCTGGCCACCACAGTTCGATCCCATTTACGCCGAGGTAGTACTGCGCGGTCTGACACGCATGATCCCCGGACTGCGCACATACCTCGGCCGAACAGGGCGTCCCTCTATAGATGGTGGTTACTACTGTAAGACCCGCGAGAACAGGCCACTGATTGGGCCGCTACCCATTGAAGGAGCCTTTATAATCGGCGCTCTCTCAGGTTTCGGGCAGATGGCCTCGCAAGCCGCGGCCGAGCTGCTAGCCGCCCACATCACTAGGGATGCACTCCCGGATTATGCCCAGGCGTTTCTTCTGAGCCGCTATGAGGATCCTGATTATCAGAACATTCTGGGCCATTCAGATGCCACCAGCGGTCAACTCTGATCTCGATGACTAACAACAGTACCGTAACCCCCCGATTTCGAACAGTTGAGACTATTCCGTACAACCTGTAAACCAGTCAGCACTAGAGGAGGATCGGTTTAGTTACTATTCCACCAATTTCTGATAAAGCTCTTGATCAATATTTCCGCCGCTCAGAACACATCCC
>CAUZCX010000070.1:0-8174 GCA_963578565.1 Anaerolineae bacterium
GTGCTCACCCAGCGGGTCGTCTACCTGATTTCCGAGGGCGTACCGGCGTATCGTATTTTGGCCGTGACCTTTACTAATAGGGCGGCGCTTGAAATGCGCCAGCGCATCGAGCGTCAACTAGAAGGCAATACGCGTGACCTGCATGTGGGTACTTTTCACGCTACGTGCGCGCGCATGCTGCGCCGCGAGGCCGATTACCTTTCACACTCGCGGGATTTCGTTATATACGATAGCGCCGATCAGCGCACTCTCGTAAAGCAGGCGATGGAGTATCATCGCATCGACACCACTAGATTCAAGCCTGTGCGTATTCACAGCACCATCTCAACAGCCAAAAATCAACTCATTGGTCCAGATGAATTCCGCCCTGATTCTTATTATCATGAAATCGTTGGGCGAGTTTACGAAAGATACCAGCAGCAACTTCGCGAAAACAACGCGCTCGATTTTGACGATTTACTGATGGACGCGGTTTTGCTTTTGCAGCGCGAGCCGGCGTTGCGCGACCGATATCAGCATCGCTACGAACGCATTCTAGTGGACGAATTTCAGGATACCAATCTTGCGCAGTACACTCTGTTACAGCTGCTGGTCGGAGATAATCAGCAGATATTTGTGGTGGGAGATCCTGATCAGTCAATCTATCGCTGGCGAGGCGCTGACTATCGTAACGTGCGTCGCTTCCAAAAAGATTACCCGGAAGCAAAAGTGGTGCTATTGGAGCAGAATTACCGCTCTACGCAAGCAATTCTCGACGCGGCCACTGCGGTCATCGACCAAAATCGCGGTCGCACCGCCAAGCAACTCTTTACTGAACGGAGCGGTGGGAGTCCGCTTGAGCTCCACGAGGCCTACGACGAGGAAGAGGAAGCCAGATTCGTGGTAGAAACAATAGCTAGCCAGGTGCTACGTAAGCAATTCCGCCCGCGCGATTGGGCCATAATGTACCGCACTAATGCACAGTCACGTTCACTGGAGGAAGCCTTCATCCGCGCTGGAGTGCCCTACCGGATAGTTGGCGCGACACGCTTTTATGCTCGTCGTGAGATAAAAGACCTACTCGCCTTTCTGCGTCTGGCACACAATCCACGCGATGGCGTGAGTCTAGAGAGGATACTCAATGTGCCGCCGCGAGGAATTGGGCAAAAGACTGCTGCAGTCTTTCAGGCGGTCGCTGGCGAGGTGGATGAAAGTCCTTCCGCACTGCTGCTAGTGCTAGCGGAAGAAGGTACTGCGAGTGCACATTATGAAGTTCTTGGCGCTAGACTGGCCCGGCCACTGGCCGCTTTCGGGCAGCTTATGTCCGGATGGATGCAAGCGGCGCGAGAAGGGCAACCGGTGGCCGAACTGCTGCGGCTGATTCTGAAGGACACTGATTACCAGAGTCATATTCAGGACGGTAGCGAGTCTGGGAGAGAGCGCTGGGAGAATGTACGCGAATTACTCAAGGTTGCGCGTGATTTCGGCGATACGGATTTGAGCGCTGTGCTGGAGCAGTTCGCGCTGGTGGCGGACGTGGACAGCCTCAGCGCAGACCAGGAAGAGAGCGGCGCTCCCTCCTTGATGACACTGCATTCCGCAAAAGGGTTGGAGTTTCCGGTGGTTTTCATCGTCGGGATGAACGACGGTGTGTTGCCACACCGCCGTTCGTTCGACGATCCCGAGGAAATGGAGGAGGAACGTCGCTTGTTTTACGTCGGGCTTACTCGTGCCAAAGAACTGGTGTACCTGACACACACTTTTCGGTGGCGGGACTTTGGACATGACTCGCTCGGACTTCCTTCGCGTTTTCTCGATGATATTCCAGACGAATTGCTGAATGGAGATGTTACTGGCCGTCGGCCCAGCACCCGCCCGCGGGTGCAGCGGAGTAAGGAGCCGTGGCAGCAGACCGTAGACGTTGCTCATGCCGCACCTACCGTGCTTCAATTCAGCACAGGCCAGCGGGTGAGCCACCCCAGTTTCGGGATCGGAATGGTGATTGAGAGCAAACCTGTCGGTAGCGATGAGATGGTGATTGTGGCCTTTGACGGATTCGGCATCAAGCGACTTGTAGCCGGCAGTGCCAATCTTCAGGTTGAGGCGGGTTGACCTATGCGCGTTTTCCTTACCGGGGGAGCGGGCTACATTGGCGGAGCAACCGCCGAGGCCTTGCTAGTCGCTGGGAACGCGGTGACGGTGTACGACAACCTTTCTCGTGGGCACCGCGCTGCAGTTCCTCCGGATGCAGAATTCGTATGCGGTGACATCGGCGATCTCGATGCGTTACGTACTGCGCTCTCTGCCGTGTCGTTCGATGTTGTCTTCCATTTTGCCGCTATGATTGAAGCGGGTGAGTCTATGGAAAAGCCCGAGCTGTATTTCCGCAACAATGTGGCCTATTCGCATAATGTGATTGAGGCTGCTCTTCAAACCGGCTGCCGCCACTTTGTGCTCTCATCCACTGCTGCGGTGTACGCCAGTAGCTCCCAGCCGCTGCATGAGGATAGCGCTCTTGGGCCTGCTAATGCCTATGGCGAGACCAAGTTGATGGTTGAGCGCATGCTGCATTGGTATCAGCAAGTGCATGGGCTGCGTTACGCGGCGTTACGCTATTTCAATGCCTGTGGCGCGTTACCCAGTCGCGGCGAAGCGCATCATCCCGAGACGCATTTGATCCCGCGTGTGCTCCAGGTAGCGCTGGGGAAGCGTGAGTATATTCCAATGTACGGCAACGATTACCCTACTCCGGACGGCAGTTGCATCCGCGACTATGTTCACATCGCCGATCTGGCCGAGGCGCATCTGCTGGCCGCCGCCGCGCTCGAACAACGCGAGACTGCGGTCTACAACATTGGCGCCGGAACGGGATATTCAAACCATGAAATCATCGCCATGGCGCGCGCAGTCACCGGTCATACAATCCCGGTGCAGCCGGCTCCGCCTCGAAAAGGCGATGCTGCGCGATTGGTGGCCAGCTCTGAGAAAATCCGGCATGAACTTGGGTGGGAACCAAAGCACTCTACGCTGGAGAACATTTTCAACACGGCGTGGGACTGGCATCGCAAGCACCCATACGGTTACGGTGCTGAATGAACACTCTGGGCTGCGGGACAATCATTTTCATTCTTGTGTTTTGATTGTCGGCATCAAGGTAGCATCTCCAAATCGACAATGAGCAGTGCCAAGAAAGACTCCTCGCTGGGTACACAATTATTAGCGATTGGTCTGGCGCGCCTAACAATTAACATAACCTTGCGGATGGTATATTCGTTTTTGCCCGCTTTTAGTCGTGGGCTGGGTGTGCCCATCCAGAGCAACATTCGATTGTTGTCTTTACGCTCCGCGCTGGGGATAAGCGCGCCGGTCTTTGGCATGATCCTCGACCGGTTTGGTCCGCGAAATACCATGCTCGGAGCTATGATCATTCTTGCGGCCGCTGCGGCAGCCATGGCGCTGTGGCCGGTGTACGGAATTTTTGTAGTGTTTCTATTGCTCAGTGTAAGCGCATATTTTCTGTTTGATACGTCAGAACTTGCGTATTTGTCTGAGCGCGTGCCTTATGATAGACGCGGTCGCATCATAGGCGCTATGGAATTGGCATGGTCCGGATCTATGCTGCTTGGTATGCCGCTTGTAGGATGGCTGTTGGCGCAGACTCCCACACCAGCTGCTGGGCTGTCGCTCACTTTCGGGGTGCTGGCGCTCGTGTGTTTTGTCTCCGGTGCGACGCTGTGGCTTGTTGTCCTCCGACAGCCGGAATCTAGTGGAAACAAGATGAATACCCGTTATTATTGGAAGACGATATTCACTAACCGACGCGTAATGGTTGGCTTGGTCCCTGGGATGCTCATCGGCAGTGCGTCTGAAAGCCTCAACGTGGTATTTGCGGCATGGCTAGAAGATTCATTCGGGCTGGCGCTGACTGGATTGGGGATGGCCATGGTCATAATTGGGGTGGCTGAACTATTGGGAGTGGGCGGGGTGATGCTACTATCTGACCAGCTTGGCAAACGGCGCACGATTGCTCTCGGTGTGGGTCTGAGCATTGTGGCTTACCTAACACTGCCCATGCTGGGCACCACGCTTATGGGATCACTTATCGGTTTGTTTCTGGTGTATTTAACCTTCGAACTCGCCATTGTGGCTACATTGCCACTGATTACCGAATTGATGCCGCTCGCACGTCCCGGCGTGTTGAGCGCAAATATACTATGCCAGTCAGTTGGGAGAATGCTGGGAGCTTTGCTAGGAGGTATGCTGCTGCCACTGGGAATCGGCTCTAGCGGAATTGCTGCAGCTTTTATTAACGTACTCGCCCTACTGGTGCTCCTGCTGTGGGTTCGGGAGCATGACATTTGAGATTGGCAGCTATAGGAGGGCTGAGGGCGGATGTATGCTGGAGATATAGGGATAAAAAAGCCCGTGGAGTGATGACTGCATTAGGAGGGAGAAACTATGACGACGATAAAAATAGTTGCCGGGCAGGTCTCAATGTTAGCTGACCTGAATTCAAGCCCGACAGCTCTGAAGATATGGGAAGCGCTTCCTATAGAAGGCACCGCCAACATCTGGGGTGATGAAGTTTATTTTGAGATTCCAGTGCTAGCCGAACCGGAGCCAGATGCTCGCGTAGAGGTCGATGTGGGCGAATTAGGCTATTGGCCGGTTGGGCACGCCTTTTGTGTCTTTTTCGGGCCGACACCAGTTAGCAATGACGAGCGACCGCGAGCAGCCAGCCCAGTTAATATTCTGGGGAGATTGAAGGGTGATGCCATTCAGTTTCGGCTCGTTCCCAACGGTGCACAAGTATCAATTATGCGTGCGGATCATTCATGAGTGATGGATGATCCGCTACGGGCGAGTGTAGAATTTTACGACCGTTTGTTGTGGCGAGTGAGCATGACACCCCGCAAATTTTTGCCAAGTGAGATTGTGTTATACTGCAAATAGTCCCCATAATGAATACTTAGGCGGCTGAACGGTGAGTCATCCGTAGATGGGTCGGCGTTAAACTATGCGCTACCAGTATTACATATGCGACGTCTTTACCGACACGCGCTTTGGTGGTAATCAACTAGCCGTATTGCCGAAAGCCGAAGGTCTCTCTGACGAGCAAATGCAGCAGATTGCCCGGGAGTTCAATTTCTCAGAGAGTACATTTGTGTTTCCATCTGAGAAGGGGCATTCACGTAAGGTTCGTATCTTTACACCCACTAACGAGTTGCCCTTCGCCGGACATCCCAATATAGGAACTGCATTCGTCTTGGCTGCCGCTGGTGAATTCGGTCGAATCGAAACTTCGACTGTCCTAACCTTCGAAGAGGAAGCAGGACTGGTCCCGGTTTCGGTTCAAAGACGCGCGGGACAGTCCCTCTGGTGTGAGCTTCAGGCTCCCGAGAGCCTTTCCCTTGGGCGAACCATTTCTAGGCGGTTGTTGGCATCTGCAGTGTCGCTCGAGGCGGATGACATTGTCACCAAGACACATTCTCCCCAGGTGGCCTCAGTCGGGCTCCCGTTCCTGGTGGCAGAGCTCATGGACCGCGCTGCATTAGAGCGATCACGCATCGTCATGGATGGGTTTGACGCCCTCGTTGTTGCAGGTGTAACACCTGACATACTTTTGTATATCCATAGTGAGGACGAGTTCGATATCCGCGCGCGTATGTTTGCACCCATTGATGGGGTTCCGGAGGATCCTGCGACCGGCAGCGCGAACTGTGCCCTTGCCGGATTACTCGGTCACTGTAGCGAAGTGGCCAGCGGCAGCTTCCACTGGCGTATAGCCCAGGGAGTAGAGATGGGACGTCCCAGCGTACTAGAAGCTCGCTCTGAGAAGAGTCATGGGACAGTTGTGGCCACGTGGATTGGTGGGGCCAGCGTACTGGTGGGAAAAGGATTCATCGAAACCGACTAGCGGCAGCCCGTCTACATTGCACCAAAGCTATCATATCGGATGTTGCGATAGACAATAGCCCCTCACTGTATCAGTAGGTACATGGATGGAGTTTTTGTTTTGCTGACAATGTTAAATTTAAATCACACCCTATACGTAGCGTGTGATTTATTAGAGATAGATAATTTACCAGCAACAATCTTCCGAAAGCGTTTTACTTTCCCCGGCTTAGAAGAGGCCGTAACCTGGGATGTGAGCGATGAATGCGCTTCCCCTCACGATGAAGTTATAATAACGGCGACATGCCCACATCAACAAGGCTTGCCATCCTGGCCTTCGTATTCAGTTTGACCTCCTGTGTCCCATCTCCAGAAGAGATGGCAGAAGTTGCGGTTACCGCATTTTTTACCCAGATTGAGATTGCCGCAACTATTGCGTCTGGAACGAATACTACTAACGGTACACCCATAGCCAATGATGCGATCACCTCAAAACATGATGCAACCGACGCAATTACGATGACTCCAGAAAGTACCTCGCAATTATTTCTTAAAGTAAATATGAATACTGCGATATCTCCGTCAAACTCCTCCGTGCCGGTTACTGCCACGGCGACGGCCGTACCGATAATCGCTGTCGCACCAACGGGGACTGCAGTCTCGGAAGCTGCTAGCTCTCAGTCTTCAATGCCTGATAACGTGCAGAACACGCATGAATTAGAGTTTGGCGTTGGAGGCCTAGTGTTAGACCTTGAGGAATGGGCCGAGGAGGAGATTGAGCAATTCTATACGGCATCACATATGGACATCAGCACGCTACAGTTTGTGTCTAAATACCGGTCACGTGCAGGACACGACTACTCGGGCTCTTTTGGGGGATGCTCATCCAACAAACACTACTTTCACCCACTTAATTTTTACGAAGTAGCTTTGAGTACTCCGATCTATTCCGCATCCGATGGAGTGTTCCTGTATATTCAAAAGGAAACTGGTAACTATGCCATGGATTGGAAGAAGAACTATGCGGAGGTAACGGGCAAGCAATGGCCCGAGAACCTTCAGGAGTATCAACTGTTTTTCCGACCGGATGCAGCTCCGAATTTGTGGATACGCTATCACCACGTTACACCAATCGACGAGATGTTTGATGATGTTGTTGTTGTAGATGGGACTGACATGATGATGCATAGGGAGAGGCCTAAATTACCGGGCTTCCGAGTTCAGGCTGGAGATTTGATAGCGCATGGCCTAGGGGAGATATCCATTGAGCAGCACCTGGATGGTACGGGCATCCCATCTCCGTGCACCTCAGCTCATGTCCGTGAAACAAGGGGATATCTGCCCGGGTGTTTATCGACAACCAGATTCCTGTCGATTTTTGACTACATGACGGACGAAGTGTTCGCCGATTACAAGAAACTTGCCGATGTGGAGCGCGCGGACTTCATTGTTACGGAAGAGGAATTAACAGATAATCCCTACACATGTACTGGGGAATTTTTCGATGACAAAGGCAATACCCCTGACGCTGATACCTATGTGTTGCTACAAGGCACTCGTGGGGGTTCTCCGTCCAATCTAATCGAGGGAGATTTGTCATCCGCAGGGGATGTGGGAGATATCGTTGCCTCATTTGCGGGATTTGGCAATGGAAACTATGGGCCATTTGACCTCAGGGCAGGTGATATCATTGTTATTAGATCAGATGGAGGGCCGCTTTCGGTGAGAATCAGTGGCAATGGCGAGAGTCGGCAAGTGTACTCAAGGCCAGAAGGTAGTGGAAGCGGAGATTATGAGACGCTTATCCCAATTTCTGGTCAGATAGGTGTGGAATTGACTACGGCTGAAACGGTAAATTGGGAGGTGTTTGTTGTGAGGACGAAGTGAATGGGTTTCTTGTTTTGCAGACAACGTTGGGGTTAAAGCACACGCTACGTATAGCGCGTCCGTTATTACTGAAAACTAATTTACCCCGAACTATCTTTCGTACCTGCCTAACTTTACCCCGCAAAAGAATACGCCGCAACACCGGGAGCGCAGCATGAACGCGCTACCCATCACAGGCGAACTGTTCGCCACCAATCAAGTATCACCCGATACCGAACGTTGTTATCGTTACCAGCTCCGCAGTTTCTCCCGATGGATGGAAACCGAACGGGATGTGACCGATCTGGACAGCGTGACTACAGTTGATCTGCTGGCATACAAACAGAGCTTAGCGCATCTATCACCAACCACGCAGAAACGGTACATGGCGACCATCCGATCGTTCTTTAAGTGGGCGCGGGAATCTGGACTGA
>CAUZCX010000071.1:0-8069 GCA_963578565.1 Anaerolineae bacterium
AGTCGGCGGTCGGTACACCGGCATCTCTACGTGCGGTGTAGCCACTGGCGTCTCCTCCAGCAGATCTGAAACCTGATGCAGTAGTCGGCGCACACCCCAGCCAGCTATCGCTGACACAGCACGCAGCTCATGCCCGCGCTCCGAAAACTGCGCCTGTATCATGGGCAAGCGAGCAGCAACTTCCGGAAGATCAGTTTTGTTTACCGCTAGTACTTGGGGTTTAGTGGCAAGCTCTGAGTCAAAGAGCGCAAGTTCTGACTGGATCTGACTAAAGTCGGCAAGCAGGCATTCGGAGAGCCCATCAAGCAAATGGATGAGCACACGCGTGCGCTGCACATGGCGCAGGAACGTAGATCCCAGCCCCACCCCCATGTGAGCACCTTCAATCAGGCCGGGTATATCTGCCAGCACCAGCGTGCGATATTCGCCAAGGTCAGCCACACCCAGGTTTGGTGCAAGAGTGGTGAATGGGTAATCCGCTATTTTTGGGCGCGCAGCGCTGACAGCTGCCAGAAAAGTGGATTTGCCCGCATTCGGCACTCCGACGATGCCGACATCAGCTATGAGGCGAAGCTCCAAGGCCAGGTCGCGTGTTTCGCCCAACTCGCCTTTTACAGCCACACGCGGCGCCCGGTTGCGCGAAGTGGCGAAGCGAGCATTTCCCTGACCTCCCCTGCCACCCCTCGCCACCTGAAGACGCTGCGCTCGCTCAGTCAAATCCCCTAACAGGGATCCGCTCACTTTTTCGCGCGCAATCGTACCTGGGGGCACAGCGATCTCCAAGTCTGCGCCGCTACGACCGGTCTTACGGTTACTGCCCCCGTTGAGGCCATTTTGCGCGCGAAAATTCCGCTGACGTTGAAACGACAACAACGTGTTCTGCCCGTCATCAACAACCAGGAACACAGAACCACCGTCTCCACCGTCTCCGCCACCCGGGCCGCCCAGAGGGACGTGCTTCTCACGACGGAAGTGAACGATGCCATTTCCGCCAGAGCCACCTTGAACGCTAATGCTGGCTTCGTCAATAAAACTTAGTTCATTCTGTGCCATGTAGAACGCGATTATAGCACTCGGTCGCACTGGACAACGCTTGCTGCATGCTGCTGAGTCTGTTATCATTTTGCCGTGTTTGGCGACGGAGCGCGATGGACGACGCCGAAAGGATAATCCATGTCTGACTTCATTCACCGCGTGCGCGCGCAGGACGGGACTTTACTCGCCTATGTCATCCGCGTGGATTTCTCGAGCGACATCACCTCGTTTATCACGCCACCGGAACATAATTTTCAGGTTGGCTTTGTGGTACACCCAGAAGGTGGAGAAATACAGAGCCATTTCCACCGTACGATAGACCGGCACATTTCCAACACCTCCGAGGTGCTGGTGGTGCGCCAAGGGCACTGCGAAATCGATGTTTTCGATGACCAGAAACGACTTATGGAAACGCTGCAATTAACCCCGGGAGACGTGATGGTGATGGTCTCGGGCGGACATGGTTTCCGCATGCTGGAAGACACCGTGCTGCTGGAGATCAAGCAGGGGCCTTACATCGGCATCGAGGAAAAAGAACGCTTCTAGTAGGCGGAAATGATTCCGGTCAACGAGCCGAAAATCGGTGCGCGTGAGCACGATTACGTACTCGAATGTATTGAGAGCGGCTGGATTTCTTCAGCGGGCAAATACATACAGTCGTTCGAATCCACTTGGGCTAAGTACTGCGGCCGGCTGCACGGCGTGGTGACCAGCAGTGGCACCACTGCGTTGCAGACTGCGGTCGCTTGCCTTAACTTGGAGGCCGGTGACGAGGTCATCATACCGACCTTCACGATCATCTCATGCGCGCTGGCGACGCTTTACAACGGCGGAGTTCCGGTGCTGGTGGATGCCGACCCCGAGACCTGGTGCATGGACATCAGTCAGGTGGCGGCGCGCATCACCCCGCGTACGCGCGCCATCATGGCGGTGCACATTTACGGGCACCCGGTCGACATGGACCCGCTGCTGGAACTGGCCGAGAAGCATGACCTGGCTCTCATAGAGGACGCCGCTGAAGCGCACGGAGCGCAGTATTTGCGCGGCCATACGGGCGAGCAATATGAATGGGTGCGCTGTGGAAGCATGGGCACACTCAGTGTTTTCAGTTTTTACGCCAACAAACTGGTCACCACCGGCGAGGGCGGCATGCTGCTGTGTAACGATCCGGAAGTCGCAGCCACCGCTCGCAGCCTGCGGAACCTATGCTTCCAATCTGAACGACGTTTCCATCACGAAGAACTTGGACACAATTTTCGGTTGACCAACATGCAGGCCGCGCTCGGACTAGCACAGACCGAACGCATAGTCGAAACTGTGGCCCGCAAACGCTGGATGGGGAAAGCCTACACCGAACGCCTGTCCGGCATCCCAGGTTTGCAACTTCCAGTCGAGCGGCCCTGGGCTCGCCAAGTGTACTGGATGTACGGCGTGGTTCTTGACCCAGAACACGAACTAATAGCGCACGAATTCGCAGCACGATTAAGAAAGCACGGCGTGGAAACACGCCCGTTCTTCCTAGGCATGCACGCGCAGCCCGCATTGCAGAAACGCGGCCTTTTTCGGGACGAAACATACCCGGTCGCCGACCACCTGGCCCGACAGGGACTATATTTGCCCTCGGGCCTCAGCCTGAGCGATGCGCAGTTGGAGCAGGTTTGTGCAGCGGTACGTGAAACCTTGCTGTAGACGCACACCGTCCCTGTGAACTCCCCCTCACCGGCCCGGCTGCTCGATAGACTTTACGCTTCCGACACTCACCACTGGTGGAGTGTTGGCATGCGCGCGGTCAGTCACGCTATCCTAGAAAGCAGTACGCTCTGCGACGGCCCACTGCTGGAGGTGGGTTGTGGAGGCTGCGCGTTCTTGCGCGAGCTCGCGAAAAAGCATCCTCGTCACCCAACCCTCGGCATTGACAGCAATCAGGCTGCATTGTCAACGCCACGGAATTCAGGGTCGGGACAACCTCCGCTGGCGCAGGCGGACTTGCACAATTTACCTTTCGCTGACAATTCCCTCGCGGGTGTAATCGGGCTGGATGCGTTTGACCAGCAAGGCGTGCGCCTGAACACCGCTCTTATTGAAAGCCGGCGCGTACTGACAACCGGCGGGGTCTTGCTGCTGCGAGTGAGCGCGTATCCGTGGCTACGGGGAGAACACGACCGTGCCTTCGGAACGGAACGCCGATACAGAGCTAAGGAAATACGCATATCACTTCGCCAAGCAGGCTTTAAGATTGGGCGACTAACACATGCGAATCTATTGATGCTGCTGCCCGCGATTGCGCTTCGACTGGCAGTCATGGCGAACATAGCGTCCGTCGAAGCCGGGTTCTCGCCAGCACGAGCACTCAGAGCATGCCTCATCATTATGCTCCGAGCCGAATCGACCGTGCTTCGCTCAGTCGGATTCCCAGCTGGACTTAGCCTTTACGCGCTGGCCGAAAAAGACGCTGCTTAACCGATGCGAATTTGTACCGTGCTGCCCACATATAATGAGAATGAGAACATCGCGGCACTAATCGAGCGCCTGTTGGCAGCCACGAGCGACAGCCACATGGCGCTAGTGGTGGATGACTCTTCCTCGGACGGGACGGCACAGGCAGTGCGCGCGCTGGCGTTGCGGCACAATCGTAGCGGTCATACGCGCGTCGCGCTAATTCAACGCCGTGACCAGAGAGGACTGACCAGCGCCATCCAGTGCGGCATTGACACCGCCCTGAAAAGATATCAGGCTGATCTAGTGAGCTGGATGGACTGTGACCTTTCTATGCCACCAGAGGATGTGGCAGCACTCTTGACGCCGTTGGTACAGTATAACTTCGACGTAAGTGTGGGATCACGCTGGGTGAGCGGCGGGGCCGACACCGGTCACGGTTTGATGGCGCGCACCCTTAGTAAGTTTATCAACAGCCTGGCCCAGATGCTGCTGAGCAGCCAGCTGCGCGACTACACGAGCGGCTTCATCGCAGCCAGAGCCGAAGTACTACAGCAGATACAGCTGCAAGGCGATTACGGGGAGTACTGTATTGATTTCCTGTGCCGGGCGCAGCGCGAAGGTTTTCGGCTGCAGGAAGTGCCATACATCTGCGTACCGCGCGTGTCAGGCGAAAGCAAAACGGGGATGAACATGTTAGATTATTTAGTGAGAGGACGCAAATACCTAGCAACAATTTTCCGCCTTTATCTCCGAAATCCATGAATCCGGCTCATATTCGCGCCATGATAATAATGTGCAATTCAACATTCAAGAATGTTCTACTCGGAAAATGGCATCCGCTGCCCGTGATAGTCACCGTGAGCCTTTTGGCGCGCTGGCTGACGCATTATTACTTCTATCACGTCTACACAACCAGTGGAGGCCTCTACTTCTCACCAATCGCCGATGAAGCAAACACTTACGAAGTGCTCGCTCGACAGTTGCTTGCGGGCAACGGATTCTCCCAGGAACTGTTCTCGTACCGGCCACCTCTGCAGCCCATGTTCATTGCCTTCGTCTACATTATCTTCGGCAGTGCCGACCCATTGATCGCAGCGTTCTCCCAGACCTTCATCGGCGCCGGAGTGGGCGCTCTGACGTTTTTTGTAGCCCGAGAACTGCGCATGCCCAGATTAGTCCAACTCTGGTCAGGGCTGCTGGTCGCGCTTGATCCAGCCTCGATAATCGTCGGTCTCACACTGATGGCGGAAACCCTTTCCAACTTCTTCGTGGCATCGGGAACCCTGTTCACTATCCGATTGCTCCGCAAAGGGGCTCTCAGAGATGCCGCCGCAGCGGGGGGCTGCATTGCGCTGGCCACACTGGCCCGGCCTACCTCCATATATCTCTGGGTCTTGCTGATATTGGTAATCATGCGCATGGTGCCACACTTTTTATCCAGAGCCGCCCTTTTCATGGCTGTGTTCGCTGTAGGCGTGTTGCCCTGGTACGTGCGCAACCAGGTCTACCAAAACGTATTCACGTTTTCAACAGTCGGAAACTTCGACTTGCTATTTTATGGTGCTGTGTCGGTAAAGCATTGGGCCACCGGAGTATCCCCGCAGGAATTAGAGGCGCAGTTCTCCTACGAACTAGATCGCCGCCTAGGCAGAGCGCAGGCACGAGAACATTATGACTACTCCTCAAAATGGAGGTTTCTGGTGGCAGATAACCCCCAAGTGAATGCCGAAATCACGCGCATGGCACTGGAGGTATTCCGCGAACACCCGTTCGCGTATGTCGCGACCGCTCCGCTGCCCCTGATCAAAATGTACGGTTTCACCAACTACCTTTCCTCGTTCCGCACGGTCCATTGGATGGAGATGCTGTTCAATCTGGTGTTTTACTGCCTTTCGCTGTGCGGAGCATTATGGGCATGGATACATCGCCAGCATATCCTCCTAGCGATGACTTTGATTCCGATCGCATATTTCAGCATCATTCCGCTAGTTTCCGGTTCCGGGTCCGGCATGGACACTCGCGCCCGCACTCCCTTTACCTTATGCCTCGCTATACTGGCAGCCCGGGGACTCCTGTGGCTGTGGGAGCAGCGGCGGCAACGTACTATCTAGCCTTGTCACCATCACAAATACGTGCTACATTATTCTGCGCAATTAATCAAAATTAGGACACTCCCGGCGTAAGCACTGCCATGTCAAGAAAAAAAATCCCTGACATCGTCATCGGACGACTGCCCATTTACCTGCGCGCACTTATGCACATCGACAGCTACAGCCAGCAGGTGACTTCATCACACGAGATTGCAGAACATCTCGGTATAAGCCCCGCGCAGATTCGTAAGGATCTATCCCATTTCGGCGGATTTGGTAAGCAAGGTACGGGGTACAATGTTGACTACCTGCGCGAGCAGCTGCAGCACATCCTCCAAGTGGATCAGGAGTGGGATGTAGCGTTAATTGGCGCCGGGGCGATCGGACAGGCCATTGTGCGCTATGGCGGTTTCCACGGGCGCGGGTTTCGCATCACCACGGTCTTTGACAATGACCCTGCCAAAATCAGTCGCAAAATCAATCATCTTGTAGTAATGCCCGCAGATCGTCTAGGAGTCACGATCCGCCAAATGGGAATCAGGATAGCTATGTTGGCGGTACCTGCTGAACACGCTCAGGGGATGGCGGAAAAGATTGTGGAAGCGGGCGTAGAGGCCATCTTGAATTACGCGCCGGTTAACCTGGTAGTGCCACCGAAGGTCTATGTACAACATATCGACCCAGTTGTCGGGCTGCAGCATATGACTTATTACCTTGAGCCCAAGCGGGACCCAGGGATGACAACAGATACAGAGTGATCAGACCCGTGGGAGATGAGGCCTGATAGTATCGTACATCTCTAACGCACGGCCGGCACCCACGACTACACAACCGACCGGATTGTCCGCAAGATATGCCGGTACCCCAACAGCCATTGAAATACAGTGATCAATCCCACGCAGATGCGCGCCACCTCCACATAAAACCATTCCGCGGTCGATAGCGTCTGATGCAAGTTCGGGCGGCGTCTTCTCCAGAACGGCCTTCGCCACCGCGATAATCGCCTGTAGCGGCTCCTCAATTGCCTCTGTGACCTCTCCGGAGGTGACAGTAGCATCGCGTGGCAGGCCGGTCACGTGGTCGCGCCCTTGAATTTCCACCGCGAGCTCTTCCTCCATGGGAAGCGCTGACCCAATCCTGATTTTTATTTCCTCCGCGGTCATCTCACCGATGATAATGCCGTACTTCTTGCGCACGTAAGTGGCGATGGCCTGATCGAGCGCCATTCCACCGACGCGAGCGGAATGTGCGGTGACTATTCCGTAGAGAGCCACAATTGCGGCTTCGGTGGAACCACCGCCGATGTCGAGAACCATGTTTCCGGCCGGAGTACCCACTGGAAGTCCGGCCCCGATGGCAGCAGCGAGAGGATCATGAATCAGATGAGCCTCCCTGCTCCCGGCCTCCTTGGCGGCTTCGTGCACAGCTCGACTCTCCACACTGGTCGCCCCATAAGGCACGCTCAACATCACGCGCGGCTTGAACAGGCGCAGCTGTCCGCACACCTTGGTAAGGAAGTAGTGCAACATGCGCTCGGTCACTTCATAATCGGCGATGACACCATCTTGAATAGGGCGCATCACTTCGATGCTCTCCGGAGACCTTCCATACATCTCGCGCGCCTCCTGCCCGATTGAGACTATTTTCTGCTCTTCGACATTAATGGCGACCACGCAGGGTTCGTGCAGCACAATATCACCGCCCTCGTATATGAGCACGTTGACCGTTCCCAAATCTATACCAACATCTTTACCAAAAAGAGCCATTCGTTGGTTATCAGTAGCGGGCCAACAAAAACGGTAAGGACGCTACTCGCTGTCTTCTAGGCCTGGAAGCCCAGACCTTTCGCGCCGTTTTTCTCCCACGCGCAAACGCACGTTCGCACGCTTGAGTGCGAGAGTGATATCGTGGTCCACATCCAGAATGACCGGTGTGGAGGGACCACCCTCCTCTAGGAAAGCAATAGCTCTCTCACGCGCCGCCTGCGCCCGGGCAATATCAATTTCGTCAGCATGTTCGGCCACATCGGCCAGCACGGTCACGCAGTCTGGCCTCACTTCCAACACTCCGCCACCCACCACAAAGGTTTCCTCCTGTTGATCTTTTTTCACGCGCATTTCGCTAACCTGCAATGTAGTCAGCAGCGGAGAGTGGTTTGGTAGTATGCCCATGCGACCCTCGTCCCCGTCCAGCACCACCATATCCACATGCTCTGAATAAACCAGGCGTTCCTGCGTCACAATTTCACATAGGATGGGCATTTGGCATTTCCAGGTTTCACTCGCTTGTGGTGCTCAGTGCCTCAGCCTTCGTCACCGCTTCTTCAATTGTACCGACGAACATGAAAGCCTGCTCCGGAATCTCATCATGCTTTCCATCAAGGATTTCGCGGAAGGAGCGCACCGTTTCTTCCAGCTTGACATACTTGCCCGAAATGCCAGTGAACTGCTCCGCCACATAAAATGGCTGTGAGAAAAAACGCTCCAGTTTGCGCGCACGTGATAC
>CAUZCX010000072.1:0-7977 GCA_963578565.1 Anaerolineae bacterium
GCGCTGTTCTGGCGGGAAATAGGTGCCTCCGAAGAACGGTACGGCCTGCGGAGTGAGCCACACGCTCATTGGCCAGCCGCCCTGGCCGGTCATGGCTACCACCGCGTCCATGTAGATTGCGTCCAGGTCGGGGCGCTCTTCCCGGTCTACTTTTATACTGATGAAATCGGCGTTAAGCAGCTCTGCTAACTTCGTGTCCTCGAAGGTCTCGTGCTCCATGACATGACACCAGTGGCAGGCAGCATAACCGATACTGAGAAAGATAGGTTTGTCTTCGACACGGGCACGCGAGAGCGCGGCTTCGCCCCATGGGTGCCAATCGACCGGGTTGTCTCGGTGCTGCAGCAGGTACGGGCTAGTCTCACCAAAAAGGTGGTTGGTCACACTGTCCCTCCGGACGCTAGTATATCGTTCTTTTTGGAGAGTGGCTGACTTAGGAGTAATGTTGTTGCAAGCTGCGCACCTGCAGGCTATTGGCGCGAAGCGCGCGGATACCGTTCACGGCTGCCTGCGCTGCGGAGAGTGTGGTTAGGAGCGGGATATCGTGTAACACCGCGGCGGCGCGCATTGAGCGGCTGTCGTCATACGCAATTTGTCCGAGCGGAGTGTTGATTATCAGGTCAAGTTCTCCCGAGGATACCATTTTGGCGATGTGGTGGCCGCCCTCATTCACTTTGCGCGCCACTTCAACCGGTAATCCACTGCGTTTTATCCACTCGGCAGTGCCCGAGGTAGCCAGGAGTTTGAAATCCATGCGGTGCAAATCGCGTGCTATCTTCAAAATGGCGCCTTTATCAAAATCATTGACTGTCAACAGAACCGTGCCACTGATCGGTAATGGTGCGCCCGCGGCCATCTGCGCTTTGGCGAAGGCGTGACCGAACTGTGCGGCATGACCCATTACCTCACCCGTAGAGCGCATTTCCGGACCGAGCAACGGATCCACCCCCGGGAATTTGTTGAATGGTAACACAGCCTCCTTGACAAAAAATCCATCCACCGATGGCGTCTCCGTGAAGCCCAAGTCATCCAGAGATTTGCTAGCCATAACCTGGGCGGCCAGCCGTGCAATCGGTTTGCCGGTTGCCTTACTCACAAAGGGAACAGTACGGCTCGCGCGTGGGTTCACCTCGATGACATAAACCACGTCGTCCTTTATGGCGAACTGCACGTTCATCAGGCCGCACACTTTCAGAGCCTTGCCCAGCCGTTCGGTGTAATCACGGATAATACTCAAGTGATACTGGCTGACCTTATAAGGCGGCATCACGCAGGCGCTGTCACCGGAATGGATGCCTGCTTCCTCGATGTGCTGCATCACGCCTGCTATCACTACGCGCTTGCTGTCCGCGAGAGCATCAACATCCACTTCCACGGCGTCCTCGATGAACTGGTCAATCAAGACCGAGCCTTCCGGCGCGGCTGCTGTGGCGCGTTTCAAAAAGCGCTCAAGCGATTGATCGTTATAAGCAATTTCCATGGCTCGCCCACCCAGCACATAAGACGGACGCACCAGCACCGGATAGCCAACGCGGGCGGCCACGGCACATGCGTCCCGTAGTGATGTTGCTGTGCCCCACTGCGGGTGCTCGATATTGAGTTTGCGCAGCAGTGCGCCGAAACGTGCGCGGTCTTCGGCCAGATCAATCGAGTCAGGCGGGGTTCCCCAGATAGGTACCCCGGCGGCGGTCATCCCGGCCGTCAAGTTAATCGGTGTTTGTCCGCCGAATTGTACGATGACGCCCTCGGGTTGTTCCAAATCTATGATATTGAGCACGTCCTCCAGCGTCAGCGGCTCAAAATACAGGCGGTCGGCAGTATCGTAATCTGTGCTGACGGTCTCTGGGTTGCAGTTGACCATAATGGTCTCGTATCCCAGTTCGCGCAGCGCCCAGCAAGCCTGTACACAGCAATAATCAAACTCGATGCCTTGCCCGATACGATTGGGGCCGCCGCCAAGAATGACCACCTTGCGCTGTTGGGTTGGGGTGGCTTCATCGTGTGCCTCGTAGGTGGAATATAGGTACGGGGTGTGCGCTTCAAATTCGGCTGCGCAGGTATCGACACGATAAAAGACGGGAGTGACCCCGAGTTCTTTGCGGCGCTTGCGCACCGCATTTTCAGTGGCGTCCACGGCTTTTCCTATCACGCTATCAGCTATCCCCAGTCGCTTGGCTGTGCGCAAATGGTGGGCTTCCAGGCCTTCCAATCCGGTAGCCGCGCGTAATGTCTCGCTCTCAAAACGCAGCAGTTTTTGCATTTGCGCCACGAACCAAGGATCAAAAGAAGTGGCGGCGATGACTTCGTCAGGTAGGTCATCCGGAAGCGCGGCGGCGACTTGAAACAGGCGCTGTGCGGTGGGTACGCGCAATTCGGCAGCGGCTTCCTCCGACGTTGGAGCGCTGCGACTGAATCCAGCAATGCCCACATCCAGCCCACGAATGGCTTTGTTGAGCGCTTCGGGAAAGGTGCGCCCGATTGCCATCACCTCGCCGACTGATTTCATCTGTGGTCCCAGCGCATGGTCGGCTTCGGGAAATTTCTCGAAATTCCAGCGGGGCAGCTTGACCACGGTGTAATCGATGCTCGGCTCGAAGCTGACGGGGGTTACGCGGGTGATGTCGTTGGGTATTTCGTCCAGCGTGTAGCCCACCGCCAGCAGAGCTGCTATTTTTGCGATGGGGAATCCGGTCGCTTTGCTGGCGAGAGCCGATGAGCGCGAGACGCGCGGGTTCATCTCAATGACCAGCACTTCTCCGGTCCGGGGATGCACAGCGAATTGTATGTTGCTTCCGCCGGTTTCCACGCGTACCGCCCGCAGCACCACGCGTGCAAGGTCGCGCAGCTGCTGGTATTCGCGATCGCTGAGCGTTTGGGCCGGGGCGACGGTGATACTGTCGCCGGTGTGAACTCCCATCGGATCCACGTTTTCAATGGAGCATACGACTACGAAATTGTCGGCACGGTCGCGCATCACTTCCAGTTCGTATTCTTTCCACCCGAGCAGCGAGCGTTCCAATAAGGCTTCGCCCACCGGACTTTCGCGCAGGCTATGTTCGACTACGGCTACTAAATCCTGTGCACTATGCGCCACGCCTCCGCCCCCGCCCCCTAATGTGAACGAAGAGCGCAAAAGCGCCGGGTAGCCGATATCTCCAATGAGGGCCTGGGCTTCGTCTATCGAATGCACAAGATGGCTGGGTGGGACTGGCACGCCAGCGGCTAGCATGGCATCCTTGAATTTGGAGCGGTTCTCGGCGGTGCGAATTGCATCCAGCCGTGCGCCAATCAGCTGAACGGCGTATTTTTCCAGCACCTTGCTTTCGGCCAGTTCTACGCTCAGGTTCAGCCCAGTTTGTCCGCCGACAGTGGGCAGCAACGCGTCCGGACGCTCGATAGCTATGATTTGTTCGAGGATCTCGGCAGTGAGCGGTTCCACATAGGTTGCGTCGGCCATTTGTGGGTCAGTCATAATGGTGGCCGGGTTGGAATTGACCAACACCACGCGATGGCCGGCGGAGCGCAGCGCCTTGCAAGCTTGTACGCCGGAATAATCGAATTCGCATCCCTGGCCGATAACGATAGGTCCGGACCCGATGATAAGGATGGTGCTGCCAGGGGCCAGTGGCTTGGGGTTGAGTGTTGGGGACATGTGATTGCTATTCACATACGCTATTTACGAAGTGAAAGTGTGTACGGGCAAGTATCTCGTTTCGAGGGATCAAGGGAAGCAAGAAATCCATGAAATCAGCCAGTCTGATAGATTTCTTGGCGACACCACTTCTAGTAATGATATCCGGCGTGCATACTTGGCCAAACACTCCAAAACGGAGTTGTCTAAAGCCAGAGGCCATCGTCTAGCTGCTTCCAGCCATTAAGTGTGTAAACTCATCAAACAAATCCTCTGAATCATGTGGCCCGGGTGCGCTTTCAGGATGATATTGTACCGAGAACGCGCGCAGCTCCCGGGCGGCTAGTCCCTCGCAGCAATTGTCGTTCAGGTTGACATGGGTCTGGTCTATGCCCGCCGGAAGCGAAGCCGCGTCCACCGCAAACCCATGATTGTGGCTGGAGATTTGCACCGCGCTGCTGGCAGCTACCTGCACCGGCTGGTTTCCGCCGCGGTGCCCGAATTTCAGCTTGTAGGTGCGAGCGCCTAGAGCCAGAGCTAGAATCTGGTGCCCGAGACAGATGCCAAAAATTGGCTTTTTCCCCACCAGATCTCGTACCGCTTCAATAGCTCCTGTGACCGCGGCCGGATCACCGGGACCGTTGGAAAGGAAGATGCCATCGGGGTTTAACGCTATCGTCTCGGTGGCAGAGGTGTCTGCGGGTACTACCGTGACTCGACAGTCGCGCTCGGCCAGCATGCTCAGGATGTTGCGCTTGATGCCGAAGTCGTAGGCGACAACGTGGTAGGTTGGGTTGGCTGCTGCCGGAAACACGTATCTCTCTGTGCAGCTCACTTCGCTGGCTAAATTCAGGCCATTCATGTCGCGTCCTGCGCGTGCCATTTCCAGCAGCCGGTCGGGATCCGGGTCGCGTGTGGAAAGGGCCGCCCGCATAGTTCCATGCAAACGGATGTGGCGTACCAGTGCGCGCGTGTCAAGGTCAGTTATAGCGACTACGTCGCGCTCAGCGAGGTAATCAGGAAGGCTCTGCCGTGCGCGCCAATTGCTCACCACCGGGCTGATGCTGCGGACGACGAAACCGGAAGCCCACACTTGCTCACTTTGCGCGTCCTCCGGTGTAACCCCATAATTTCCGATATGTGGCATGGTCATAGTTATGATTTGTCCGTGATAGGAAGGGTCAGTGAGTATTTCCTGATAACCGGTCATGCTTGTATTGAAGACAATTTCGCCGCTGGAGTCCCCGGCAGCGCCGAAGCCAATGCCAGGCCAGAGAGTTTCATCTTCAAGGGCGAGTAGGGCGGGGGATGACAACACGACGTGATTTCTCAGATCTTAGTCAGCGCTTGTTCCAAATCCGAGACTATATCATCAGCGTCTTCTATGCCCACGGAAATTCTGACAAGATTATCCTTGATACCTATGGAGAGCCGCTCCTCGGGCTCGAGTTCATAATAGGACATCAGCGCTGGCTGCTCGATGAGTGTCTCAACCCCGCCGAGGCTGGGGGCAATATAGGGGATGGCGACTGCGTCGACGAGTCGGCTTGCACCCTGAAGCCCTCCGGGTACTTCGAAGCTTACCACGCCGCCGTAGCCGCGCATCTGTTCTTTTGCGATGGCGTGGTCAGGATGCGAGGGCAATCCTGGGTACCACACTCGCTCGACCCTCGGATGGTTCTCGAGGAATTCGGCCACTCGCTGCCCGTTCTCGTTCTGGCGAGCGATGCGCAGCCCGAGTGTTTTCATACCACGGATAAGCAGAAAAGCCTGCTGCGGGCCTAACACCGCGCCAATCACGCCGAGCAGCTTCCGAACCAGCCCGACCAGCTGTTCGCTGCCGCACACTGCGCCTGCCAGAAGGTCGTTGTGACCGCCAAGGTATTTTGTGCCCGAATGTACCACCAGGTCAATGCCGTGTTCAAGCGGACGCAGATTGAGCGGGGTGGCGAAGGTGGCGTCAATCAAAGTGTTCACTGTGTGGCGCCGGCCGATTACTGCAAAGCGGTCCAAATCGATGCACCGCAGGTAAGGATTGGTAGGTGATTCGGAGACTAACAACTTTGTCTCCGGGCGTATCGCAGCTTCGAGGACATCGTAATCCCCTGCTGGTACCACCGTGCACTGCACGCCGAATCGTTTCAAGAAGGTGCGGCAAAATTGCTGGGTACGGCGGTAGGAATCATCGGTGATGACCACATGTGTACCGGTGCTCAGTAACGCCAGCAGCGTAATAGTGGTAGCAGCCATGCCAGAGCCGCACAGGACGCAATCGCTGGCACCATCCAGCGCGGCTAGGCGGCTTTCGGCTGCTGCTACGGTGGGGTTGCCGTAACGGCCGTAATCAACGCGCCCGTTCGCTTTTCCCAAGAGGGCGGCGTCCATAAAATTGCACAGGTCGCGCGTATCTGCAAAGGTATATGTAGAGCTCTGCACGATGGATTCGGTAAGGGCGTGGTTGGGCTTTGAGCGTTGCGTGCCAGCATGCACTGCTCCCGTAGAATTGCCCACTTTTATGTCGCTCATCGTGCCTCCTTAGCTAATGGGTGGCGGGAATTATTCTTGGACCTAATAGAAAACACCCGGGCCTGAAAGACCAGGGTGCAATGTGCGATCCCGTTCTCATCTCCCAGACAATCGTCTGCCGGAATTGGCACCTTGCGCGTCTGCGCCGGTTGCCGAGGCTTCGTAGGGCCGATCCCTCCACCTCTCTGGATAAGATTACCAGTTTTGATTATGTATACTTGAGAATAGCAGAGCATATGGCTTGTGTCAAGCGTACTACAGTCTGAAAAGTGTGCCGTTTTATAGGGTGTCGCACTGGGACAACCAGAGTCGGTCTTGACTGCTACTTAAAGTAAGTTACAATTTGAGATCTTAGTGATATATCATCAATTGTTCTGAATCCATCATGGCTACCGCTTCCTTGCGCCCTACAAGTCTGCTGACAGCTTATCATCGCGGAAAAACACAAGATGTGATCTCTCGCTGCGATCAGGCCTATCAGCGCATCAAACAGGCAATCATCAGGCTGGAATTTCCGCCAGCTAGCCTGATGAATGAAGCCAATTTAATGGAGGCCTTAGGGATAGGGCGCACGCCTATTCGTGAGGCCCTGCAGCGTCTTGCTCTTGAGAACATGGTGGTGATATTGCCGCGCCTTGGCACAATGGTGGCAGACCTTAATTTAAGTGATTTGCAGAAAATCTCTGAGGTGCGGTTGGAACTGGAAACCTTTGCCGCGCGCCTTGCTGCCGCCCGAGCACGCCCTGAGCATCTAGTCAGGTTGGAGGAGTTGCTGGCAATAAAAGCTGATATTGCGAAGAGTGAAGATCACCACCATTTGATTGAGTTGGATCAAGATTTTCATAAACTCATAGCAGATGCGGCCGGAAACGAATTCCTCGCCGGTGAGCTGCGCGGGCTTTACGATCACGTCATTCGCCTGTGGTACCACGGGCTACACAAAGTCACCCAACCGCTAAGCGTTTCTCTGAATGACCATGCCATAATCGCCGCTGCTATCAAGACGGGAGACGGTGACCGTGCCGGCAAGGTCATGCGCGCGCACATCACTCGTTTCCAGGTAGAATTCCTGGCAGTGCTTTAATAGTTTGTATTGGGTGTGAATCATGACCAATTGGCGGGCAGCACGCCGCTGTTCGACCCTAATGACGAGCGCATGAAGCAGTGAGGCGGGCGTCCTTCCGAGAGAATAAAACCAGTGAGAACCATGGCCAAATCATGCACATCTTAGCATGCGTTAAACGGGTTCCGGTTCCAGGAGTGAGATTCGTGCTGGCGGAGGACGCGCGCGAAATCATCACACGCAACCTGGGTTTCGCGATCAGTCCGCATGAGGAGTGCGCGGTGGAAGCGGCTGTGCAGCTAGTGGAGCAGCATGGCGGTACTACTACCGTGCTCACGATGGGGGAACCGGCTGCGGTCGACCAGCTTCGTTTCGCCATTTCTATGGGTGTTGACGAGGCCATCTTGATTGAAACTGATGGTGTTGACCGCGATGCGGCGGCTACCTCGGCTGCTATCGTGGACACCATCCGTGTCGAGCAATCAGGCGACGCTCCCTTCGACGTGCTGTTGTTCGGCAACGAATCCGCCGATGCGGGTAATTATCAGGTCGGGCTACGCGTGGCGCATGCGCTGAACCTCCCCTGCGTAGCTGGAATAAAGGCGCTGCAGATTCATGCTGATGGCACTGCAGTGGCCAAAAGGGAGGTCCCTGAGGGATGGGAGGTGTATGAACTGGTGCTTCCGGCGGTCTTCACCGTTAAGGAGGGCATCAACCTGCCGCGCTATCCGCTCTTGCGCGGGCGACTTGCTGCCAA
>CAUZCX010000073.1:0-7594 GCA_963578565.1 Anaerolineae bacterium
GGTACGGCGGGCAAGTATCTGGATAACTCTTTCCACCTCGGTCTGCCGTCCGATGACCGGATCGAGTCTGTCTTTCTCCGCCAAATCTGTCAGGTCTGTCGCGAGTTGATCTGAGAGCGGCGTTTTCTTTTTCTTCTCGGCGTGTCTTCTCGATTTGCGCCCGCTCCGGAAGGCCTCTTCCTTCTCAAGGGGGGGCTGGTTCTTTTTTAAAATGCGGCGGGTGTGTCTGCGGATTTGCTCCGCGGAGATGCCTAGTTGCTTGAGAACCTGAAGGGCGATGCCGTCCTCATCCTGCACAAGGCTCAACAAGAGGTGTTCAGTACCGATGTTGGGTTGGCCCATCCGTCGCGCCTCTGTGAAGGCGTTTTCTAGCGTGCGCTCCGTCGCTGGGGAGAGGCGATGCTCTCCCGCCGCCTCGCTCTCTTTGCGGGCTGCCCCCAAGCGGGCGACTAATTTTTTTGTCCTCTCAGTATCCAGGCCTAGATCGTTCAACACTTGGTGGGCAACCCCGCCGTCATTCATCATCAGCCCGAGCAATACGTGTTCTGGACATATAAGGCGCTGCCCGAGACGTTCGGCCTCAGCCTGAGCTGTGTGAAGCGCGCGGCGCGCCCTTTTGGTGAAGCGTTGCATATTTGTGGACACAGTTGCCTCTAAGGTATGACCTGTTAGTATTCTACCAAACAATCGGCAAGCGGAATACGCAAGTTTCTGTAGTGGCGTTTCTTCGCGATAAGGCGCGGTAGGCTCACCTGCTCGTCACTCAGTTTCACCAGCAACGATTTGCATGTTTTACTGAGTGTCAAGATCATCGCTCGCCTTTACCATTTCGGATAGCACCTGTGTCGCCTCCGGGCTATCTCCCGCTGGCATTGCGGTGCCGTCATCTGGATCCTCATGTAGGTTGGGGGCGGCATCCGTATCGTCTACCGGCGCTGTCTCTACCTCGGTTAGCGTGTCTTCTTCTGCCGCCATGTAAGAATCATAGTCAAGTTCGGCAAAGCGGGACGAGGCCACTTCCTTCAGGCTTAAGCCCAGACGGTGGCACTCTGCGTCGATTTTCAAGATACGCAGCGTGACTTCCTCGTTTTCCCGGACGATTTCTTTGGGGTGAGTAATCCCGTGGTCTGCCAATTCCGAAATGTGTATCAGCCCTTCGATGCGGTCGCTATCTTTCAGCGTGGCAAACGCGCCGAATTTCTTCAGCCGAGTGATGGTGGCACGTACCAGTTGACCCTCCTTGTAGTTGTCGGTCATGGTGACCCAGGGGTCTTCCTGTAGTGCCTTTAGTGAAAGCCCCACTCGCTGGCGATCATGGTCCACACTTAGCACCTGTACATCGATTTCCTGCCCAACTTCTAGTGTCTCGCTGGGATGGTCGATGTGCGTCCACGAGATCTGCGAGATGTGGGCCAGTCCGTCGATGCCGCCAAGATCAACAAAGGCTCCGAAGCTAGCCAGCGCGACCACATGCCCGGAGTGAGTCTGGCCGGGTTCGATGTTGATGAGCAACTCCGCGCGTTGCGCTGCCCGCGCTTCTTTTTCGGCTGCGCGTTCCGAAAGAATGAGCCGATCTTGTTCCGCGTCCACCTCTTTTATTTTGAACTTCAGCTCCTCGCCGACCATATTTTTCCATCGGTCTGCGGGTGTGGAGCCCGTGTTTCTCCGCTGGCGCTCCTGGCACATCAGCGAGGCTGGCAAGAAGCCGCGCAATAGACCTACCGCCACTACTGCTCCGCCGCGGTTAAATTCTAGGATTGGGCCGGTGTGTACGCTACGTGCCTTCATCTTTTCAGCGGCCTGATGCCATTGCTCTATCTCTTGTGCTTTCTCGAGAGACAGAACGATGGGGCCTTCTTGACTAGCTTCGCGGAGCACATACAGGGTGATCGTGGCACCCTCCTGCAGCTGTTCACGTGTCTCAGAGCTCATGCGGTTGACTTCACGTTCGGAGATAATGCCTTCGCTTTTGGCACCGACATCTACCAGAATCTCGTTGGGAGAGATGCGCGCAATGGTTCCCTCGCGCAGTTCTCCACGTAGCGGCATTATGCCATCCAGCTGCTCATCGGCGAGCAGCCTTCCCATGGACTGTGTTTGTCCTACGCTGTCAGTATCGGGGTTCGAGGAAGTGTCAGCTACCATTGGTTTTGGGTCTGTCATGTGCAAAATTACTTTGACATTATAGGGCTGATTCCGGCGATTGACAACCTGGGATCACTTCAAGGTATAATCAGGCTTTGGGAAACGCTGATGTCTGACATTTACCCGTTTGCAGCCATTGTAGGTCATGAGCGCATGAAGCGAGCGCTTTTGCTCAATGCAGTCAATCCGCGCATCGGGGGCGTGCTTATTCGTGGCGAACGTGGAACGGCAAAATCAACTGCTGCGCGCGCGCTTGCGGCTCTCTTGCCCGACGTGGAAGTGGTGGAAGACTGCCGTTTCGGTTGCGACCCTCAGCAACCCGCGCAATGGTGCACTGAATGTCGCGAAAGTGCCTCTGGCAACGGGTCTTTGACCGGGATAATGCGCCCCACTTCTTTCATTGATCTGCCGGTAAGTGCTACCGAGGATCGCGTGGTGGGTACACTGGATATTGAGCAGGCAATTCAGCGCGGTGAGCGCCGCTTCGAACCTGGAGTGCTGGCTGCGGCCAACCGCGGCCTTATTTACATAGACGAAGTGAATCTTCTGGATGACCACGTGGTGGACCTGCTGCTGGATTCAGCGGCGATGGGCGTAAACGTGGTGGAGCGTGAGGGCATATCCTTCAGTCATCCGGCGCGTTTCATCCTGGTCGGTACGATGAACCCGGAGGAAGGCGACCTGCGCCCGCAATTGCTCGATCGCTTCGCGCTGGCGGTGGACATCCGTGGCCTGAGAGAATCTGCTGACCGCGTTGCTATTATGGAGCGCATCTTGGAGTACGAATCTGATTCCACTGCTTTCGCCGATAAATGGCAGCCCAGGGTTTGTGCGATCTCGACTGAAATCACTCGAGCGCGTGAGATTGTGGACGCGGTGACATATTCGCGGCATGATCTCGAGACAATTGCTGCACTGACCACCAGCCTAAGCGTGGATGGTCATCGTGCTGACCTGGTCATCTTGCGGGCTTCCCGGGCGCATGCCGCGATGCAGGGACGGTTAGCAATCAGTGAACGTGACATCTTGATGGCCGCGCAGTTGGCGTTACCCCATCGCATTAAAACGGGTCCGTTTGATTCTGCCGGCCTCGAGTTCGATGAACTTGAAAATTGTCTACAGCAGGTGCGCTCCGATGTGCAGTCCGCAGCGTCTGCTGAGCCGCATCCGGACGAAAGCGCCACCCAAGAACCGATAAAAAAAAAGAGGACATAAACGCGCCAGCGCCCGCGCAGGAAGAGATTGATGCTGCTCGGGCCGAACCTGCCCAGCAGCACACCCCGTCTGCCTCCAGCGACGCACACTGGTGGGAGGGCGGCCGCAAGGATGAGGTCGGTGCGGAATTCGAAACGCGCGCTCTTAACACTCCGCTGGACAGGTTGACCCGCAAACACAGCGGCAGGCGCAGCAGTACGCGCACAGAGCGCAAACGCGGTCGCTATGTGCAGGCTCGTCCCGCTGGAGGTAAGGTAAGCGACATTGCCTTTGATGCTACGTTGCGTGCGGCGGCCCCGCATCAGATTAGCAGGGCGGAACAGCGCAAGGATGTGGCCTTCGTGGTGCGGGCCGAGGACATGCACCGCAAAATCCGGGTGCGCAAATCTGCCAATCTGGTACTGTTCGTGGTAGATGCCTCCTGGTCCATGGCGGTGGCGGAACGCATGAGCGCTACTAAAGGGGCGATTGTCTCGCTGTTGACCGATGCTTATCAGCGTCGTGATCGGGTAGGGTTAATCGTCTTCCAGAAGAACGATGCCAGCGTTGTATTGCCTCCGACCAGCTCTGTGCAGCTCGCTCGCCGTGCGCTTGCCGATATTCCCGTTGGTGGTAAGACGCCGCTCTCGGCGGGGATGACGGTGGCACATCGAGTCATCCAGCAGCAGCGCCATCTTCATCCGGATGTGATCCCGCTGATGATTGTGCTCACCGATGGTGCTGGGAATGTGTCCATGACTCATCTTTCACCGAAAGAGGAATCTCATCGTGCGGCTGACCGTTTGCAGCGCGAAGGCATTCGCAGCGTTGTCATAAACATGGAACATGCCGCGTTTGACCAGGGTCTGGCCCGGGAACTGGCAGAGCATCTCGGCGCGCCGTGTCTTACTTTACAGGAACTGCGTGCGGATAGCCTATATGCGACTGTTAGGAAGGAACTTGAGCAGCTATAGAGTGGCGGCTAGAGGGCATTGTCAGTGCGATACGAGCCGAACACGCGCACGTCGGTGGCCATCTCGCGCAAATGATCTAGTGCTCGGGCGCAGCGTGGCTCATCTTGACTGCCTTCAAAATCTAGATAGAACATGTAATTAAAAGTCTCCGTCGGGGTGGGGCGCGACTCGATCTTGGTCAGATTGATATCTCGCATGGCGAATACTCCGATAGCGCGGAAGAGAGACCCAGGCGTAGCGCCGCCCTGTGGCAGAGTGAAGGCAATGGAGGTTTTCGTCGATGCATCCGTCGGTGTTTCAGCCTGTCGAGCTAATGCCAGAAAGCGGGTGTAATTCGCGGCAACGTCCTCGATTCCGCTGGCCAAAATCTGCATTTTGTACACTTCCGCTGCCCTTCGCGAGGCGATTGCGGCGTGATCACGTCGACCCACATCCCGCAGCGACTTTACCGCCCCGGCCGTGTCGTACCAAGGTTCGCATTCGAGGCCAAGTTTGTCAATATGTCCCTCGCATTGCGCCAGCGCCTGCGGATGTGAAATGATTTTACGGATGTCACTCAGTGTCGCACCCGGATGCGCTATCAGACAGTGCTGCACGCGGAATATGTGTTCTCCCACGATGGACAGAGTGTGACGTTGAAGCAAATCATAATTGCGATGTATGCTGCCGGCTAGCGAGTTCTCAATCGGCACTATGCCCCGTTTACACTCACCGGAAACTATGGCTGCAAAGACGGCGTCGAAGGTACGGCATGCCACCGGGCTGATTTCGGCTCCGAAAAATGCGATTGCTGCTGCCTCTGAATAGGCACCTCGCTCACCCTGAAAAGCTACTTTCATCTCTTGTTGGCTCCCAATCGCGTGATGATTTCCGCCGTCATTTGTTGCGTGGAGAGTGCGTTTTCCCGCCGCAGGTCAATGGTTCGGCAGCCGTCTTCCAGCGTGTCCATTACGGCGGTTTCCACCGCGACTGCCTCAGGTTCCAGGTTCAATGAGTGCCGCAGCAGCATTGCGGCAGCGAGAATTGAACCGATAGGGTTGGCGATGCCGTCCCCGGCGATATCCGGCGCGGAGCCGTGAATTGGCTCGTACATCCCCGGGCCGCCATCTCCGAGCGAGGCCGAGGGCATGTTTCCCATCGACCCGGTCAGCACCGATGCCTCGTCGGTAAGGATGTCGCCGAACATATTGCCAGTTACTAATACGTCGAATGACGCCGGTTGGGTCACCAGACGCATGGCGGTAGTATCCACCAATTGGTGCTCGAACTCAATCTGCGGATGGGCAGCTGCTACCTTTTCGGCGGTCTGCCGCCATAGACGCGATGTCTCGAGCACATTTGCCTTGTCCACTGAGGTTACCTTGCAGCGGCGCTCGGCAGCCAGCGTGCAGGCAAGCTCTACCACACGCTCGATCTCGTAATCCCAGTACACCATTGAATCCACTGCCCGCGTGCGACCATCTACGCTGCTATCGCGTCCCCGTGGTTCGCCAAAGTAAATTCCGCCGGTGAGTTCGCGCACCACGAGCACATCTACTCCGGAAAGACGTTCCGATTTGAGCGGGGATGCCTGCAGCAGGTCAGGATGTGGGCGCACCGGGCGCAGGTTGGCAAACAGGCACATCCCTTTGCGCAGCGCAAGCAGACCCATCTCTGGGCGCACTTTCGCAGCCGGGTCGTCCCATTTTGGGCCGCCTACGGCACCAAGCAGCACCGCGTCGGCGGCATTGCAGTCGGCGAGGGTCTCCTCAGTAAGCGGGATGCTGTGGCGGTCGATTGAGCAGCCACCCATAAGGCGTTCTTCCAATTGAAACTCATGGCCGAACGAATTGGCCACATGCTCCAGAATCTGTTGCGCTCCGGCGGTGACTTCTGGGCCGATGCCGTCTCCCGGCAGCACGACGATGCGCGCCTTCACGCCAGCATCAACCTGTACTGGATGCTATCCATCAGCGCGTGCCATCTGGCTTTGGTATTTGTCAAGCGGCCTCATAGGCGCTAATACGCGCCTCGTGCGATAGGATGTATCCCAGTTGATCGATGCCGCTGAGTAGGCAATTTTTCGAGAAGTTGTCGATAGGGAAGCTCATGGTAGCGCCATCAGGTAGGGTGACGCTCTGGCTGTCCAGGTCGATTGTCAGCTCTGCCGTAGGCAATTCCTCGACCAAATCGAACAGAGATTTATGAGTTTCCACGTCCACAATTACCGGCAGCAGGCCATTTTTTAGAGCGTTGTTGCGGAAGATGTCGGCGAAGGAAGTGGAGATGACGGCGCGGATGCCCCAGCTGGTCAGCGCCCAGGGTGCGTGTTCACGCGAGGATCCACAGCCGAAATTTCCCCCGGCAAGAAGGATCTGTGCGCCCTGATGATCCGCCTGGTTGAGCACGAAATTCGTGTTCGGTGAACCGTTAGTGTTGTAGCGCCAGTCCGAAAAGAGCGCTTCTCCCAGACCGGATTTGTCTGTCACTTTCAGAAAGCGCGCTGGGATGATCTGGTCGGTGTCTATGTTACGGTTGGCTAGCGGGATTACCCGTGATGTCAGTTGCGTGAATTGAGCCATCTTATAACATCGTCCTAACGTCAGAGATTTGCCCTCTCACCGCCGCCGCGGCTGCCGTCAGAGGCGAGGCAAGAAATGTCCGCCCGCCTTTTCCCTGACGGCCTTCAAAATTGCGGTTGCTGGTGCTGACCGCGTACTGACCGGGCTCAATCTGATCGCCGTTCATGGCGATGCACATCGAGCATCCCGACTCACGCCACTCTGCGCCCGCCGCGCGGAAAACATGCTGCAGACCTTCAGATTCGGCCTGCTGTTTCACTGCCTGAGAACCGGGTACCACTAGCATGCGCACGCTCTCGGCCACTTTGCGTCCACGCAGAACGTCCGCGGCCAACCTAAGATCGGAGATGCGCCCGTTAGTGCAGCTGCCGATGAAGACTACATCCACCGGCTGTCCGAGCAGCGCCTGCCCCGGTTTCAGACCCATGTAAGCAAGCGCCTTTTCCAGATTATGGCGCACGTCCGCATTGCTGGTCTGCGCTGGGTCGGGTATGGCATCAGTTATCGGAATGCCCATGCCTGGGTTTGTACCGAAAGTGATCATCGGCACCAATTCATCCGCCTCAATGGTGATGCTTTGGTCATAGGCAGCACCTGGGTCGCTGGGCAGCTCCCTCCAGGCTGCCAGAGCCTGTTCCCAAGCTGCCCCCTTGGGAACCGAATCTCGGCCCGCCAGATATTGGAATGTGCTGTCATCCGGAGCGACCATTCCGGCGCGCG
>CAUZCX010000074.1:0-7536 GCA_963578565.1 Anaerolineae bacterium
TATTGTGGTTACAATGATCGGTACTACGGCAGTCAGGACATCGCGCTCTTCTTCGGCATGAAATTGCGCTGACGGTCAAGAAATGCTTCAACAATACCCTCGAATATTGATGAGGATGGCTTTTATCAGGGCGAGCTTTCCGAGTCACTCAAATTATGGATAATGTTGCCGGCACACTTGCCGTCTTCAACCAGTTTGTGGTGGCTGTGGTGGTCATCACCGCTGTTTCGCTGCTGCTTTACACGCTTACGTTTAATTTAAGAGACCGCGTGGCGCAGGCGTTGAACGTACTGCTTGCGTGCGTGGCGGCAGCTTATCTGGGAAATGTGGGCGCAGCGGTCACAGGCGAAGTCAGGGCGGTGAGCGTGTGGTTGCGCTTCCAATGGTTGGGTATTAGCCTGGTGCCGGCGGCTTATTTGCATCTCTCCGACGCCCTACTGGCTAAAACCGGAAAACTCTCGCGCGGACGCCGCCGCGCCTTGGTATGGATGGCATATCTGGGTGGGGCTAGCGCAATCGTGCTGGCGATGTTCTCAGGAGGAGTGGTGGGGCCGCTGGTTGTCGGGGAGCGTTTGCAGCGGCTGCAACCGGTAGCGTTATTCACTCCGTTTGTCATCTTCTTCGCGTTGGTGATCTTGGTCGCGATTGTCAATATTTACCGTGCGTTTCTGCGATGTCTGACGCGTGCCACCCGCCGCCGGATGGGATATTTGTTGATTTCTTCTCTGGTGGTGCCACTTGGCATTTTCCCCTATCTCATGCTCTCTGGCGGTGGTATTGTGCAGAGTCACCCGCTGCTGTTCTGGCTGGTGGTTCTGGGTGTCAACCTATCCGTGAGTGTAGCGCTTGTCTGGATGACATACAGTGTGGCCTTTTTTGGTGCGCCGCAGCCTGACCGCGTTGTAAAAGGACGGCTTTTCCAATGGGTGCTGCGCGGCCCGATGGTGGCTTCGCTGGTGGTGGGGGCGTATGTGTTCGTGCGGTGGCTAGACCGTATAGCCGGGCTGGATTCTGTCCTGTGGGTTCCTGGGGTTGTGGTAGGTGTTATGCTGCTGGCTCAATACGCAATCACCGTAGTACGCTTGCCGGTGGAACGGCGGTTTTTCTATGGCAGTAGTGGAGATCAGGATGATGTGCAGCGCCTACATCTTCTAGGTGAGCGCCTGCTGACCAAGGGAGACGTGGAGCAGTTTCTGGAATCTGTGCTCGCGGCCGCTTGTGATGTGCTGCACATTTCCAGCGGGTTTGTCGCTGTGATGGGACGCGCGGGAGCGCGTATCGAGGTTCAAGTCGGGCCGCGGCAGCCGCCGAGCAAATCTGCCACGCTTGCCGCTATCTCCCATCCAGACGCGCAGGATACGTCCGCGAGATTTTGGCATTCGGCTGGCACCGGCCGACTGGAATGGGAGGGCTATTGGATTATTCCGCTGCGCAGCGAGCAGCTCAATGGAAAGCGTGAGCTGCTCGGTATAGTGGGATTGTACATGTTCGGGCGAGATATCCCCGCTCAGGGCGATGAAGAGTTGCGCACTCTGCAAACACTGGTGGCGCGTGCTGCGACTGCACTGGCGGACCGGCGTTTGCAGAGAAAAGTGTTCCGGGCCATGGACAACTTGCTCCCACATGTGGACGCATTGCAGCGTATGCGTGCAGCAGCTAGCTATGCCGGTACGACTGCTCTCGAGGCTGGCGACCTAGCGCAGAATCCCGACGCCGCCCAGTGGGTCAAGGAAGCGCTCAGGCATTTTTGGGGCGGGCCCCGGCTGAGCGAGAGTCCACTGCTGCGCCTAAAGGTGGTGGAAAAGGCGCTGAGCGAACACAATGGTAACCCCGTGAACGCACTGCGGTCAGTGCTGAAAAACGCCATCGAGCAGATTAAACCGGAGGGTCAACGCAAATTCACGGCGGAGTGGTTGCTCTACAATATTCTTGAGCTAAAGTTTCTTCAGGGACGAAAAGTACGTGATGTGGCCATGCGACTAGCGGTTTCAGAAGCAGACCTGTACCGGAAACAGCGTGTGGCGGTGGAAGAAGTGCTGAAGCGCATTGCCCAGATGGAAGGGCAGATGGAAACTTCCAGTGAATCCGAACAACATCTGAGCGTGTGAAAGCAAGGCACGCGGATTGCACCCTTTTCCGCTGAGCCAAAATGAGCACACGCATAAAACCTTGGGTTAAAGCAAAGCTGACGGGCTCCAAGCGGCGCAGTCGCAAGCGCACCACCCGCAGGGTGATGGCTGCCACTACGCCCCGGGAAGCGGAATTCCAACACCGGTTGTTGGGGACGCTGCTGGCGACGGCGCGCGGCCTGCGGAGTTATGGTGAAGACATGGCTGGTGTGGTGTTGTTGGCAAGTGGGATCATTAGCATGCTAGCACTACTGGGTCTTTCTCAGGGTACATGGACGGCGGTGGTTTCCGATGTGCTAGTGGTGTGGCTGGGCTGGGGTGCCGCTCTCGCTCCGATTTCGTTGCTGGCTTTCGGGTCTGTGTTGTTTGCGCGTGGCATGGGCCGGCGACGGAGCGTTCCCTGGGTGCGTGTCCTCTCCGCCGAGCTGGTAGCCCTTTGCGTTCTAGGCGGAGCTCATCTTAGGATTGCTGCCACGGCCGCTGCTGACCGTGGTGTAGAACTGGCCGCGGTGTTGCAGGGTGGGGGCATGGTTGCGCAGGCTCTGGACGGCAAAGGCGGCGGCAAGATTGGATGGGCGGTAGCCGTTTTCGCAGGCGAACTCGCTAGTGGTTCCGCCGGATGGCTGCTTGCGATAGTAGGCGGGTCTGCACTGACGGTTACGCTCGGGTGGCGCTGGCAACAGATGTTGTTCGGTTTAATTTCTCTCCAAGGCATAATGGAACATGCTCAGGGAGCTACTGAACCTGGTTCCGGCCGTGTACGAAGGCGGGCAGCAGCTGTGCCGCCTTCTCCTCGTGCTGCTCATTCTGGAGGCGAGGGCCAACGTTTTACTGTAGCAGCACACCATGATCGGCGGTCGATAAAACCACGTCGGCGTTCGAAGTTGCTGCCGCCGTTGAAGCTCCTGGGCGATGGTGAGCCCCTGCGTCCATCGGAATCAGAAATCAACCAAAATGCTGAGATAATCGAGCACACGCTGCAGGAATTCGGCGTACCCGCGGAAGTGATCGATTTCCGAGTAGGGCCTTCAGTGACGCAGTTTGCGGTTCAACCTGGCTTTGTGGAGAAAGCTGGTAAGGATGGCAGTGTGCGTCGTCACAAGGTGCGGGTGGCGCAGATATCAAATCGTGCAAGAGACTTAACCTTGGCATTATCCGCTCGAAGCATTCGCGTCGAAGCGCCGGTTCCAGGGCAATCGTTTGTGGGTATTGAGGTACCCAATCGGCAAAAGACTAACGTCGGTTTGCGTAGTGTCATAGAGTCGCAGCCGTTTCAAGGCATCAAGTCTCCACTGGCGATTGCACTGGGTCGGGATGTTTCTGGCGCACCAGTGGCTGCGGACCTCGCCGCGATGCCGCATTTGATGATTGCGGGCACTACCGGTTCAGGCAAAAGCGTGTGCATAACCTCGATTGTCACCTGCCTGATTTTCAACAACCATCCGGATAATTTGCGATTGGTGATGGTGGACCCTAAGAAAGTTGAACTGGTGCGTTTCAACGGTTTGCCGCACCTGCTTGGACGGGTGGAAGTTGAGCTCGACCGCATCATCGGCACGTTGCGCTGGATGACCAGAGAAATGGATCGGCGCTATCGCAAGATGGAAAAGATTGGTGCTCGTGATCTGGATGATTACAACAACAAAATAATGCGCCGCCCAGGCAATGAAAAACTTCCACGCATTGTTGTAGTGGTGGACGAGCTTGCTGACCTGATGATGATGGCGCAGAACGAAACTGAGCAAACCTTGGTTCGGCTGGCACAAATGGCGCGCGCCACTGGCATCCATCTGCTTGTGGCCACCCAGCGTCCCAGTACCGACATTCTCACCGGCCTGATAAAGGCGAACTTCGCGGCTCGCATTTCATTCGCGGTGGCTTCTTCAACTGATTCGCGCGTTATCCTTGATACCACCGGTGCTGAATCTTTACTGGGGCAGGGCGATATGCTATTCCTCAGCCCGGACGCGTCCGCACCGATGCGTATTCAAGGTGTGTTCACAAGTGATGCCGAGGTCGATGACATTGTTGAGCACTGGCGAGAGCGTGTAGACGCGTATGGTGTTGATGATCACTCGGCTGCGGAGGATGAGACCCGGCTACAGATCCAAACCAAAGAAGCCCCGTGGGATGATTTACTCCGCGAGCGTGCGCAGGTGTTGGATAAGGATGAGCAGATTCTACAGGCCGTCGAAGTGGTGAAAAGGCATCGCACTGCGTCAGCCAGCCTGCTGCAGCGCAAACTCAAGATTGGGTACCCGCGCGCGGCTCGCCTGATGGATGAGCTTTTCGAGATGGGCGTTGTCGGGGAACCGCGTCAGGGTGGCAAGACGCGGGAGGTGTTACTACATCCCGAGGACACATCAGAATCAGAGCGCAGTGCTGATGGACCGGATGCCTGAGTGGTTTGCCCTGGCGCCCATGTTTAAATCATGCGCATGGTGCATTAATAGCGCCGTAACTGGTGTTCGGCAGGGTGAACTCGCATCTAATCTTGGGCAGTGAAATCTAATCATGAGGTCCTAGTTGCTCTCAAACCCCGCTCCGGTTTATGATGCGCCGATGGAGTTAGAGAGGCTCTCGCTGCCGCAACCTGGTATCCCGCAGATGCTGCTGCGGCTGGCAGTGTATGCGTAAATGCCATTCACGCCATTTCAATTTTGGAGATGCCCCACATCCTACCATGGAAGGAACGCACTATTACCACCTTGACAAACGTTACTGGGAGCGATGCGCGGAAATTTATGGGGTTGTCAGCCGATGCCGGGGTCGAAACGCAGGTGCAGTCCTCCCCCCTGCAGGGGGCGAACGATATGCCCAGAGATTGAAACACAGCCGCATTAAAATGGCAGTGCTGTGCTAATCGTGTGCGATTACTGACGTGCGTCAGCGTGTCCGTTTCCGTCATTTCACGAGACCGACGCGAGTGAATCGTATCACTTTCTGTTACAATGAGAGGTTTGAAGAGTGCCGTCAGAACATATCCCTTTCATCGTCTCTTTATGGGAAATTTGAACTAAATGATGCAAGTTAGCAGTGATTCCTATCCCTTACGCGTGGCCATAATTGGTTCCGGCCCCGCCGGTTTTTATGCCGCGGCTCACCTTTTCAAAGAGACCAAGGGTGCAGTTGAAGTGGATATGTTTGATCGGCTGCCGACGCCGTTCGGATTGGTACGCTTCGGCGTGGCGCCCGATCACCTGAAGATAAAATCTGTGACCAAGGCTTACGAACGCACCGCTTCACGTCCGGAATTGCGCTTCTGGGGCAACGTGGAGTTTGGCAAGCACGTCACTCTGGAGGATCTGCAGGCGCATTACCATTGCGTGCTGTTTTCTTCTGGGTCGCAGAGCGACCGTAAGATGGGTATCCCCGGAGAGGATCTGCTCCGCAGCCATGCAGCCACAGAGTTTGTAGCTTGGTACAACGGCCACCCGGATTTCAGCGAGCACACATTCGATCTCTCTGTCGAACGTGCCGCCGTCATCGGCATTGGTAACGTGGCGGTGGATGTGGCTCGCATCCTCTGCCGCACCGAGCAGGAACTCCTTGAGAGTGACATCGCTGATTATGCTCTGGAGGCTCTTTCCAGGAGCAACATCAAGGAGGTAATTATGCTCGGACGGCGTGGACCGGCACAGGCCGCTTTCACAAACCCGGAGGCTAAGGAGCTGGGCGATCTGGCCGGCGCTGACTTCTGCGTGCTTCCGGAGGAAGCAGCTCTGGATGAACTCAGCCTGGCGGACCTCGAAAACGGCGCAAAAAGTGTGGCCCGCAAAGTAGAGTTGCTCCAGCATACAGCGCGCCGCGAACCGAGCAACAAACCGAAGAAGTTAACCATCCGCTTTCTGGTGTCGCCAGTGGAATTGCTCTCAGATGAGAACAGCGCTGTGGCGAAAATGCGTATGGTGAAGAATGAGCTTTACAGGACTGAGACCGGGACACTACGGCCGCGTCCGACCGACATGATTGAGGAGGTGCCTATCGGGTTGGTTTTCCGCTCGGTTGGTTATCGCGGCATTCCACTTCCGGGAGTACCCTTTAACTATGACTGGGGGGTCATTTTGAATGAAAAGGGTCGCATCGTTGACCCAGAAAGCCGGAAGCCGCTACCCGGTCTGTATACATCTGGATGGATAAAACGTGGGCCAATTGGGGTTATTGGCACCAACAAAGCGGATTCGGTTGAGACAGTGAATTGTTTGCTGGAGGACGTGGACGCTGGACGGGTGAGTACACCTGTCAACCCCAGCGCTGCTGCTGCCGAGGAAATGGTACGGGCACGGCAGCCCGCCGTCTTTACATTCGAGGACTGGAAGATCATCGACGCTCTTGAACTAGAACGTGGCGCGAAGGCGGGCCGGCCGCGCGTAAAATTCACCAGCCGCCAGGAAATGGCAGCAGCGCTCGGCAGGGACTGAAGCTAGGGAGCGACAAAAAATCATGTCTGGGCATTCTAAGTGGAGTACCATCAAACGAAAAAAGGGCGCCACTGATGCGCGGCGGGGTATGGTGTTCACTCGCCTAGCCAAAGAAATCAGCGTGGCGGCTCGCACCGGCGGCGACCTGGCAACCAACTTTCGTTTGCGCCTGGCTGTGACAAAGGCACGCGAGGCCAACATGCCCAAAGACAATATCCAGCGCGCGATAAAACGCGGTACTGGCGAGGCAAAGGGCAGTGTGGCTCTGGACCAGGTTACATATGAAGGTTACGCTCAGCACGGTGTTGCACTGATGATTGAAGTGGTCACTGACAATCGCAACCGCGCAGTGGCGGCGCTGCGCCATGTACTCACCCGCGCTGGTGGCAATCTAGGTGAGAGCGGTTCGGTGGCATGGCAGTTCGAGGCTAAGGCTTATTTCGCCTTTCCGCCGGAGGGGCGTGGCGAGGACATGCTCTTTGAGCTCGCGCTTGAGGCCGGCGCGGATGACCTCATCTACTCTGATGAACTTGTGGAGATATTCGCTGACGTCGAGTCTTTTAAGGAAGTCGGCGATGCGTTGGAATCGGTCGACATCTCTCCAGAGGAGGCCATGCTCCGCATGGAACCGGTCAATTTAATAGAGCTATCACCGCAGTGTACTGGGCAGGTGATGAAGACCCTCGAGGCGTTGGAAGAACTGGAAGATGTGCAGAACGTGTACACCAACCTGGATGTGACCGCGGAGGCGCTCTCGGCGTACGAGTCCGACTGACTAGGAAAAGCAATGGCGCATCTGGTGATGGGGATCGACCCCGGCACAGCTACTACTGGATATGGACTGGTGCAGGAATATGAAGGGCATCTGGAGTGCGTGGGCTTCGGAGTGGTCACCACTCCGGCGGGCGAGCCTATGGTAGTGCGCCTAGAATCTATATACCGTGACTTAATCGCGGTCTTGAGGCAATATCACCCTACCACCGCGG
>CAUZCX010000075.1:0-7443 GCA_963578565.1 Anaerolineae bacterium
ATTGAATGCAGTTTATCTGCAGCGCTCAAGTGTCTATCAGTTCCTGGTAAATGGCAAAAGTGCGGGCAGCATTCTTACCCGCATCGAATAATTCGCGTGCACGCCGGTAGCCGCCTTCTCCCATTGCCTCCGCCCGCTCCGGATCGGACAGTATGGCGATGATGGCATCAGCCAACATCTGCGGATCATTGGGGGGTATGAGCAAGCCATTCTCTTCATGACGCACCAATTCACGTAGGCAGCCCAGGTCAGATGCGACGACTGGCTTTGCCATCGCGCCGGCCTCAATGACCGGACGCGCGAAATGCGGAACGACCGATGGGAACACCAGCAAATTAGACGCGGCGAGCAACAGTGGCACATCGTCCCTTACCCCCAGAAAACGCAGCGCACCACTGGCTATGACCGGGCCGGCAGCAGACAGGACAGCGCGATTGTAGACATCGGAGCGAAACAGACGCTTGAGCAGTGCTGCCAGCGGTTGGCTGGAACCCACACCCGGGTTTGGTCCAGCCACCAGAAAACTCGCAGTGGGAAAATTTTCCCGCACCAGCGGCAACGCACGCACAAAGTTCAGCGTACCCTTCGGCACGGAACATCCGCCGAGCATCGTCACCACATGCTGCGCAGGCGTCAGATTGAGACTAGCACGTGCTACCGCCGAATCTATACTTCGGTCAAAGGCAACGAAATCAACGAAGTTATGTATAACGCGAATATGATTAGAGGGCAGCAGTTGCGCGGCATCATACTCGGAAATCGCAACCACGCGCGTGGCGTGACGTGAAATACGCCGGCGCAACCAGCTCCGCCGCAGCCCAAAATATCCACGTGCCAGCGGTTCGCGAATGTGCCAGACAATGGGCGTCCCTACCTGATAGGCTGCTTGCGCCGCTGCTGCAAGGGTAGAAGAATTCAGATGAACTAAATCCGGCTGAAAATGCCGCAGATGACGCCGTGCGGCAGCAACTGAGGGTAAAAAACGCAGTGCTTTACCGGGCAATTGCCACCACAGAGTGTTGCCATACCATACCAATTCCGTCTGGCTGAAATCACTGATGTCGGTCGCGACGTGAGTCTCAACCCCGGCAGCGCGAAATCTTTCCACAACGGGGCCGCCGGCCAGGCAGAGTACAATCGGTTCGTAGCGGCTACGATCCAATTGCTGCAGCAACAAAAGCAGGCTCAGCGGAGCGCCGCCCAAAGCGCCGCCGTGATGGATGTAGAGAATACGCTTCATGGCTTTTCGGCGTGGACAATCAAGAACCATCCCCAGCGGCGGTCGAGCCAGGCCAGCACGCGCCGAACTACCAGTACCAACAAAGATGGAATTTCGTCAAGAGCCCGAAAGCAATTGAATTGAGTGACATAACGGAAATTGACCAGGCCGAAAAGGAGCCGCCGCGTCGAGCGCTTAGTGTACACCCGCGAAAGCGGATTCCGTAACCCGCCGAAATCGGTGCCTGCCCGTACTACGTCCGCAAAACGCAGCGGCTGCCCCGCAGGCAGCATTAGATCCCGCCAATCCGGGCGGGAATTCAGCAGGCGCTCGCGGCTGCCCGCCGGCAAGTTGTTTAACAGCCACATCAGCACTCCTAGTACAACTACGATGTTCCACCAGAACCAGCGCGAGTTGCGGTTGTAAACCATCACCGTCGCTTCGCCACCCGCTTTCAGCGCGCGCACTATCTCGCGCACAGCCTGCACAGTGTTGGGTGAATGATGAATTACGCCAGAAGAGAAAACCATCATAAATACATCTGGTGCAAACGGCAAATGTTCTGCATCCGCGACCAGGAATGCTGCCGAAAGATTGCGCAGGAGTAATCGTTCGCGTGTCAGTAACACAGCGCGGTGCGCCAGGTCCATGACAATCAAGCATGCGCCTTGCTGCGCTAGCCGCTGCGCGTTATAACCCATACCGCAGCCCACTTCTAGCGTGCGTTTTCCCTGCGCGCGAGCAAAACCATAGTCAGCGTCCAGGTTAGGATAGAGAAGCCTGGTCTGGCGGTCGCGCTCTTCAAAGAAACCGCGGCGATCAGTGGCAAGATACATGACTTCTGCCTCGCCAGCGGGATGAGCTTGCCAGTAGGTTTGGACTTCGCGGATAGTGGGCATAGACATCAATCTAGAAAATACTGCTGCCAGAACCCTAGCACAATCAACTCGCAGAATTGCATGTACAATCCGTCGCCAGAAGACAAAACCTCAAGCCTGACTGCACTAGTCCTGAAAGGCATCACTAACTACAATGGAATAAACCTTGTCCAACACCTGCAACGCTGTCAGATTACGTACATTGAACCCATATTGCAACCCTTCTGCAGTGAACACAGCCGTACCGTTGTCAGAAGAACCGGTGCTCGGGTGCAGACCGTCGGCAGACATTCCTTGATTTGGTAAATCCCTCAGTGCGCGCCAATAATTCCACATTGGTATTTGATGTTTGTCGGCTACCTGCAGCAAAACCCGATTGTATTCCAACACAGCCTCGGTATGCTCAGTATCAGTCAAGTTTGGGGGCAGGGAACTTAATACCGGAATACTGCCGTAGGCGAGGATACGCTCCACCACAGTATCCATATGACGCTTGTACTCATCAATGGGAGTATGCATCACATCTGAAGTGCCGATCATCACCAACATTACGGCTGGGCGGCTGTTGCGAAGCTCGCATTCCAGCGGAGTCTCGCCCAGACCGCACAACGGATCCCAAAAACGTGTACCCGGGTCGAGAACATCGGTGACCCTCCACCCAGAAAGTACGGATAAACTTTCCACTGTCAGAGGACTGTACACGACCCCTTCTACCGTACGCACTTCAACATCTTGATACGCGGAGACCTGGCCTGCCAGCCAGCTGTATTCGCCATAATCGACACGGTCAGTCGCCAATTCATCCATGAAACCCGGCCATGCAGTGATGCTATCACCAACGAAACTAAATACTTTTGGGCGCACACCCTTACGCAACCCAAAAACATGCACCCTCCGCAGGCGCGCCTTCATGGAGTCATCAATCTCAGGTATCACCGGAACATCTTCAAGATCGAACGGGTTGAAATCCCGCCCGCTGCATCCCATGAGCATCAGGCACATTAGTACTAGAATTATGTACTGTATTTTCCACCCCCTTTAACCAAACATCACATTCCTGGTCGAATTATGCTTACTTCGGCTCATCAGCACTCCCATTGGTAAACGCAACCAACGCCCAGCCCGCAAAGACCGTCAAGAATGGCACGGCGGGAAGCGAAAATCTATAAACGTTTTCAATGAAGATGGGTGAAAATATGAGCACTCCGATGGCGGCCGGTGCGGCACCGAACAGTAGCGCAGCTCGATCCCAGCCAAGCAAACGCCCAGCCCTATAGAAACCCCACACCGCCAGGCACCCCACGAACGCCGCGACCACCGCCATCAACGTCTCACGCCAGAGCAGCGCCCGCGCCGCGTCGACAAGATAACCTAAAGCGACCATATTCATACCGGTGTTTTCTCCATAATAAGCTGTCTCTGCCATCACATCCAACACCCCGAAATAGAGGTATCCGGGCAGCCAGGGGTTATATCCAGGTACACCTAGTACCAGCGACGCCAGCCGGTTGTAAAGCACCTGAGGCAAGTACAACGCCGCCGCAGCGATCGAAAATAGAGCAACATGCCAACCGCGCCGCTGCAACCCCAGCACCAGCACTCCTAACAGTAAATAGACTGCAAAGTGCACCCGGAATAGCAGCATCACCCCGAAGGCAGCTCCACTGAAAAAGGGCCATCGAAACTGCGCCGAATCCAGTGAAAGTGACAAAAAGTACGCTACCAGAAGAGCGAAAAAAACCCCGGGGCCATCAGGACTTCCCTGCAGCCAGGCTAGGCCGGGCACGTAGGGCATGCGCAGCCAATCGGCCCGCGGATGCGGCCAGAAGAGGAGCCACAGCAGCCATGGCATCAGCGCCCACAGCGCTGCCGCGAGGTAACCGCTATGCTCGCAGCGTGTCAAGCGCGCCGCGAACCGACCGACCACGAATACTGAAAGTCCGCCAAGCAAGAAACCGTTCATCAGTACCACGAGGGGCAGCAGGTCGGAGAACGTTGATGCCCCGGTCACCCGAATTGCAAGCGCCATTAACGCCGGCATACCCAAATTGACGGAGAAATACTGTGTAAATTTTCCCCACGCCAGCACCTGACCGTAATCGAAATAATAGTTCTGGTCACCGCCATGGTGGAAATACCAACCATCGTGCGACTCCAGCGGTGGAAAACCAACTATCAAGAGCACGACGATGAGCAGGCGCAATAGGGCCAAACCAAGATACACCTGTTCAGGAGACCGGAACATGCGTGCCATGCGATTAAGGAAGATCACGATATATGGCTTTTCTGGAGGAGGCTGCTCTTGCGCGGCGTTTAGTGGCCCGATTCAATGCCTCGGCCGACCTGATAAGTAAACTCGCGGGTACCACGCTCTCGTATCACCCGAGCCGGGTTGCCGCCCACAATGGTGAAGGGCTGCACATTCCGCGTCACTACTGACCCAGCCGCCACCACCGCGCCTTCACCAATAGTCACGCCCTTGAGTATGACCGCCCGGGAACCTAACCAGGCACGGTCATGGATCTCGATAGGAGCGTCGCGGCGGGAAAACCCCGGGTCATCCGGATCGTGATCCGAGGTGTACAGTTCAACCGCGTGCCCAAAGACAACGTGATTTCCGATGCTGATGCTCTCTCCGGCGACGAAAAAAGCGTAGTGAGGAATAGAACAATGCGCCCCAATACTAACCCTGTTCATTGCCCCACCCGTGAAGCGCACCCCACTCCATATTTCAGTACCCTCTCCGATGCTAATGCCACACACCTGTCGATAATACGCATTGCGCACCGCACTGCAGGGAACATTGCTGATAACAACGTTTAATACCCATGTGCGCAAAAAGCCAACAACCGGCACAGCGACCCGTCGGTTCAACCGGCTGCGTAGATCTATCAGCATGGTTCTCGCCGCGCCGCACCGAGGTTATAAACCTGCCGGGAGGCAAGATTCCGCATTCGACAGAAATCGCTAAAAGCGTCATTCGCGCGCACATCATCTGAGAGCAGCAGTCCAGTCTCTCCTAGCGCCGGAAAAGCGGTCTGGAATTCCCAGGTCATATTCTCATAACTGTGATCGCTGTCATGCAGAAAAATATCGACGGTTTGCACTTCCTTTAGCACCGTCGGCAAATGCTCATGCGATGAACCGAGCATCTGCGTGTGCCTCTCCTTCAACTCTTCTGGGACAACCCATCCGGAGGATGCACCGGAAGGAAGCGCCTCGTGATAGCTCTCGCGCATTTGCAGTTGCGTCTCGTGCACCGCAGCTGGCGGCAGGTCAATCGTGTACAGGTGCCCGTAGCCGTTCCGGTGCATGGCACACAGAATGAACGCAGTGGATTTACCCGGAGTCCCACCAGTCTCCACTACAATCTCTGGGCGCAGAGCGCGCACAATGACGTACAGGCTGACCTCGTTGAAAAAGACCGATCCGGAATGGTCAACGAGCATAAAATCTACTGCCCGCGGCGAGTAATGTGTATACCGGCTCATACCATCTCGCACCTCTGTGAGAAAAGCGTGGTCTTCCTCGATTTCCTGAAGCAGTATGCGGCTTTCAGAAAAGGCAAGTCCGGCGCAGAAACGCAGCAGTGCGAGACGCCGCCGGTCATAACGCAGCGCCTGCGCCAGGATGAGCGGGTTGCGACATTCGCGAGCCCGTAGTAGCCACACTTTTGCCTCCCTAAGCATTATTGTTCAGCACCTTTGTGCAGCGCCCTACGGACTGTCGCCCACACAGTCTGCGCCTGATTGCGTTCAAACAGAAATATGACCAATGCGAACATCGCAAGACATAAACCGCCTTTGGCGGCTGCACTCCCCCACAGCGAGAGTGGGAGCCATGGCGTGAGTAAACGCAGCATACCATACACACCCAACCCTGTCAGTATGGGCATCAGGTACGCATCCACTGCTGATAATCCAAGTTCCTCTCTAACATATCGGTCGGCAAAAAAAAGACCGATGATGGTCATCACGCTCACCGTCACCCCGGCCCCAGCTGCTCCCCAAATCCAGACTGCTGGAGGACACACCAGCAGCAGAAACACTGCCTGCTGGGCTACCGTACGGCGCATCCGCTTTTCCTTCCGCAGCGCAATTAGAAGCTGGCACGCATTCTGATAAAGAGGGCGCAATAAAATAAACCCGGCCATAAGCCGAAACAGCGGCACTGTGGGTAGCCAAAGCTCGCCCAAAACTATTGTGACCACTTCTTCCGTTGCCGTCAGTGCGAACACCCCAGAAAGAAAAATCATGTGCGCCAACAACCACGACAGATGACGATAAGCCCGTTGCAGCGTCTCGCGACCCTGATCCGCGCTGCGCGCATAAAGCGGTAGCGCAATCTGTCCAATCATGCCGGCGAACACGTCCATCGGCATCTTGCCCGCGGTATAAGCACGTGAGTAAAATGACACTGGCAACAATCCGGAAGACAGCCACACTTTCGGACGCTTATGCCCAATTGTGCCCACGAGCCAATCGTCCAATTGGAACACTATCTTCCCGAGCAAGCCTGCAGTCCACATGGTTAATCCGAATTCCAGCAGCCCGCGCGCCAATTTCGTGTCCCACACCAATGAGGGCCGCCAACCGGTGACAAGAGTTACTCCAATCCCAATGACCACTACCGGCATAGCCACATCCACCAATATGGCAGCCAGGTAATGTCCTCGCCAAGCTAATGCCACTGATACTATTAAACCGAGCACAGCGTGCAGAATAGTCAGTCGCCCAAGAATGTCTTGGCGTAGCTTTCGTTCGAGCAGGTAGCGCGGTGTGGAGGTCAAGCTCTCAAACCCCACCACGAGCAGCAGTGCGAATACTGCCACCCACACGGCCGAAATCCATCTGCCGGGCACCTCGCCGACCAGAAAGAGCGCTTGCGGAGAAATCCAGTACAGTCCTGCGGCGAGCAACAACCCGCTCCATGAAAGCAAGTTTTCTAGCCAGAACTGCACCGAGAGCGTGCGCGGAGAATCATCCTCCCACGTAACTATCACAGCGCGGAAGTCAATTCGGAACACGCTGAAGTAAGTGACCCAAGCTTGCCCCAGCGCGACCATCCCGAAATACTCCGGCGGCACCAAGCGAGCCAGCACCACCGTTTTTACCAACCCGAGACCGAAAAGCCAGTAATGAGAACCGCCGGCCCACAACGCGCTGCGCACTGCCAGCTTGGGGAGATCGTACTCCTCCGGACGCGCACTGCGGAGATCGGACATCATGAATTGACCAGGTCGAAGAGAAAGTCAATAGTGCGCGCGGAGATCTGCTCATGAGTGAACTGCCCCAGCACGCGAGCACGCCCTTGCGAGCCGAGTGCAGCACGCTCATCCGGGTTGGC
>CAUZCX010000076.1:0-7322 GCA_963578565.1 Anaerolineae bacterium
ATGTGTCTCTGCGAGCGCACGAGAGACCCGCATGAATTTCATTCCAATCATGCGTAGGCCGCGTTGCTCCACGCGGTTGATGATGGCTCCCGTTAATCCGCGTTGTACTCCATCCGGCTTAATCAATAACAGCGTTACTTCCAAGGGATACCTCCGGGGAAGTTACCAGTTCCGCTCAACGTCCCAGCGCCTGTCGGTAAAGTGGCAATGCCTTCGAGAGCTTGCGGGTTTTCGTGTACGCGTCCGCGAGAGTCTGAAGCATGAGCGGCGTCTGCGTTACGTGCGGATTGGCCCGCTGCGCCTCCAGATCCGCGACCACCTGTTTTAGCTTCTGATCCGATTTTACCAGATATAGATAATGGCCAAGTGCCGCTTCCATATTACCGTCCTGGGTGAGTGCACGCGCGGTTTTCAGTGTCTGTTCAGGTGTGCTTGCGGAGATGTGCTCAATTGCGAGTGCTAATGGGTCGTCCTTGTGCATCATGTCGCCATGGTCATGCTCAGCGATGGTTTCTGCTGTGAGGCTGGTTTTAATGTCAGTGTCATCATCGGGACCATCTGAACGGGCGGGCTCGCTGTTTGCCAGCTTCCCTTCAGGGGCTGGCGGCGAATGCCGCGGAGGGGATTGCTGGAGATCGCGATGTGTATGCTCTGCTGATGAGGTGGGTCGCTCTGGATCCGAGCTGCTTATCCAGTCGAAATTGTACGTGGTGCTCTCCCGCGGCCGTCGCTGTACTCCCGAGGGTCGTGCCCAGTCCGGTAATTGTTCGTCCTCGCTGCTTTCCGATGGTGCAAACGGCGAAAGTGGGCGGAAGAACTGCGCAGGGCCTGAATTTTCGCGCGGCTGTTTGTTGCTATAACGGCGTTTGTCAATGCTGTGGCCATGGGTCATAAGCTTTGGTCGTTAGTATTGTCCCCAATTATCGTGTAAAGCGCAAGGGCTAAAACCCATGGGCAAGACGCAGATCCACCAACAGTTTTTTAATGTCGGGCTGTGGCTGGGGTGGTGGGCCGAGCGTGTCCTTGAAGTGTTCTCCGAGTAGTGCGCGAAATATATTTACAGTGCCATCAGCCAGAGCTGCTAGATCATAGCCGCCTTCCAGAAAGAAGGCCAGCTGGCCAGAACATAACTCAGATGCCAGCTGCTGCAGTGTGGTCGCCAGTACGTGAAAATCGCGGCCAGTATATTGTAAGCTTGCAAGTTGGTCGCGCCAGTGTGCGTCGAAACCTGCTGAAGCCAAAATTAATTCAGGGCCGAAGCGGCGCGCCACTGGAAAAAGCAGCTCGGTTATGATTTGCTGTACTGCGCGACCGCCTGCATGAGCCGGCAGGGGTATATTCAGCGTGTAACCGCGTCCCGCGTCGGCGCCTGTTTCGGAGGCTTGACCGCTACCGGGATATATTCCCGCTTGATGCAATGATACAAAATAAACGCTTTTTTCAGTGTAAAAGACATTCTGGGTCCCATTGCCGTGGTGCACATCAAAATCGACAATCAATATACGACCGACTCCGCGCTTCTGGGCGTGCCGGGCGGCTATAGCGATATTTGCAAAAAGGCAGAAGCCCATCGCGGTGTGGGGCAGCGCGTGGTGGCCGGGAGGACGTATCAGCGCGAACCCAGTGCGGGCGCGCCTGTCGAGGATTTCATCAACCAGAGCAATTGCTGCGCCGGACGCTTGCAGCGCGCAATCGAAGGATGCGCGCGTGATGTAAGTGGGTGCGGGGTCCACGTAAGCGGGAGCGGAATGGGCCTTCTCGTAAATCTGCTGGATGTAATCCGCCTGGTGTACAGTGGCCACCTGTTCAATGGTCGCGGGGGCTGGCTCGCTTAGTTCAATCAGGCGTTGGAGTAGTTTCTCTGAGCGCAATGCACCCATGATGGCGGTCACGCGCCCATTATGTTCCGGATGGCCTGGGTCATTGTGCTCTAGTGAGGGCACGGCCGTGAAAGCAACGCTCGCGGGCATTGCAATATTGTACCGCTGCGTATCTGGTCGGTAATTTACAGAAGATCACAGCGTGTCTCGCTGCACTACTGTAAATTAGTAGTAGGTGACGTGTTTTAGAATAGTGTAAGGAACTTGCCCAGCAGGCCTCCGACCCCTACGCTTGCTACCAACCCAGCGAATACCACCGAAACCATACTCATAAGTTTGATGAGTATATTCAAAGAAGGTCCACTTGTGTCCTTGAAGGGGTCGCCCACCGTGTCACCTACCACAGTGGCTTTGTGCACATCGGACCCCTTTCCTCCATGCGCGCCGGCCTCCACCATTTTCTTGGCATTGTCCCACGCTCCGCCCGCGTTCGCCATCATAACGGCCATCACGAAACCGGTGGCGAGCCCTCCCGTTAGGAGTCCGAGCACTCCCGCCACACCGAAAAGCACGCCAACCACCACCGGTATGACGATCGCGAGGGCAGCTGGGGCGATCATTTCCTTCTGGGCACTCTTTGTGGATATCTCTACGCAGCGGGCGTAATCAGGCGTCACACTGCCATCCATGATCCCGGGAAATTCCTTGAACTGACGCCGCACTTCCAGCACCATAGCACCGGCGGCCCGCCCTACTGCCGACATAGTCATAGCGGAAAAGAAGAAGACAGTCATTGCGCCAATGAAGATGCCGATTAGCACTGCGGGATTCAACAGAGTGACATCGTAATAGGTCATGAAATCCTTCATGGTCATGGTCTCGATAGCCACGGTCGTGCCACGAATGGTCACGCTCTCCAGGCCGCGCAGATGTATTAGGCTAAAGCGTATTTCCTCCAGATAAGCTGCCAACAGAGCCAGCGCTGTCAGGGCTGCACTGCCAATGGCAAATCCTTTGCCGGTGGCGGCGGTAGTATTGCCGACCGCATCCAGTTCATCGGTGCGTTTGCGTACTTCAGGCGGCAGTCCGGCCATTTCCGCATTGCCACCCGCATTGTCTGCAATTGGCCCGTAGGCGTCGGTCGCGAGTGTAATGCCCAGAGTCGAGAGCATGGCCACAGCTGCTAGCCCGACCCCGTAGAGCCCCATGAGAGTGTTGGCTGCGCCGCCTGAAAAATAGAAGGCTACGGCGATGCCTATGGATATGGTGACGACCGGAACTGCCGTCGAGCGCATGCCCACTGCCAAACCCTGAATAATTACCGTGGCAGGGCCACTCTGGCCCTGCTCGACAATGGCTTGTGTCGGTTTAAAATCGTGAGAAGTGTAATACTCAGTGGACTTTCCAATAACTATTCCTACTAGTAATCCGGTCATAATTGTGACCCACATTAACCAGGGCCGCTCCAGTCTACAGGCGAATACGAGTGGCAGCGCTACCACGGCAATACCTGCCGATGAAACATTGATGCCTCGGTTGAGCGAGCGCATCAATTCCTGTATTCCGGCGTCCTCTCTTGTACGCACAATGTAAATTCCAAGCACAGAGAGAATCACACCCACCGCAGCTAACACCATCGGCATGGCAAGATAATTGATTTGCTGGGCAATACTGGAGACACCGTGGCGTGTAATCACCGCGGCTACGCCCAGCGCCGCCGTGGCAAGAATAGATCCGGCGTAGGATTCATACAAATCAGCTCCCATTCCGGCCACATCACCAACATTGTCTCCGACGTTATCAGCAATGGTAGCCGGGTTGCGGGGGTCATCTTCCGGGATACCAGCCTCGACTTTGCCAACCAAATCAGCGCCTACATCGGCAGCCTTAGTGTAAATGCCGCCTCCCACCCGTGCGAAAAGAGCCTGAGTGCTGGCACCGAATCCGAAACTGAGCATGATGACTGTGATCTGTGGCAGCGGATTGACAGTGCCGAAGAAGTCTGGCGGGAAAAGGTAGTACAGCGCCAAAAACCATGCGGAGATATCCAGCAAAGCGAAACCGACTACGACTAGCCCCATCACGGCTCCCGCGCGGAATGCGACTTGCAACCCACTGTTTAGGCTATGGCTGGCCGCGTGCGTTGTGCGGGCGCTGGCATTGGTGGCGGTGCGCATCCCGAAATAACCGCACAGACCAGAGAAAAAGCCACCAGTTAGGAATGCGAAGGGGACTATCTTGTTTTGCAGGTTAAACATTGCCATGAGCAGGAAAAGCACGAAGAGCACTGCAAAGGCTATTGCGACCACACGGTACTGTCGCCGCAGATACGCCATCGCCCCCTCCCTTACAGCCTGCGCTATTTCGCGCATGCGCGGAGTGCCTTCATCGTGATCCATAACAGACCGATAGAAAACGTATGCGAACAGAAGCGCGATCAGGGCACTCAGTGGGGTGATCCACCAGATGTACGGTAGAGGTAATCTCTGTGCTTGCGCAACTGTTTCGGTAAGTAAGTTGTTCATGAAATGGCCTCCTCGCAGATGCACAAAAAGCTTTGTGTCGTTCGGTGGCGGCGACAGCGCGACCGGCGCGCACACAAAACGCGCCCGAAAGGTATCAGCTCACCTTTTCGGGCGTTTGGACGGTGCGATTGTACTGAGTAGAACAAAATGTGTCAAGGTTTCTACGTATTGAGGCTTGACACGGGAGGGCTACATGTTGTATAAAGCGCGAGGCGAAACGCTCTCAGAAAAACATTTTGGTGGCGCATCCCTTGGCACACAGCCTGCAGGTAATGGATGTGTGCTTTTATTGTCTGGCGTGGGTAGTGTGTTCCATTTTAGCGCATGATCGGGTATTTTGAATACGTATGACCAAGAACGGAAAACGACGACCGAAGAGCAAACCTGGCGCAAATGGTGCTAGCAAGAAAGCGGCGCCTGTGAGCGCGCAATCCGTACCGGCCTCGCCGGACGACTTGCAGGCCGAGATACTGGATGCGGAGCGCGAGAACCCACGCATCCAGAGGTTGCTGGAGGTGGGACAGCAGCGTGGCGTCGTTTCGGTCGATGACATTATCCTACTCTTCCCGGAGGCAGAGGAGGACGTTGGTGTGCTGGACGATGCCCATGCTGCCCTGCTGGAGGCTGGCATTGAAATCGTCGAACATGCCGTCCCTAACGATATAGATGGCGAAGATGTAGATGAACTGGCCGAGGAGAAAGCACGGGTTCGGGCGAAGATTAAGACAATCAAGCGGCGACCGAAAGGCACCGCTGCCAAAGACGGGGGCCTGGCCGCAATGGACGTCGATGACACCATCGGCCTTTATCTGAGGGAAGTCGGCAGAGTTCCGCTGCTAACGAAAGATGAAGAGGTGTGGCTCGCAAAAAGAATGGAAAAAGCAGAGCGTGCTCGCGGGGAGCTTGTCTCAAGGAAGCGGGTGTATCCGCGCCGCCGTAGAGAACTTGACGCGATCATTGAAGATGGCCTTGCTGCGCGAGAGCATCTGGTGACTGCCAATTCCCGCCTTGTCATCAGTGTGGCCAAGAAATACATCGGGCGCGGGGTGCCCTTTTTAGACCTGATTCAGGAGGGAAACATCGGGTTGCTCCGTGCTGCGAAGAAGTTTGACTACCATCGTGGGCATAAGTTTAGTACTTACGCTACCTGGTGGATTCGGCAGGCGGTCACGCGCGCGATTGCAGACCAGGGGCGCACTATTCGCGTGCCCGTGCACATGGGTGACCAGATAAACAAGCTGCTGCGTGTTTCCCACGCACTCACTCAGAAACTGGGGCGCGATCCCACCAATGAAGAACTGGCAGAATTGCTGGAAGTGACGCCCAAAAAAGTAGAAGACATGGTGCAGATTGCGCGTCGGCCGCTTTCGCTTGAGATGCCCACTGACGACGTGGAGGACTCAATGCTGGGCGACTTTATCGAGGACGAGGACAGCCCGGCTCCGGCCGAGGCTGCCACACAGCACATGCTAAACAGGCATATTCAGGATGCGCTTACCGACTTGCCTCCTCGGGAGGTGCGCATCCTGCAACTCCGCTACGGGCTTCTGGATGGTGAGTCATACACGCTGGAGGAAGTAGGCCGGAAAATGGGTGTCACCCGTGAGCGGGTGCGCCAGATTGAAGCGCAGGCGTTGGGCCGCTTGCGCAAACCCAACCATATAAGCCTGCTTCAAGGTTTTCTGAGAGAGTACTAATTTGCTCCTCGATGGGGCGGTTCAATCCCATCGGGAGCTTGTGTACCCCAGATAGCACCGTCAATTGCGCGCGCACCTCGGCGAACAGCGGAGCGGATGCGTGCCAAGCTGTACAGCGTCTGGCGGCGCACTTTGCGCAAGCCAGTTACTGGTGCTTTTGGCGTCACGGCCCAGGTCACCAGATTCGCTCCCCAGGTCAATCCTCCGCCGAACGCGACCAGAATCAGGTTGTCGTTTGGGCGGACGCGGCCTTCTGATATCGCCTCACATAGAGCGATGGGGATGGAAGCGGTCGAAGTATTGCCGTAGTGATCCAGGTTTATCACAAATCGGTCTATCGGGAGCCGCAGGCCGCGAGCGGCTGTTTCGATAATGCGTTTGTTGGCCTGATGGGGTACTATGATGTCGATGTCCTCTATGGTCATTCCGGCGAGGGCAACCACATCCCGGCATGCGTCTGCCATCACGCGCGTGGCAAAACGGAACACCTCGCGTCCGTTCATGTGGATGGTATGCAGATTGTTGCGGATGGTTTCATAACTGGCTGGCATTGCACTTCCTCCAGCTGGCACTTTGAGTAAGTCTCCGCCCGATCCATCGGAGCGGAGCACAGATGCGAGCACGCCGCCGGGATTTTCACTTCCCTGCAGAACGAATGCGCCCGCTCCGTCGCCGAAGAGGACGCAGGTTCCGCGATCCTTCCAGTTGACGACTTTAGATAGCGTTTCTGCCCCTATGACCAACACCGTATCCACTGCCCCGGACTGAATTGCCTGCGCTGCTATGCTCAAAGCGTACACGAACCCGGTGCATGCAGCGGACAAATCGAATGCGCCCGCGTTACGGGCTCCCAGCGCATCTTGCACGAGCGATGCTGTGGAGGGGAAGGTGTGCTCAGGGGTGGAGGTTGCGACAATTATCAGGTCAACGTCGTCTGGGGAGATATCGGCAATATCCAGTGCTTTGCGGGCTGCGCCTGCACCTAGTGTGGCGGTGGTCTCATGCTCATTGGCGATGAACCGCTGCGAAATGCCGGTGCGAGCAAATATCCATTCATCGTCGGTGTCCACCATGCGCGACAATTCACGATTGCTGAGTACTCGTTCCGGCACCGATGTGCCCCACCCGCAAATGTGTGCGTAGCGCCGCGCCCCGTTTTCTGATCTAGTTATTGAACTGCGCTGCATCTCAATCGTTATATGTGGAGAGGATCAGACATGCGTTGTGTCCGCCGAACCCAAAGGAATTCGACAATACAGTGTTCACGGATGCCTCTCGCG
>CAUZCX010000077.1:0-7260 GCA_963578565.1 Anaerolineae bacterium
GGACCGATACCATGTGCAGGCCGGTACATTGCATCATGCGGAATATTCGGTTCAACCTGTGCACATGCGGACCTTGCATTTTTCGAAGATTTCAAAGCCATGGGACAAGAGCTATAGTGGTCGGAAGAGCCTATGGCTATCGTGGCGTCGATTTGCATGCATATGGGCGGAGTGGTTGCGTGGTTACGAGGTAGAATACGCCGATACGGTTTGCACGGGCGCATTTTGGTGGGAAGGCGCGGCGGCCGGAGACAGGAGACAGGGAAGCAAGGATGAGGACACTGATGGAGTCCGGAAGCCATCATCGGTAAGGCGCTCGAAACGGATACATGCTACGCCCACCAAACTAGCGGAGATAGCGGTGTTCATGGGAGCGTTTCAAAAAATCAATGAACTGAAGCGGCTGATCGCGTTGCTACGGCGCCGTAAACTTCGGACACTAGTAGAGATTGGCACGTTTCGCGGCGGTACCCTATGGTTGTGGTGCCAGCTGGCGACTGAGAGTGCGCGCGTGGTCAGCATAGATCTGCCAGCAAAATCTTACTCCGGATGGATGCAACAGGACAAAATGAAGGCTTACGTGACCGCATTGCAGCGGCTGGACTTTATTCGGGGAGATTCTCGGCGGAAGTCAACACTGTCGAGACTTGAACAGGTGCTCGATGGTGCCCCGATTGACTTTTTGTTCATTGATGGCGATCATAATTATGATTCGGTCCGGCAGGATTTTGAGCGTTACTCGGCGCTGGTGCGTCCAGGTGGGATCGTGGCATTACACGATATTTTATATCATCCTGGCTTCCCCGAAAATCAGGTGAATAGGTACTGGCAAGAAATAAAGGAAAAATTCCGAGTCAGGGAACTGGTCGAACCCGAAGACGAGCGTGGGTGGGGCCAGTGGGGCGGGATCGGAGTGGTTTACATGAGCTAGATGGTGGCCTGCATGGTTCGAAGGTGTTCGGCGTGTGACGATAAGAAGTTCTCATAGATAAAAATTGGATTTGTGGTAGGAGTGGTTATTGATGACTGAAATCAAGATGTACGGCACTACGTGGTGTCCGGATTGCACCCGGGCGAAGACGTTTATGGATGAGAACAAGGTTAATTACGACTGGGTGAATGTTGACGAGGAGACGGAGTTTATAGAATACATTCTGGAGGTCAATAATGGTGAACGTCGGGTACCGACGATTGTTTTCCCCGATGGTTCGGTGTTAGTGGAACCGAGCAATCGGGAGTTGGCCGCGAAGCTGGAAATAGACCTATAGAAGCACATCCAATAGTGGTGGTTGTTACTGCGGCTACGGTGAGACAGGAAGATTGGGTCAACTGTGGCGGAGGAAACAAGCTGGAAAAACATATAGTTCTTATAGAGTTAGGCAGGAAATCTGGGTCTCCAAATGGGTCGGTTTCTGATTGGTGTAGGTTAATCGGTGCCCTAAGGCTTAGTTAGATAAGCTTTGTGTTTGCGCGTCGTTCCTACTGATCTACGGGGATGTTAAACTGTACGACGCTGTTGGTTCCAATGTCTAGTTTTGCAAACCATCCGTGGTTTACTTCTAGTGCATAACGGACGGGGCATGCGCTCCGGTGAAATCAGGTGCTCTGTGGTTCCATGTCTTCGGCGCGAATTATGTGGCCGTTGTCGTTGATAAACGCGATGCTTAATGGGAAGAGAGTGTTTTCATTTAGAAATTCAGGTATGATGAATTTTTGTAGACGAATAACATTCCGGAATTCCGGCCAACTTTGTGGCGGTACATTAACCCTGGACCCGTTCCATAGAGTGAGCAGCCGCATCGGTTTTTAGGATGTGTCCGTCGACGGTGATTGCGATTAACCTCTGGCTCATCGTGGTGTCCTAATACGACGGGATTTCACAGGCATAAAAACCGGCTCTGTAAATGCTGTGTGTGTATTGCCGTGTTAGTGTAATGGATGCTTTTCGCTGTCATGTTCTAGGGCTAGGCCTCGAAAATGCCATTACAACGTCATATCGTCATCCGATTTGATGTTGTAATGACGGGGAAATGCGCCGTCTGAAATAGAACCCGCTAACAAGGCGTTAGGGGGACCCACCGCCTTACCACTTGGCTACGTCGCCGGAAAACACCCTGTATGTAACGGCAGTTGTCGGCAGGCCCGTGCATATAGCCGTTGCCTGTATGTTAGTTGTTGGCGGTTTTTGGTGGACCCCTGTGTTAAACATCAACTCTGAACGTGTTAATGTAGTATTATTATACAATCGCACTTTGTCTTTGGGTAGTAGGGCGGTTGACTTCCAACGGCCGACATAACGTATACTGGTAGTAGGAGGGACAAGATGCAACACGATAATTGGCAATGTCCAAAATGTCAAAACAATGAGTTTGAAACCGACCACTTTGCTGCTACCGGCGGTGGCTTCACAAAATTCCTAAATATCCAAAACAAAAAATTTGCTACAGTTTCTTGTGGGCAGTGCAAGTACACTGAAATTTATAAAACCGAAACAAGTGCATTGGGCAATATCTTAGATATTCTCGGGAATTGACACAGCTGTATTTCTGTTAACCTCACTGCTTGATTTGAGGCGATGGAGAAAGGCGACCGCTTTGAAAGCAAGTTAATGAGCTGAATAGAGGCCGGCTGGATGGGAGTTTCCGGCGTTGGTGCCAAAATTACCGACTTTTATTGACATCCACTTGCGTCCTTTTCGCATGGTGTTCTCCTGAAACGTAAGGCTTTGTCAGAAAGGTCGTTCATCTCAGCTTCATCGTGAGTGATGAAGCCTTCCATTCTTAACATGTCATCGACTTTGCTATCAGAATGGCGAATAATGTCATATTTCACGTACATGGTTCATGACCCCTCCCAGTCCCTGCGATTATCGATTCTGGCAATCGCAGATGTATCATCTCCCGACAAAATATAGAATCTATTCTGTCCGATCGGACCGCCTTCGTACAGGGATTGACCGATTGCATCCTTTCGTGTCTGTTCAACAAAAGAGCCCAGTTAAATCAGGGAAAACCTCAAGAATATGCCAATAAGTTTCTTGCGTTAAGTCATCAGGCTTGACGACATTGATCACCGACCATGCCGTCCCACTGTGACCCAAATCGGATGAAAACTAGTTTGGGAATTCATCTTTGAACCAGACGCCCCAAATCTTGCCATCTTCATTCAAGTCGAGGCGACTGTCCGCAAGGTCTGCGAACGCAGTGGTGCCATCATCCACCAACCTTTGATAATTGTGTTGGTATGCTTCCAGAATGGCTCGGCTGATATCTTGAATGAAGTAATCCAAAGGTTTTCACGGATGTTCCACCAATGGTCGTCATAGGAGGTGAGCTCTGGGTCTACACTCTTATCTTCAACCCCAAAGTCGAGGGAATAGCGCGTTTGGTTCGGGGCATATAAATAACCAATATGAGTGCCTGTTTCAAGCACTGAATACTCGGTTAGTGACTTTTCTACTTGGGACTTTACGTCTGCCAACAGTGTGAGATGCATGAAGAATAATGAGATGTCTGGCGATACCTCAAAATAAACCTTGACGTCAGTAATCACTTTCTGTCCGTTGTATATTCCTTCATTGCTGGAAACATTAATACTATGCTTTCTCAACAACGCCTTGGAGGGCAAGTAAACTTTCACTGGATCTCCAGCGCAGGCTTTTATATACCATTTCTTCGGACCTTCTGCATGATTCGTGTTGAGGTAATTGAAGAAGGGCATTAACATGGTTCCAGAAGTACATGATGGTTCTTCAACCAAAGTCTGATTAAAAATTATGGGGGAATAGGTGAATCCGATATATTGCCAAGAAGGTTCCGGTGTTGGGGTGGGGAGCTCCGGTGCCGGCGTCGAACTAGGCGTGGATGGCGGATTTTCTGTGGCTGCGATCTTGGCTAGGGGAGTCTTGGTCGGCGCGGTGACTTCCGATGTCGGCATATTGGTCATTGTTGGTGCTTCAGTGGTCTCAACAGCAACGATCAGTTCTTCTTCCACGACTGACTTGGCATCGGCACGGGGAGCGGATGTGGCGTTTACAGCCATCGCCTCGGCCGTAGGCAAGTGCACAACCTGAGGACCGTCACATGCAGCCAAAACTTCCGCCCCTGTCGTCAGGACGGCGAACCGATAATCGAGAACTCTCTTAGAGAATATCCGAGTGTTCTTACCGTCACACCTTCTAACCACAAGTAACTTACGCGTTCGGAGTTAAAGACCACCCACCAGTATACATCGAGCCCCAGCAGACTGACTTCAGCAGAAGGTTGCTGTCAATACCGCTATGCAGCTTTGTTTGAGGAGCGAGTTCCATCCGTCTGCCTTCTCGAAACCGCTATATGTTAGGCGTTATCTACTAGGTTACCGGTTACAGAGTGGGGTAAAAGGCGACGGCGGGATTCGAACCCGCGAATAGGGGCTTTGCAGACCCCTGCCTTACCACTTGGCCACGTCGCCGTGTTGACAGCCGTCCTGGATGGCTGCACAAGATTTGCACAAGCGGGCGATGGGATTCGAACCCACGACCTTCTCCTTGGCAAGGAGACGTTCTACCACTGAACTACGCCCGCGCGAATACTTGCTGCCGAGGTGCCGAGGCCCAGACTTGAACTGGGGACCCACGCATTTTCAGTGCGTTGCTCTACCAACTGAGCTACCTCGGCGCTCCGCATGATTCTAGACGCGCGTGAGGCGATTGTCAACCTCTTGGGGGCTAATCGGAGGGTGCGCGGGGATAATCTTTGGACTTGACGAGTGATGCTATCAGGCTTATGCTGCTGGTGGGGATGGTTGAGTCCCGGTGGGCTCCGCGGTCTTCAAAATCGTTGGTGGGTCGCTAGAGCGAGCCACGGTGGGTTCGACACCCATCCATCCCCGCATCCTTACGTGGACTGAATCCATCGGATGACGCGCATGGTAAAATCAATCCTCAATTAATGGAGAACCGGTTACAATGGATGACGAGATTAATGCCCAAATGAGCGAGGTGCCCACCAAAGAATTGGTCCATGCGGTAAAGCAAGTGATGGAAATCCACGAAATCACGGTGGGATGGGAGGAATATGTTCTGCGGGTGAGGGGTCGACTGTCGATTGAATCTGAGCGGGCGTACGGTCAACTAGAGCGCGTAATGGCCGCGCTCGGCTTTACGCCTCTCTTTCGGATGCAAGGCGACCAACATATTGTGCTAGTGACGTCCGGAATAACTCAGGAAAAACCGTCTAACCCTGCGGTGAATATATTACTGTTTTTGCTTACGCTTCTTAGCGTGCTCTATGCGGGTAGTATGCATGGCGGTGGGCTTGGTGAACTGCCGTTGTTGGAGAGTAACGGGTTTTCGATATGGCCATTCGTACGCATACTGTGGACTGGCTGGCCATTTGCTGGTAGTCTGCTCGGTATATTGCTCGCGCACGAGCTTGGGCATTACTTCGCTGCGCGCTGGCATGGCGCACCGGTAACGCTGCCATATTTCATACCTCTCCCCTCCGGGTTTCTTGGAACGATGGGAGCGGTGATAAGGATGAAGGCGCCGGTGCGAAATCGACGTGCGCTTCTGGACATTGGCGTGGCCGGGCCGTTTGCCGGTATAGCGGTGGCGCTTCCAGTCGTGATAATCGGCCTCGAACTTTCGGAAGTAAGTGTGCTGCCGATGGGTGGATTCATGTTGGAAGGAAACTCTATTCTATATCTGCTGGCCAAATTTCTGGTGCACGGGGAATTATTGCCGCAACCGGAGACTTATGGTGGGATCCCCCCGCTTTTGTACTGGGTGGTATTCTTCTTTACTGGTCAGCCCGCGCCCTTCGGGAGTGTCGATGTACTTATTCATCCGGTCGCTTTAGCGGGATGGGTCGGGCTACTAGTGACGGGATTAAATCTGATTCCCGCCGGGCAGCTGGATGGAGGCCATGTGCTTTACGTACTGATCGGTCGGGAGGTGCGCAAATGGCAGCCGTTAGTTATCGGTGGATTGGTTTTGATGGGACTCGTGTGGCGGGGGTGGTGGTTCTGGGCCGTGCTAATTTACATGTTCGGGCGACAGCACCCGCAGCTGTTGGACGAAATAACGCCGCTTGACCCAGGCAGAAGGACAGTGGCTCTGGCTGCTCTTGCCCTTTTTTTTCTGGTGATTGTGCCTATTCCGATGCAGGTTTATTAGCGGCTTGGTGGTCAACGTGGCCCATCTTTTCAATCGAGTATCCCGGTAGATCTGAGACGGCGGATCGGAAAGCATTGTCGTGCAATAAATCGAGCAGTGGTCGGAGTAGTGCGCTTTCGAAATATTCTTCTGGAATGGCGAGGTCGTAGCGCTCGGTGGTCAGCGGTACGAAATCTAGTTTCAGTGCCGCAGCAGCTGCCCGGATACCCAGAGCGACGTCAGCGACTCCGGAGGCCACGGCCGCTGCTACGGCGAGATGAGTGTACTCCTCGCGCTCATATCCGCGTATACTTTCAAGCCTTAGCCCAGATTTATGCAAATGATAGTCAAGCAGGATGCGTGTTCCCGCCCCACGCTGGCGGTTGATAAAGAGCACATCTGGCGCGGAGAGATCTTTGACGGCAGTGATGCCTTTCGGGTTCCCGGGAGCCACAATGAATCCTTGTTCGCGGCCGACGAGGGTTATTAGAGAGATAGGTATGTCCGGCAAGTATTGCTGCGCGTAACTGCGGTTGTACTCGCCCGTCTCGGGATCTAGTAGGTGGCATCCCGCCACATGGCATTGCCCGCGGCGCAGCGCAATGAGGCCGCCAAGGCTGCCTACGTTTGCGGAAACCAGTCTCAGGCTCTGGGCTTTGGCCGCGAGATGTTGAGCCAGGAGATCGAGTGTCATGTCGTGAGATCCAATGGCTACAATGCTGCGTTCAATGTGGTCGGGGTGTCGGTAAAGGTCAACCCGCACTTGTTCCCCCGCCGGGTATCCCTCCGAAAAACGGGGAATGCGCACGATTCCATCGGCGCGCACCAACGAGGTGATAATACCGGCGCCGCGCGATAGTGGGGTAGCCACTACCTTCTTCCCGACTTTTCCTACGGCGACACGCATGAATTCGTCGTCACCTGCGGGTGAGAGTACTTTGCGAGAAAGCGTGGCCTGCATATGCGCGGGCGTTTCCTCCATTAAACCCTGCCAGCGAGATAATAGCGGGCGCACTAAAATCTCTCCGGTGAGCGCGGTGCTTACTGGGTAACCCGGTACACCAATTACTGGTACCGGGGTGCGGATACGTGAAATTTGGGTAGGGTAAAGCAGGCCTAGGATG
>CAUZCX010000078.1:0-7197 GCA_963578565.1 Anaerolineae bacterium
ATAACGACCAACGAGAAGTCTCGTTGTTTCCTTGATACGTTGAGAGTCCAGCAACATATGGTATGAGCGAACCATTCTCAGGTTGAGCCTGGTCAAGGATTCTGCCCTGAATGGAATTGCGATGCCGCGCAAGCCATTGGTGCGCAGTGACTCGGTTCTCCGGACTGCCATTGTGAGAAGGCGGTACGAGGTAATTCAGAAACAGCTGAAAGCGCAATGTGTCCACAATAATAATGCTACAGATAGCGAGAGTGACCAGACCGCAACGACCGCAGGGCCAACCACCGCGCCAACTGGTAAAACCAAGTACATCGGTTGACTCCAGCCTAGCCACCAGTACTCCAACCCCGATCGCGCCCATTACAACCACATAGACACTGTAACGACCTTGAGTCCTAAAAAGAAACCCGACCGGTCCGAGAGCGAGCAACAGCGCCAACACCAAGATGCTCAACGGTGCTATTACCCTCCAGTTACGCTTGTACAGGTCAAGTGCATATCCGAACAGCCCAAAACCCATCATCCAGCCGCCCACATAACCGTAATCCCATCCCCTTCCCTGGCTGCCCGCGAATGTAAACATGGCTGCTATGCGATCGTTTACTAGCCGAGGTGGAACAGATAACAAACCCCTGGAGAATAAATCCGGTATGACAGTAAGGTCTTGTTCCACCACCGCTGGGACAGTGTACGCGGCTGACGCAAGCACTCCTAATCCAGTCCAAAGCAGGAGCTGTCGGCCAGCGTGAGTACGGCGACGCCACTGAAACAGAGGAGATGAACCTACGGGAAATAGCCGAAAGACCGCATACACGCTCACGAAACACACATTGTGTATCCCAAAATGAACATGAAAGATGAGCCCAAGAGCAACGGTAGCCGCCAACGCCATGCCTGCCCGCCGCGCCCGACTGCCCACCACGATCTCCTCAACCAACAACAGCTGCAATGGGAGCAGAAGGAAGGTGGGCGCCGACACAAATTTGTTCGTGTAAACTAGCAGATGGTAACGATAATAACAAAAGCCGATTGCGCAAGCGGCCGCGATGCCACCCAATCTGGAGACTGTAATACGCTTTACATAGACGAAGACGGCCGCAACAGAAAGAATGTGGAGCGTAAACAGAACCAGCTTCATGGAAACCCAGATGTTGTCAGCTACCAAGTCTACTGTCGCAACCAACGTGAAAAGCAGAGGGTGGAAGAATTGCATGAGCGGTGAGCCCATGTCCCCCCAGTTGGACCATATCGGGAAACGACCGAGCACCAACGCATTTCTTACTTGCCACGCCAAAGTAGTGTAATCGATACCATCAGTTGCTGCGATCAGATATCCTGGTAACAGAAAATAAACTCCGGAAAGACAGCCGATCAAAACTACACTGACAACTATGAATCCTGTCCTGCTTATCACCGCTTGAATGAATTGACTCACCGCTTGCCTTTTCATTTCGATGAAAACGAGTGTAGCCAGCCCCAGTGCTCCCACCCCCCGCGCCACCCAACGGCTGTGCCGAATTAATTGCGCCCAAGGCGGTGGTATCCCCCAGTCTCTGAGCGTAAGAAACGGACCATAGACAGTGTAAAGTTCGGCGTGCAAGTACCATATTACAATGGCCGCGAGCGCACACCAGACTACAATCCATGCGCTTGATTCTCTCACTACGCTGGTTGTTGAATCAGGTTTTCTGAGCATGTAAAGTCCAACCACTCCGAGCGGCCACACTCAGGAGCGCAAGTATGAAGCGCCGTTCACATCCACTATGCAGCCGGTAAGAAAGTCAGTGCCCTCGGAGGCGAGAAACAGCACGGTGCGCGCCACCTCTTCCGGTCGGGCCACCCGGCCCAGCGGACTTTGCCGCCGGATGGATTCTCCGTTGGGTCCCGAGAGCAGCTCCGCGGCCATCTCGGTCTGCACGAAACCAGGTGCGACCACATACACAAAGATGTTGTGCGGCGCGAGCGCCTGCGCCAGGGACTGGCTTAGCGCGTTCAAACCGGCCTTGCTGGCACCATAAGCTGGGGCCTGAGGCTCTCCCCGAAATGCGCCCCGCGAGGAGATGTTCACAATCTTGCCACCTCCGCGCGTGAGCATGTGCTCCACCACACAAAAGGTGAGATTGGCTGGCCCTAAAAGGTTTACGTCCAGCACGCGCTGCCAGCTGCGCCGCCATTCCCCGTAACTAATCCCGGGCAGCACCTGCTGGGCAAGAATGCCAGCGTTGTTAACCAGAATGTCGATAGTACCCATTTCATCAACTACCGCACGCGCAAGCGACTGCGCCTCGGATGACTGGGAAATGTTCGCCTGAAAAACCTTATGGACTCCACCATGGAGGGAAGCGAGTGTTTCAGTCGCTTTTTCATGGTCCTGATGGTAATGCACAGCCACATGCGCGCCCGTCTCCGCAAAAGCCAATGCTATAGCTCGCCCAATGCCCCGCGATGCACCGGTCACCAGCACTACTCGATTGGAAAAATCCATGAGCCCTCCCACAATTATTGTCCCCCGCCCTCCAGCTAGTCGCGTAAGGAGCTTACCAGCACCCGGTCAGTATATACTATGAAAAGACGCGCAGGCAAGCTATTGGTTGCTATTCGAATATACACTTATCCGCTCGATCTGAGTAATAGAATATCCCCGTTTACTTAGACAATAGGAACAGAGCGAGAAAGAGATGACAACAAAAAATGCGTGTGCACCTGCGGTGAAGTTGCCCAACTGGCAGGGGAGCTCGATTGATCGTGGAGGGCCATGCACATCCTACTGGGCGGCAAGAGCGCAAACCTATCCAACATCACCCACATGAGGGTTACCGTACCACCCGGATTCACTATCACCACAGCGGCCTGCAATATGTACGCAAGCGCACCAAGCTCGTGGAGAAGTTCTGCGCGACCGCCCCGCCGATTAACCTTTCACCCTGATCATGCTAGAATGCTAGTATGATCCTGCCTTCTGTAGCGATAGTTGCTGCACTTCTGGCGTGCGCCATACCCGGAGTGTTGTTCGCGCTGCTATTTTACCGGGCCGACCGCTATGAGCGCGAGCCAATCCATTTTCTGGTACTGTTGTTCGTGTGGGGCACAGTACCATCAGTGATCCTGAGCGAGCTGCTAAACCCACAACTTATCAGCCCACTGGCATGGTTGTCGCGCGACGTCGTAAATACGCTGGTGGCGCCGGGAGTAGAGGAGTTGCTTAAAGCACTTGCCATTGCGGCGATCTTTGTGCTCGCACGGCAGGAGTTCGACGGGGTATTAGATGGCATGGTGTACGGAGCGATGGTTGGACTAGGATTCGCCACCGCTGAAAACTACATCTATTATATTGATGCGCTGCAGAGCAGAGGATGGTACGCGCTCTTCGAGCTATTCGTTTTGCGCGGGCTGGTATTTGGACTGTCGCATGCGATGTACTCGGGCGTGGTCGGCGCTGGGTTTGGTATGGCGCGCCACGCGCTCGGAGTATGGAAAGATACAGGTTACATCACCGGCGGACTGCTATGCGCCTACACATTGCACGCGCTGCACAATTACGGCGGGCGCTCACCGGGTATGGGCACGGCCATAAGTATTCTCATTGCGGCGCTCGGACTGCTGGTATGGTACCTTGGTTTTCAGTTAGCATACCGGCAAGAACAGGACATCCTTATAATGGAGCTGCGTGATGAGATTGGCGATGCTCTATCTGAGGCTGAATACGTGCATCTCACAGTCAGCCCTGGTCGTCCAGCATTGCTGGACGACCGAGAGAAGCCCAAAAGAGCTGAGCGGCTGCGCCTGACCATCGAGCTTGCCAACCGCAAGCACCGCGCCAGAACCATCGGGGTCACGCGAGAGCCGGAGCTCTTCAGTGAGATTTCCCAGTTGCGCGCGCAAATCAACGCCCTGCAAGTCAGCGCACAATGATCATCAAAGGTATCCACGTCAAGTGGACCCACCCAATCATAATTGTGATGCTCATCACTGTTGCGGCCGCTCTGGCTGTCGTGATAAGAAACCCGGAGACCATGCGCTACACTTTCCACAGCGCTGTTGACCAGCCGGAATGGATGCGCCTGCACAATTTCTATCAATTTGTGTACAGCTCAAAACACGATAACTGGGGCGGTAGCGCCGAGAAATGGCTGCAGGCCTCCAACGGCGATTGGTATTTTGTCACGCCGGATAACGAGCTTTTCGCCTGGGATGGTTCCAGAGCAGCCACAGGGGAACTGGTGGCCTCCGGTCTGGAACCATCCTTTTACCAGAGCCCGCCCACTACCATAAGCAGCTCTCTGGATGTGGCCGGGGCGGCCGTGAACCTGCAGCAAGCCTCAGCGCTCAGCGGAGCGACCAAAATTGGTGCCCAGAGTGAACAAGCGCAGCAGGGACCGACAAAATGCGTCGCAGACCAGCCCAGTATCATCATGCGAGCGTGCGCAAGCAGCGACTGCCGCCAGTTGACTTCGCTGGCCTATGGCACAGAAGTCACAATCAAGCAGGAAAAGCAAGGCTGGTACGAATTCACTACGGTGGAGGGCAGCAACGGCTGGGCAGCTTCCAGTCTACTGGCAAACTGTGACCAGATGCAGTCTGGAGAACAGGTCGCGGAGGAGACAGAACCGGAACCCACAACGACCGCCGAATATCCTCTGTGCGATTACTGCACACATTACGAGGTCAGCGGTGTGAATGGGAATGAGGTCTACGACAACATGCGCACTAGCGCGCCGTTGGTGGACGGACAACCGATGGCTGGGGTAACGAGCTTCTCATGGAGCTACCAAGTTGCCGATTGCACGCACATGGAACATGCAAAGATTAGCACGAGTATAGAAACCTCCATGCCTCACTGGGTAAACTTCGCGGTAGGCTCAGAAACACTTCAAGCCGAGTGGCTTAGTTTCTACAACGCGCTGCTGGTTCACGAGGATGGGCACCGGCAGCAGCTGGTGGAATTAACGGCAGCGAATGAAGCTGAAGTACTAAATGCTCCCGAATGCGAGCAAGCAAACATGGAGGTTAAGGCCAACCACGCCAGCTTCCGCGACCGTAACCTTACCTACGACCAGGAGACCGATCACGGACGCACCCAAGGAGCAGAAGCCGCGCGCCTGCGCGGAAAATAATTCCGTGCGATGATCTGGCTATTACAACCAATCCACAATCTTGCCGCCAATATTGGCGGCATCAACACAGGGAACGCCTGCCGTACTGCGCATGGTCTGCACTTATACAGGGCCAATTAGTTTCAGCTTTTTATCCTTTCGTTCTCTGGGTCATACAACGGCCGGAGTGTGGCGCGAGCAGATAAGCGTTCTCCTGCCACCTCCAGTTCATATTTTCCCGCGGACACAAAATCAGCACTGACTCCATCCGCATGGTTTACGTATCCCATTCCAATAGCAGCGCCAATGGTATGACCGAACATTCCGGAGGTAATATAACCCACTATTTCGCCATCACGGAAGATGGGTTCATTGTGGTAAAGAAGTCTGTTAGTGTCCTCCAGGACGAATGTAACAAGTCGTTTGGACACGCCGAATTCCTTCTGGCGCATGAGCCGCTCACGCCCGTTATAATGCATCTCTTTGGAGAATTTCACCGCGAATCCCAGCCCGGCTTCAATGGGCGTGTCCTCATCAGTGATGTCGTGGCCCCAGTGCCGATAACCCTTTTCTATGCGCAGTGAATTCAAGGCGTGATAGCCACATTGGGCCAGATCAACCGCTTTGCCCGCCTGTTCGATCACATCATAGACCCCAGCAGCGCACTCGGTGGGAATGTAAAGTTCCCAACCCAGTTCACCCACATAAGTGATGCGCGCAGCACGTACGCGGGCGTAGCCCATCTCGATCTCCCGCGCCGTGGCAAATGGAAAAGCGTCATTGGAAAGATCCGCGGAAGTCAGGCCCTGCAAGAACGTTCTGGAATTCGGGCCCATCACCCCCAGCACAGCATATCCAGAAGTGACGTCCGTCAGACAGGCGTATTCATTGGGACGGATCTGGCTCCTAATCCAATAGTAATTGCGGGTCTGCGCAATCCCCGAGTCCACAATGAAGAATGTGTCCTCAGTCAGGCGAGTGATCGTCACATCCCCCTCGATGCCGCCACGCTCATTAAGTAGCTGCGTGTACACGATTTTGCCCACAGGAACATCCAGCTGGTTGCCACAGATACGGTTGAGCACCTGCACCACGTCGCGGCCCTGCAACAGGAATTTCACGAACGATGTCTGATCGAAGAGGCCAACGTTCTGGCGGACAGCGTGGTGCTCCCGCGAGGAGAACTCGAACCAGTTCTGGCGGCCATAGGAATACTCGTCCTCCGGCCTCACCCCATCTGGAGCGAACCAGTTCGGGCGTTCCCAGCCGGCAGCTTCGCCGAAGCATGCACCCAGAGCCTGCATGCGCGCGTGCAAAGGCGACTGGCGCACACCCCGGCCGGTACGGTATTGCCTAAAGGGCCAGTGCATTTCGTACAGCATCCCCAGCCCCTCGGAAACGCGCGCACTTAGGTATTTGCGATTTCCCTGAAAGAACATGTTGCGGCGAATGTCCACGTCCCAGAGATCCATGGGAGGGTAGCCATTGACAATCCAGTCTGCCAGCACCTTGCCGGCCCCACCAGAAGACGCAATCCCGATAGAATTGAAACCAGCTGCCACAAAGAACCCTTTCAGTTCCGGGGCCTCCCCCAGATGGTAACTATCATCAGGTGTGAAACTCTCAGGTCCGTTGAACAAGGTGTGCACCCCTGTATCTTCAAGTACGGGCACGCGGTGCATCATTTTCCGAAGCGCAGGCTCAATATGATCCCAGTCTTCCGGTAGGCTGCCAAATTCGAATTCCTCGGGGATGCCATTCATCCCCCACGGCTTCGCGTTCGGCTCGAAGAAACCAGCCAACATAGCACCGCCCTCTCCTTTGAAATAGGTCCAACTATCAGGATCACGCAGCACTGGTAAATCATTCGGGAGCCCGTCGATAGGCTCGGTAACGATGTAAAAATGCTCGGCCGCATGCAGAGGAATGTTGACTCCACAGAGGGCGCCCAACTGTTGCGCCCACATGCCAGCACAATTGACAACAGTCTCAGCCCGCACATCTCCGTGGGTGGTGGCTACTCCAGTCACATGCCCATTCTGGCGGTGAATTCCGGTCACCGCGACCTGCTCAACAACACTGGCGCCGCCCATTTGCGCACCCA
>CAUZCX010000079.1:0-7093 GCA_963578565.1 Anaerolineae bacterium
TGGGAATCGTGACGGATTCGGTAGTAGCGTCTTTCTCTTGCTCGCACCCTGATAGACTGGCTGTTCCTGCAATCAGCGCAGCTGCGACAAAAAACGCGTTCTTATTCATAATTGGATCTCCTCTCGATTACACGCGGCGATAACTTACCACCGGATAATGAACGGTTTCTACATTATCCAGGTTTGCCACTGCCAATTCACCGCGCTGATAGAAATACTCGATGTGCGCACCGGTCTCCTCAAGCGCTAGCAGTACATTGTAACCCGTTGCGGCTCCGAAAGGGTTGTGTGAAACGTCTTTGACGGTGGTTGGGGATGCACACAGTTCAAGCACTTTGCGCAACCGCTGTTCGTGCGAAGCATGAATCTCATCCATTCGTTCCGGTAGGTTGCGGATCGGCAGCTCGTGCCTACCTAGGCACAGTCTGACTCCGGGAAGATCGCGTACTTTGCGTAGTGAGTCGAGGTAGTGTCCCAGACTAACATTGCGAGTGATGCTCTCGGTAGACTGGTGCGGGGTGATGCGAGAAAGAATGTGGTCAGCTGTGAAGAGCACGTTCGCGACCTGTTACGCATATTGGCCTGGGCAGTGGCCGGGGACGTGGAAGAAGTGGAAACTGTCCGCCACAGTTTCGTTCTCCCGCAGGGTGAAATCAACTGGCATAGAATGATAAATACTCTTGGCAAAGTTATACATCTGCATCATCTCCGCCTCTCGTTTCTCAGAGAGGCCAGCCTGGACAAGAAAAGTGCGCAGGCTTTTTGAGGCCAACACGCAAGCGCCCGTCGGTGTGCACGTGGCTATCCAGTGCGTGCACACCGACGGGCGCTTGCGTGTGTTCGCGGACGAACGCCAGACCTCCAAAATGGCCGAAATGGCCGTGCATGATCATAATGCGGCCTACGTCCGCGAGCGAAACTCCCTCGCTGTGCTCGTACTGCAGGTCGGCGAATGCCGTGACACGGTCATCGTTTGAATGCGTCCATCCAGAACCGATGTCTATTAAAGTGGGCGTGTCCGTACCCAATACCAGATGTGAGTGCGTGTAGAAATCGGGGAAGGCCTGGAGGCGCAGCTGGTATATTCTTATACCTCCGTCAGCTTCAAATCGCTTTACCATTGCGGTGTTGGTTTCCGTAGCAACGCGTCTATTTTACCGCAGGTTGGGCTGTCAGGACTTGCTGACCTCGGAAGCAGTTGGGGTATAATGCCGCTGCATCATTGCCTGCGAAAGGTGTATGACAAGGTGGATATGAGTTTTGTAGATAGAGTGGCGGTGGTAACGGGTGCGTCGCGTGGAATCGGTCGTGCGATCGCCGAGGAGCTCGCGGCTGGAGGGGCCACCGTGGTAGTGAACTATGCGCATGATGCTGATGGGGCGACTGCCGTGGTGGATGCTATCACAAAAGCGGGAGGCGATGCCAGCGCATTTCAGGCCGATGTCTCAGATTACTCCGCGGCTGAGGCCCTTATCAAATATACCGTCACTGACCATGGAAAACTGGATGTTCTGGTGAACAATGCCGGCGTCACCCGCGATCAGGTGATAATGCTCATGTCGGAAGAGGACTGGGATGTGGTGCTGCGCGTTAATCTGAAAAGTGCCTTCAACTGCTGCAAACCAGCGGTGAGGGCCATGATGCGTAAGCGTTACGGGCGCATTGTCAACATTAGCTCGGTGGCAGGTATATCCGGAAACCCGGGCCAGACCAATTACTCGGCCTCCAAGGCTGGCCTGATCGGTTTCTCGCGCGCTCTTGCGCGCGAGGTGGCACCGCGCAAAATCACTGTGAACGTGGTGGCGCCTGGTTTCGTACCTACGGCGCTGACAAATGATTTGCCTGATGATATTAAGGAGAGCTCGCTCGCAGCGATTCCGCTGGGGCGTTGGGGTGAGCCCACCGAAGTGGCCGGAGCAGTGGCGTTTTTGGCCGATGAGTACGCCGGTTATATTACTGGCCAGGTGCTGAATGTGGATGGTGGCATGGTGATGGCATGAGGCCATAAACATGAGTGAACCAGGAAGAACGGAGGCCGTAGTGTGCACGCGGGACCGCTCTGTTGTGGCGCCGGCGGTTCTGGTGACCATCACGCGAATTTACGCACTCGCTGTGGAGGAAATCGCTGGCATTTCATCTGTGTCCGGCGGGGTAATCGGCTATTCAAACGGGGCGCTGTTCCAGGCGGGTCACAACTGAGCCATCATCAACACTCGCGTGGAGCAACCTGCGACCCCGCTTCCCCCGGAGGTGAGCGCATATGAAAGCCCGGCGCAAAGCCCGCTGTATTGCTTTGCAGGTGCTGTACGAAATAGATTGTAGTGGACATGCGCTCGCGGAGGTTTTTGAGAACCAACGGGCTGCTGGCGCTCTGAGCGAGCGCCAGGCATCATTTGCTCTCTGGCTGGTGGAGGGCGCATGGGGGCAGCGTGCCTGGATCGATCAAGTTATACATCGCTATGCTCCCGAGTGGCCGCTCTCTCAGATGGCTTATGTAGACCGCAATGTGCTGCGGATGGCTATTTGGGAATTCGCGTTGAGTGGAGAGACACCGCTGAAGGTGGCGATTAATGAGGCCGTGGAACTGGCTAAGCGTTTTGGCAGTGATTCTTCCTCCCGCTTCGTCAACGGCGTTCTAGGCGCTCTGGCTGTCAAGGAGAACGACGTGCGCCAGATGCTTGCGGTGAGGGTGAAAAGAGAGGCTGAAGCGACATGAATGGAATCGGCGGAATTGGCGGTTGGGAGTTATTGCTGGTGGCAGTCATCGCCATGCTCGTGCTCGGGCCGGAGCATATGGTCAAACACGCATATCGACTTGGCCGCTGGGCACGTAAACTCACGCTTTACTGGCAGGAGGGTACGGATGCCTTTCGGGAGCAGCTCAAGGACATAGAGGAAGATGCTATTGGCGATAGCATAGATTTTCCCAACTTGGCGGAATTGAAGGATCTGGCAGCCGAGATTCGGATGGAAGACGAGTTGGCGGAATTGAAGGATCTGGCAGCCGAGATTCGGGTGGAGGACGAGTTGGCGGGTGGCGTGCCAGCACAAGGCGCGCCGGATGCGACCACGCGGTCCGAACCTGAGACCGCGATGCCGGCGAAGGCTGCTGCGGAGGCTTCGACTCTGGATGACCCCAATATTGACGTGCAACCGCCGACATCGTACAGTGCATGGCGTCCACCAAAAAAATGAGCGCCAGCGACTCCAATACGGAAAATCCGAGTGTGAAAATGCCGTTGCTGCAGCACTTGTCTGAATTACGTGTGCGCTTATTGTGGTCGGCTGCCATGCTTGCCATGACATGCGCAGTGAGCTTCTTGTTCGCCGAGGAAGTCATCCAGGTGCTTATCAGGCCTTATGGCGGCTTGCTGCAAGTGATTGAGCCAACTGAAGGCTTCGCAGTTTTTTTGCGGGTGGGCCTGACCGGAGGGATGGCATTGGCGTCACCGCTGCTGATTTATCAAGTGCTCTCTTTTGTTTCCCCTGGACTGACGCGCCGCGAGCGACGCGTGCTCATTGGTGTGGTGCCAGGTGCTTTACTGCTGTATGTGGCTGGCGCATCCTTCGCTTGGTTTCTGATGATTCCAGCAGCCACTGATTTTCTGAGTAGATTCATGGCGGATATTTTCGTAGTTAATTGGACTTCGAGGGCGTTCGTCAAGTTCGTACTTTCCATCACGCTGTGGATTGGCGTGGCTTTCGAGATGCCGCTAGTGCTTATGTTCCTCACTTGGCTGGATGTGGTGACGCCACAAAAACTGTTGCATGGCTGGCGCTTGGCCGTGGTGATTACCGCAATCGTGGCTGCGGCCATCACTCCGACGATAGATCCTTTCAACATGCTGCTGGTTATGGCCCCTCTGTTCACACTCTACCTTTTCAGCATAGTGTTGACCGTGTTTCCTTACAAGGCTCGGAAACGTAAATTGGAATAACACAGAATTTGCGCGACCGGCTATAATGCTGGTGGCTGTGCCGGACTGCTTGGTAAAGCGGCGCCCCCCCGCTCAGGCTAGGCCGGCATGGCTCTTTCTTTCTCCTCCGTCTGTGCACCGTCATGAGGCCGCGCTGAGGTACAATGGGTGGGTTAATGGCTTTCTTACGGATGCACGATCACGATGGGTGAAGATAGGCCGCAAACCCTGACACCTCCACGGCCGCTCGAGCTGCGCCAAAACGCAATTATCGTTGGTGCGTCTTCTGGAATCGGCGCGGCGCTGGCGCGTCGGCTTGCGAGTGAGGGATACGCGCTAGCGTTGCTCGCCCGGCGTGAGGAACATCTACAGCGTCTTTGCGCAGAAATTAGCGCTGGCGGTGTTGGCCAAGCGGTTTATTTCATCCATGATGTGCTCGCTACGGCGGATGTGCCGGGACTCTTCCAGAGAGCTTGCGCGGTTCTCGGTGGTCTGGACTTGATTGTGTATAACGCAGGTATGCAGTATCCCAATGATGCGACCGTTTTCAGCAGCGAAAAAGATTTGCATATCTTTCGCGTTAATTTGCTGGGCGCAGCCGTATGGCTGAATCTGGCCGCTGAGCGTTTCGAGCGCGTTGGTGGCGGTCACATTGTCGGCATAGGCAGCGTTGCTGGAGATCGTGGTCGACGGGGCATGCCGGCATACACGGCCTCTAAATCCGGGCTTCACACGTATTTGGAGGGATGGCGAAATCGACTGGCGAGACACGGTGTGACTGTAACCACTATTAAGCCAGGTCAGGTGCAGACCGCGCTGCTGGAAAACGCTGACCGAGAGAGGGGTCCGATCTCCGCAGAATCCGCTGCCGAATTAATCTGGAAGGCAATCAGGCGGCATCGCGCCACGGCCTATGTTCCCGCGCGCTGGGCGCTGGTAGGGTGGGTGGTGCGTCATTTGCCAGGCTTCATTTTTCGGCGGCTGAACATCTGACCATCCGTGCGCTCAGAAATTTCGGCAGTCCCCTTTGATAATATGCAGTGCGTGCCCGCATGGGGGTTGGCGTCGGCAGCGCTTTGCCACGTACATCGTGTCACGGACGAAGTCGGTGTGCGGCAGGTTTTTCACCTAGCGCGTCGGCATGGGCTATCCGTGGGTTTTCGCGGTGCTGGCCAGAGCTATGGCGATGCGTCTCTGAATGGCGAGGCATTGTTACTTGATTTGTCCTGTATGCAGCGCATTCTTGATTGGAATCCGGAGAGTGGTGTGATTACGGTCGAGCCTGGAGTGACGATCGGACAGCTCTGGCGGCAAACCATCTTCTCGGGCTGGTGGCCGCCGGTGGTGCCGGGCACCATGCAGCCAACCCTTGGCGGCTGCGCTGCCATGAACATCCACGGCAAGAACCACTGGAGCGCCGGCTCATTTGGTGAGCATGTGCTTGCGTTTACCGCGTTGCTTCCCGGGGGTGAGGTAGTACATTGCAGCCGAACCGAGCGCCGCGAACTTTTCGAGAGCATGCTTGGATCCTTCGGAATGCTTGGCTGTTTCCTCTCACTCACCTTGCAATTGAAGCGAGTGCAATCTGGCACGGTGCGTGTGCGCACGTTCACGGCGGCCACAATTGATATTATGTTGGAGATCGTTGACGCGCACAAAGAGGAAGATTACGTGGTCGGGTGGGTGGATTGTATCTCGGCTGGGCGGACGCTGGGGCGGGGTGTGGTGCACACGGCCCGCCACCTGCCGACCGAAAAAATCCATGCGCAACCGGCCGTCGAAGACCCGTGCACTTATGAATTACCAACGGCCTTTTTCGGAGTGCTGCCTAGAGATTGGGTTTGGCGGATGTTGCGGATGCTCAATCACCGGCTAGGATGGCAACTGATAAATAGCGCGCGCTACTATTCCGGGGTATTCCGGGATGGACACAGTTTCACGCAGTCACTGCCCCAGTTCAATTTTTTGCTCGATTATGTGCCGCACTGGCGGCGCGCTTTTCTGCCGGGCGGTTTTATTCAATACCAGTGTTTCATACCGGCCAGGAACTCGGCAAGCACGTTTAGAGCGGTCTTGCGTCGTTGTAAGGAGCGCGGTCTGTGCGCGCATCTGGGTGTACTCAAGCGGCATCGAGCAGATGAGTTCCTTGTTTCGTGTAACCTGGATGGATTCTCTTTGGCACTAGATTTCCGTGTGAGCAAACGTAATCGCGCCAGGTTGGCATCGCTGGTGGCAGATCTGGATGTAATTGTGTTGCAGGCAGGCGGGCGTTTTTATTTCGCAAAAGACAGTACATTGCGCCCGGAGGTGGCACGGGCGTTTCTTGGGGCGGATACTCTCGCCCATCTCGTAGACCTAAAGAGGCGCTGTGACCCTCAGGGTTTGCTGCAGAGTAATCTCTCCCGGCGCCTGCTCCCTGAGTTGCACATGCGCATCATTGATTGAGTTGCCTTTACGAGCAAAGGTAAAAGAGATTGTATCAGATGATGCGCTCTAATACAATCTCTAGAACAATGTTGTGTTATGACCAGCCCTATGTTGGTGCTATGCTCACCTCAGGTAAGGTTTTCACGCAAATAGCCCTTGCAATTTTTCGCGGCCATAGTCAAAAATCTGTTTGAGTTGATATTTTACCCAGGTGGCGTGAACGAGATACCCAAATAGACCGAAGGGCAATGCGTAAGTGACTTGATCGGTAATCCTGGTGCCACCTTCGATGGTTGCGAAGTGGTGTTCGTGATGCCGATAACGGTATGGGCCAATACGCTGCTCATCTACGAAGAACACTTTCTCCTCGACATGGGTAATCTCGGTGAGCCATCGGGAACTGACCATGGATATAAGCTGTAAGCGGTACTCGATGACCTGACCTTGAAACATCATATGATCGCAGCCATGGATAACCTTAATTTGCATCTGGAGTGGGGTATGATCGCAATCAAGGGAGCCAATTGCCGCCAGTGACATATGGGTGCTGGTGTGCAAACGTTCGATCATGTAGACCACAGTAGATGTTCAATCTGATGGTAAATACTAAGTCCTCGCATTCGAACGGAAAAGAGTGAAAAAATAGAATGAGCACGGTCACTCAGGGTTTGAGTATGCTCTGAGTTGTGGCAATCACGTTCGCCTACCATATCCTGCAGAGACAATTTGGTTAGCGTGTTCACCCGCTG
>CAUZCX010000080.1:0-6993 GCA_963578565.1 Anaerolineae bacterium
CCTCGGTGCAGACCTCGTGAGCGTAGCGGTGCTGGCCGGGATAATCTATTTCCTGATGCGGCGTTTTGCAGCGTCAGCGCGCCAGTTGACCATCGCAGAAAATGTGAAACTGCATCCCAAAGCGGACGTTGGGATGCGGCAAGATTCGCTAATTGTGGGTGTGTTCATATTGCTGCACGTGGGATTTCGCTTCATCGGTGCCAGCGCGGCGATTGCAGCTTATGGCGTGGATACCTGGCAGCCGTTCGGCTCGCTGGCTGCCGGTCTGTGGGCCGGGCTGCCGCCGGCCGGCTTGCTAGCACTAGAGCATGTCGCTTGGTGGATGGCGTTGGGACTGATTTTGCTCTTCATGCCATATTTCCCCTATAGCAAGCATCTACATCTAATTGTTGCGCCGATTAATTATCTTATGCGCCCTCGGCGCACGGCACTGGGCGCACTGCCGCCAATGGATTTTGACGATCCAGAGATGGAGGAGTTCGGCGCGCAACGTTTGGAGCAACTCGGTCAGACACTGCTGCTGGATGCTTTTGCCTGCATTATGTGTAACCGTTGTCAGGATGTCTGTCCGGCTTATGTTACTGGCAAGGAACTTTCGCCATCTGCACTGGAGATCAACAAGCGTTACATGCTGCAGAGCGACATGGCAGCTATGGCGAGTGGGATGACTTCTGCTCCGCTGGTGGGAAACGCGATCAGCGAATCGGCGCTATGGGGGTGTACTACGTGCGGCGCTTGCGTGGAGATTTGCCCGGTGGGCAACGAACCGATGTTTGATATCATGGAGATGCGCCGTTACCAGGTGCTGACGGCGGGCGAGTTCCCGGGCCAGTTGCAGAATTCCTTCAACGGTATGGAGCGGCAGGGTAATCCTTGGCAGATGAGCGAAGAACGCATGGCCTGGGCCGACGGACTGGAAGTACTCACAGTTGAGGAAAACCCAGATTTCGAGTATTTGTACTGGGTAGGCTGCGCGGCTAGTTACGATCCACGTGCGAAAGAAGTGGCGCGCTCGTTTGTCAAGATCCTAAAGGCAGCCGGCGTCAATTACGCGGTGTTGGGTGGTCAGGAAAGTTGCACGGGTGATACGGCGCGCCGAGCGGGGCACGAGTATCTGTACTTCGAGATGGCTTCGGCCAACATCGAGACATTGAACGCCGTTGGCGCGCGCAGGATTGTGGCTACCTGTCCGCATTGTCTGCATACGTTGGGTGCGGAGTATGCGCAGTTTGACGGGGATTTTGAAGTGGTCCATCATACCACGTTGATTAATCAACTGATCGACGCGGGCAAACTGAAGCTGAATGGCACAGGCGGCGGCGCGCAGCGAGTTACTTTTCACGACCCCTGTTATCTGGGGCGGCATAATGGTGTGTTTGATGACCCGCGTGAAGCTCTGTCCGCTGGAAAGGTTGAGTTGTCTGAAATGGACCGGACGCGCAACAATTCCTTCTGCTGCGGCGCGGGCGGAGGCCAGATGTGGAAGGAGGAAGAACCCGGAAAGCTCGCCGTTAGCGCGGCTAGATTTGAAGAGGCTGAAAGCACGGGCGCGGACACTCTGGCAGTGGGCTGCCCCTTTTGCATGGTGATGATGACCGACGCTAGCCGCGCTAACGGCGAGAGTATGCGGGTGCGCGATGTGGCTGAGATTGTGGCTGACGCCCTCACATAATGCGAATTTGAATATACGGTGATAAAACCCTTGGAGCAGCAGCGGCGCTTTGTGGCGCTTCTGTTGATTCTGATCGTGGCATGGGGGCTGCGGGCCTATCGCTTGGGTGCGCAGGAATTGCGTGGTGACGAGGCCGGGTCATGGATTTTTGTTGTTAGCGAACCTGGGCCGACTGCACTGTTGGAGCGCATCATACGCGAAGGTGATCCGCACCCCCCACTGCATCACTTGGCCTTGCAAGGGTGGGTGCGTGTTTTCGGCGATAGCGAATGGGCGCTACGCACGCCTTCCGCGTTCCTGAGCCTGGCTCTGGTGGCGCTGTTGTATCAGTTTGGCGCGCGCGCCGGGTCGCCCGCGTTGGGCCTGGGCGCAGCTGTGATTACCGCGCTGCATCCGTTCCAAATCTGGCTGGCGCAGGACGTGCGCCACATGTACCAGCTGGCGATCCTTTTCGTACTGCTGGCAACCCTTCGGATGGATGGTATGCTGCGGGGGCGTTCCAGTGATTGGTGGGTCTACGTAGGGAGTGGGACGCTAGCGATATACAGCCACTATTACGCTCTCTTCGGTCTGGTGGCTCATGGTGTGTATGTGTTCGCCAAACGAGATACGAACTGGATGCGCTGGATCTTGGCATCTGGCGCGGTGGCGCTGCTGGTGTTCCCGTGGGCTGTGGTGATTCTTCCTGTGTACGCCCGAGGGCAGCTGGCTGACCCGGCCGTGATTCCTCCTCTGCATTATGTGAGCCGCATCGCTGCCGACTTTTCGCTTGGGCCGGTCGTCTTGCCTGAGCTGGGCCTGCCGGTCGCGGGACTAGGGCTTGTGCTGGCTGTGCATGGTGCTGCCTCTCTAAGTCGGAGCAAAAACCGTACCTGGACAGCATTCCTGATTGCATGGCCTTTGCTTACTCTCGCCGGCATTTACGCAGTGACCACCCGGCGCGGCACTTTCAATTCCTTCTACTTCTTGGTCGCGTTTCCGGCGGTCTATCTGCTGCTGTCCGCAGGATGGTATGCGCTGCTGCGTCGTCCGAATGGCGCTGTGACAGCTGCGCTGGTAGCGCTGCTTACGGCTGCGCTGGTAGTTTTTGCACTGAGTAATTATTTTTTTGCGCCTCAATGGAGCAAAAACCGAGGCATGCGCGAGGTGGCAGGAATTCTACAGTCACAGGCGCGCGCGGGAGATGTTTTCATCGCTAATTTTCCTGACCCGGCCCAGGATTATTATCTACGAGAGTTGACGCTGGCGCGCGCTATGCTGCCTGAAGAGCCCCAGGCCAACCGCATGGAAACGCTTGCTGCGCTTCAGCAATTGGCGTGGCAGTATCGGCGCTTGTGGTTCGTTCCTATCGAGGCGCTTCAATGGGATGCAGAGGCGACCGTGTTGGACTTATTGGATCGCGGGTACGTGCGAGAGGTGGAATATCGCGTGGGCAAGCTGAGGCTGCTCCGTTTTGCCAGTAACCCGGCCAGTGCGTCAGGTAGCCGGGATGTAAGTGCTGTGTTCGCGGCTGGGCCTAAACTAGAACGTGCCCACGTGGGTGTCAATGGACAGGAAGCAGGAGAGTCCATCTCGGCAGGGGATCGCTTACGTGTTTCGCTGCTCTGGTCCGCCCCGGCTACGCGTATCGAACACGATTACATCGTGTTCGTACACCTTCTAGATTATGATGGAATGCTGCTGGCATCGCATGATGGACCTCCGGTGACCGGCAATAGAGCTACATCTACATGGCAGCCCGGGGAGAAAATTGTGGATGTACATGTTTTCCAACTGCCTGCAGTGCTTGACAGCGACATTTTCACGCTGTCAGTAGGACTGTATTCGCGCTACACAGAAGAACGGCAGATAGTGGTTGGCGGTGGGGATTTTGTGCCAATCTTTGAATACAGCGTGGAGAGGGCCAAGCAAACAACTGACTGATTACAACGCTGATGTTAGATCTTGAATAGCTGTGTCTAGGTCAGGGTATAGGAAGGTGTATCCTGCCGACTGCAAGTGCTCCGGCATCGCGCGCTGGCCACAGAGTACTACGGAAGCCATTTCGCCGAAGAGCGCCCGAAACGCGAATCCTGGTAAAGGCAGCCAGCTTGGTCTCCGTAGCGCGCGCGCCAGGGTGTTGGTGAACTCTTGGTTGGTCACCGGTTCCGGAGAGGTGATGTTGAAGACTCCGTGCGTGCCCTCATTTTCAATCAAGAAGCGCAAGGCCCCCACTGTGTCGGCTATGTGAATCCAAGGATAGTATTGACTGCCGCTTCCAAGCCTCCCGCCGACGAACATGCGGATTGGCAGTGTCAGGCGGGGAAGCACACCGCCTTCCATGCTCAATGGCAAACCGAAGCGTGCTACTGAGTGTCGCACACCAAGTGACTCCACTGCAGTACTGGATACCTCCCAATCTAGGCACACTTTAGAAAGAAAATCTGTGCCTGGGGGCTGACTTTCGTTGATCGGTTCCGCTCCGAGCGGTCCGTAGTAGCCTACCGCAGAGGCCTGAATGAAAACGGCGGGTTTGTGTTTCGCCGAGTCTATCGCGAGAGCCAGTACCTGTCCTGTAGAGACTCTGCTGGAGCGTATGAGCCCCTTTTTTTCATCTGTCCAGCGCTGTGGCAGTATTCCGGATCCGGCAATGCTTTCACCCGCCAGATGTACAACTGCGTCCGTTCTCTCCAATTCTAGCATCCAGCCAGAGGTGTTGATGCCGTCCCAGTACAATGCCTGCGCTCCGGAGGGAAGCTTTGCGCTTCCGGCACGGCGACTGAGGATGGTCACTCTGTGACCGTTTCCTAGGAGATCTCTGGTGAGCGCTCGGCCAATTAGGCCGCTGCCGCCGGGGATAAGTACGTTAATGGCCGTCCTGACATTGATTATATCAACCTGCGAACTGAATGCCCTGTGCATGTGGCAATGCGTTCGACCAGTTAATGGTGGTGGTTTGGCGCCGCATGTAACCTTTCCATGCGTCCGACCCAGCCTCACGACCGCCCCCGGTGCCTTTCTCGCCGCCGAAGGCCCCACCGATTTCCGTCCCCGAGGTGCCGATGTTTACATTGGCTATGCCGCAGTCCGACCCGCTTCCGGAAAGAAGGCGCTCAGCCGTATGCACGTTGCTGGTGAAAATCGCGCTGGAGAGCCCTTGCGGCATCGCGTTGCCCATGTCGCGCACCAGCTGTCCTCGGCGCGGCGCACGGGCGTTCGCGCCATTGGGCGAATGAGCTCACGGCTTGCTCTATCAGGCGCTCGTATGATTGCGATCCGGCCCTCTGCACACTGGCGATTAGCTGCCCGTTAGTTGGGTTGATGGAAACCAGCTCAGCTCCGGAATTTTCTGAGATCCATCCGTCTGCGCCAGAGCAGGTGCCACGGTTAGTTTCTGTGATCTCCAGCTCTCGTAGCAGCGTTTGCATGAGTTCCTCTCAGTAAGTATCCTGCTGCCGGGATTTAATCGGCAGGTGGGAAGATAACCACCATGGTCATTCCCCAGCGCAAGCGGGCGTCGCTTTCTTCCAGATCCACTGTAACAGTGTACGTCACATCACCCCGTTTGTCCGCGTGCAGCGTGCTGATGGCAGTGACGATGCCGGGCAGCTCCAGTTCGGGAAGCGCGTCTGGTGTGATGACGACCTTCTGGCCGATAGTCACTCTCGGCACTTCGATTTCGGTCAGATTGTCAGTCTCCACCTTCCAGCCCGAGAAATCCGCCAGGGTCGCTACCGGCTGGCCGGGTTGTACGTAAGTATCCAGTTTGAGCGGTAAGTTGGCGATTGAACCGGACCAGGGAGCATGCAATTCGTTTCGGCTGAGGTCGGCTTCGGCGGATTCCAATGCCGCGTGGGCGGAGATCTGTTGCGCGCGCGCATGCTCCACGGATAATGCCGCGGATTCTTGCTGCAAGCGTGCCACATCCACGGCTACTGCAGCAGATTTCTGTTGAGCGCGTGTGCCCTGCAACGCAAGTTCTGCTTGTTTCACCAGCAGTTCAACCTGCTGTACCTGCGTGTCCGCGTAAGCTGCGTGCGCTTTCGCTTGGGTGAGTTGTGCCGTGGCCAACTCCTTTGCATCGGGATCAATACCATCCTGCAGCTCGCTCAAGCGGAAGCGCGCATCATCCAATTGTGCCTGCGCCAGTGTAATATCAACCTGCAACTGCTGCGTTGCCAGCGACACAGATTGGGGCACAGCTGGGTCGTCAGCGGATTGCTTGGCCGCTGCTAGGATTCCTTCCCGACTGTACTCATCGCTCTGTGCCCACCCCAGATTGCGTTGTACTCTTGCTAGATCCATTTGCGCGGTGCGGATAGATTCCTCATTCTGCAGTCTGGCCTTCTTCAGTTCTAACACTGCCTCGTCATATTGAGAGACGACATCATTGTAATCGTCTTGAGCATCAGCCAGAGTAGTGGTGCGGCCATCGATCGTAAATTTGCGCTCCACGTCGCACTTCCACGTGACCTTGTTGACGATGGTGGCGTAGTCGGCAAGCAACTCTTCGGCGATCCAGTTCGGCACATCGTACACATTGTTGGCTTCGTAAGTTTCTGACCTGTATGTCAGCTTCTCGTTAAATTCTAGTTTGGTGCGGGCGTCAGTCTCCATATCTAGCTGGCAGCCTGGGACCGCTTTTTCCACCTTGTCAAGGAAGTCCTTCTCGTCATCCACCCGGTCTTCGGCGCTGTCGACGGCGTCCGTCAGTGCTCCAATGTCAACGATCGCGGAGCCGTACTGTAATTGCTGCAGAACGTTTTCCGCTTGAAGCACCTGCTGATCGTAGTAATGTACGTCTGGCTGGTCAACCACAGGTAGAGCATCTTCTGCAATCTGAACCTGCGTCAGTGCCTGCTGAATCTGGCCTTCGATTTGCGCTGGCGTAAGATTGGCGGTGTCGTGCAGGGTGTCAAGATGCTGTTGTGCTCTGATGGTTTCTAGGGCGGCCTGTGCGCGTTCGAGCGCAGGCTGCGGGCCTTCCAATTGTGTTTGCGCAAGACTGTGTTCAGATCGCTGCGTTTCGGCCTCCGCCTGCACCAGGTTATATTCCGCCTGCTTGATGTTGGCGTTGGTTTGCTCTAACCCCAGTTCCGCCTGCCGCAGGCTCACGGCGGTTAAGTCAACATTTGTCGACGCCTGTGCGTATGCCGCATGCAAGTGGGGGATGTTGTCCAAACGAGCAATTAGTTGGTCGCCCGTGACCGCTTCGCCTTCCTGCACCAGCAGCTCGGTCACCTGGCCAGCCATCCCGAATGCCAACTCAATGTGGCGACTCGGAATCAATTGTCCTTCCGCGAGTACGCCATAATCTTGCGTAATGGTGGGAATCGTGACGG